>CANBSW010000157.1 GCA_947372235.1 Chitinophagaceae bacterium | reverse complement strand
ACCACTTCCCCTTCAATATCATAATCATACGCTTTGGTGATCTTTACATTTACAAACTCACCAATAGCTAGTTTTTTGGTGGAATGGATCACTACTTCATTATCCACTTCCACACTGTCAAATTCTGTACGGCCAAGATAACGGCCGGCTTCTTTCTTATCAATGATCACTTTAAAAACCTTGCCCACTTTTTCCTGGTTCTTCTCATAGCTGATCTCCTGCTGCACTTCCATGATGGATTGGGCTCGTTCGGCTTTTACCTCATCCGGGATATTATCTTCCAGATCATATGCCGAAGTATTTTCTTCATGACTGTAATTGAAGATCCCAACCCGGTCAAACTTATGTTCCTGTAAAAATGCTTTTAACTCTTCCACATCCTCATCCGTTTCACCCGGGAAACCGGCAATCAATGTGGTACGCAAACAGATTCCGGGCACTTTTTCGCGAATGGCGCGGATCAGTTCCGTCATTTCCTCACGGGTAATATTCCGGTGCATGGCATCCAGCATATTATTGCTTGCATGCTGCAAAGGCATATCAAGGTATTTGCAGATATTATCGCGTTCCTGCATCACATCCAAAATCTCCAAAGGAAACTTACTCGGGTAAGCATAATGTAAACGGATCCATTCAATCCCCTTTACATCAGCCAAAGCATGCAACAATTTGGGAAGTTCTCTTTTCTTATAGATGTCTAAACCATAATACGTCAATTCCTGTGCAATCAGCATGATCTCCTTCACCCCTTTTTTTACCAAGCCTTCTGCCTCGGCAACCAATGCTTCTATGGGTTTACTTATATGCTGACCACGCATTAAAGGGATGGCGCAAAAAGAACAGGTTCGGTTACAACCTTCGCTGATCTTTAAGTAGGCATAATGCCTGGGAGTACTCAATAACCGCTCGCCCAGTAATTCGGTCTTATAATCGGCATCAAACTGTTTCAGGATCTGGGGTAATTCTAGGGTACCAAACCAGGCATCTACTTCCGGCATTTCCAGTTCCAAATCTGCACGATAGCGCTCGCTTAGGCAGCCGGTTACATATACCTTATCCAGTTTGCCTCGGCGTTTTAGTTCCAGCTGATCCAGAATGGTATTAATGCTTTCTTCTTTGGCTTTATCGATAAAGCCACAAGTATTTACAACAGAGATATTATGATCAAGCTTGGTATTCTCATGCACCACATTAATATCATTGGCAGCCAACTGTCCACTGAGTACTTCACTATCCACCAGATTTTTGCTACAGCCGAGGGTGATGATATTTACCTTGTCTTTCTTAAGTGTTTTTGATTTCATAAGAGCGGCAAAAGTACAAATAAGCCCGAACTATTTGCCGCTAATATCAGTTTGAGAAAGATGACCCCCTTGAGATATAAAATACATCCAGTTTAGTACCTGGCTCCTCCATTTGTTCTTTTTTATTGAATCCATTCTTCAGCAAAACCTTTTGTGAAGCTAAATTTCCCGGTTCTGTGATGGCAAAAAGATGTCGTTTATCGGTGTTACTGAAATAATACTCCATTCCAAATTGAACCAGTTCTGTAGCATATCCTTTACCCCAGGCTTCCGGAACCAGTGCATAGCCAATATGAAAATCAGCTTCCCCTTCCAGATACAGAAAAGAAAAAGAGCCTAAAAATGATGCATTGCTTTTTGAAAAAACAGCATACCTGCCCAAAACAGAACCCTCCTTATAAAAAATGAGATTTTCATGCAGGAAGGCATCACTTTGTTCGCGGGTTTTGGCCGGACGGATATACCGCATCACATCCGGATCTCCATTCACCCGAAAAAAGGATTCAGCATCTGATTCGGCAAATCTGCGGACAATCATTCTCTCTGTTTCAAACAATATCATGCAAAATTGGTTTCTATAAAAATAGGAAATCCAAAGCCTGATTTCCAACGTATATAATTATTAATCCCGTTAATATCCTGCCATGCCAACACTGTATTCAAGACTTTCCGGTATCCGATATCTCAATAAACACTATTCTCGTAAATTTCTTTTTGTTGCATTTTTAGGAATACATACTCCTCTGATTATTATATCATTACTAAGTATTACCGACACTTTTAATTTTAATAAAAAATACGTTTTACTTGCTATTCTGACTGCCACTTTGTTAGCATCTGCCCTCACTTTATATTTTTTAAATAAGCTCCTTTGGCCATTACGTGAAGCAAAAAATGCTTTAACCAAATATGTTTCAGATAAAGAAATTCCACAACTTCCGGTTCAATTTGAAGATGAGGCGGGGGTTTTATTGAGAGAATTACAATACACAATCGAACATCTCGACTATCTGATTGAAGAGAAAAAAGACATCGTGAACCTGCTTTCCAATGATATCAGACAGCCTTTTGAGCAATTCATGTCACTATCAACCCTTATTTACCAGGATACTGACAAAGAAAACATCCGGCAAAATGCTTTAAAAATAAAAGACATATCCGTTAAATACCTGCTTACATTGAATGATGTTCTAAAATACCTGAAAGCAAACGACGCCCAAAAAAGAACAGGTATTACTTATGGATCTCACTTGAAAAGTGAAAAATAATATCCGGGTTATTAGTGATCTCTGTATTTAAGAACCACTCGCTTTGGGCAAGGTAAACGGGATGACCATCTTTATCCTCGGCAGAGTTTTGCTGCTTAAACCGAAGGAATTCATCCAGCTTTGCCTGATTGGTACTGGTTAGCCAGCAAGCCTTATAAAATGGAAGTGATCTAAACTCACAGGCCGCGCCATATTCCTGCAGCAAACGGTACTGAATCACTTCAAATTGCAATTCGCCCACACAACCAATGATCTTTTTATTTCCACCAAACTGGGTAAAGAGCTGCGCTACTCCTTCATCGGTAAGCTGACTAATTCCTTTTTCTAATTGCTTGGTTTTCATAGGATCTTTATTCACCAATTCTTTAAAAATTTCAGGTGAAAAAGTAGGTATTCCTACAAAAAAGAAGTTTTCTCCTTCGGTAAGGGTATCGCCTATTTTGAAGTTGCCGGTATCAAACAAGCCTACCACATCGCCCGCATAGGCATCGTCAATGATATCTTTGTTTCGTGCCATGAAACTGTAAGGATTGCTAAAGCGAACATCCTTATCCAACCTAACATGGTGGAAATACTTATTTCGCTCAAACCTTCCGCTACACACGCGCATAAAAGCGATCCTGTCGCGGTGCTTGGGATCCAGGTTGGCGTGTATCTTGAAAATAAAGCCACTAAACTTATCCTCACCTACATCAACCGTACGTACAGAAGTCTCTCTACTACGCGGAACCGGGGCTATTCTGATGAATGTATCCAGCATTTCCTTCACCCCAAAATTATTAACCGCACTTCCGAAGAATACCGGTGCTATTTTTCCGTTGAGGTAATCATCCGTCTTCAATTCACCATACACCCCATCTATCAGTTCTACATCCTCTCTTAACTGTTCCGCATCACGGTCGCCAACTTTTGCATCGAGCAGTGTATCTTTCAAATCACTTATCCCAATTACATCCTCATCATCTGCTTTTGTACTTGCGGTAAACAACCTAAGACTCTTATTATCAAGATTATATACTCCTTTAAATTCTTTGCCACTATTAATGGGCCAGGTCATGGGATGAAGAGAAATATGCAGTTCATTTTCTATTTCTTCCAACAGATCAAAGCGATTTTTTCCGTCACGATCCATTTTGTTGATAAAAACGATCACGGGTGTATCGCGCATGCGGCATACTTCCATGAGTCGACGGGTTTGGGCTTCTACCCCATTTACGCTGTCGATTACCAGTATTACGCTATCAACAGCGGTAAGGGTACGATAAGTATCTTCTGCAAAATCCTTGTGGCCGGGTGTATCCAATAGGTTGATAAGGGTATTCTCATACTCAAATGTCATCACCGAAGTAGCCACAGAGATCCCTCTTTGGCGCTCAATTTCCATGAAATCGCTGGTAGCATGTTTTTTGATCTTATTGCTTTTTACGGCACCTGCCACCTGAATAGCACCTCCAAACAAAAGCAATTTCTCTGTTAATGTGGTTTTACCGGCATCGGGGTGAGAGATAATAGCAAATGTTTTACGCCTGTTGATTTCTTTCTCAAATTTCATAACGGGCGCAAAGGTAGGGAAGTTTGAGGTTTGAGGTTTGGAGTTTGGAGTTTGGAGTTTGGAGTTTAAGGTTGAATTTGTAATAATAGGAAGCAAACATCTATCTACATAGTAATCATTACTCACTCCCGTAGAAATATGTAAACATTATTCGTACCTTACTAATGATCAAATAGCCCCAATATGAAGCTTCTGATTTTACTGCTGGCTCTTCCGGTTGTATTGTTTGGACAAAATGGCGATGTAAAGGATACCAGCAATGGAAAGAAGCCAGATCTCACCAAAATATCATTTGCCGATGTAAAATGGGCCAAAGCCGAGGGTGGCAGTTTCTGGTTTTATTATAAACCCTCTCAATATTTCTTTCAACCCAAAGAATTTCAAACCATTACCCTGGAAACCGGTGACGTGATCGTGTACTTATATGAAGTTGGCATCTACCTTTCACTCCCAGATTTTGCCAGATCGGTCAACAATGAAGAACATGGAGTTGAACTGGCCAGCTCCAGAAGCTGCATTTTTGTAAAAAGAAGCCGCGGAATGGGATTTTGGATCTACGATAAAGGCCAATATGTTGACAATCTTGAAAAAATAGGCATGAACACCCTTCACCAATACGTATACAAATGCAGCCGAACCGATAAGCGTTACTGGATAGAAGAAACCGATTTTGTGTTTGCACCGCTGGGTAAGGCGGTTGGGATTTTGTCGGAATAGTGAACTTGGTCTGAATTATGAATTATGCAAGCGAATTTCCTTTCCATTAAATTTTTAATTCTTAATTCATAATTCTTAACTACTCAATACACCACCACTTTAGCATCCGCTTTCCCTTCATTCACCGTAACAATCCAAAGTTGGTTATATACGCTTTCATCGAGGTTGGGATATTTGTTCTCTTTGATCAATAAATTAACCAATGCCGGTGTAGTATTTGAATGTCCTGCTATTACAATTGTTTTCCCCTTCATTAATAATAATTGTTCACTAAATGCTGTTAATAGCTTAGGATCATATAATTGTATTTCTTTATTGAATTTCTTAGAAAGTGGCGTAACTGTATTTTTGGTACGAACAAAATTGGTTGAATAGATAGCATCAGGGGAGTATGCTTTTAGAACTTCCAGTAAATTTTGGGCTCTTTGTTCACCTTCCTTTGTGAGGGGTGGATCGGCTTTCATTAGGGTTGAGCCGGCCGCGGAAGTGTCTTTTTCTGCATGGCGCAATAAAATATAAGTACTGGATTGTGACAAACACATTGAACTGATCATCACAAATAAAACCGGCAATAGCAGGAATTGTAACTTTTTCATACGCTTATTTATGCTATAAAGATAAGTTATAACAGAAACAGCTCACCCCAAATGGTGTAAAAACGGTTAGCAGTTATAGCAATTCATTCACACCCCGTTCCCCATTCTGTTTTTATATTTGACCAACAAAGGGATTCTGTGTTTGGTACTATTTTTGGATATTTATTTTAAAACATTTCATGAAAAAGATCATTGTCTTATCTATTGTTATTGTACTGGGAATAACTGCTTCAGAAGCGCAGGGATTAAAGGGATTATTGAACAAGGCCAAGGAGGTGATATCGAACAAGCAGGGGGTATTAAGCAATGACGATATTGTATCTGGCCTGAAAGAAGCTTTGGTAGTAGGATCTCAGAAAGGATCAACTGCACTTTCACAGGCGGATGGCTTTTTTAAGAATGCGGCTTTAAAGATCCTGCTGCCGCCGGAAGCACAAAAAGTAGAAAATACTTTACGTGGAATTGGTTTGGGCAAACAGGTAGATAATGCTATTCTTAGTATGAACCGCGCAGCTGAAGATGCTTGCAAAAGCGCTGCGCCTATTTTTGGTAATGCTATCAAACAAATGAGTTTTCAGGATGCTTTGGGTATTTTGAAAGGGAGTGACACAGCAGCCACTGCTTACCTGAGAGGAAAAACCACTGGTGATCTAACATCGGCATTCATGCCTGTTATTGCAAACTCGCTTGAAAAAGTAGGTGCTACCAGATACTGGGCCCTATTATTTACAACTTATAATAATCTCCCTACAACATTCAAAAAGATAAATCCAGACCTGTCGGCTTATGTTACAGATAAAGCGTTGAGTGGTATTTTCTATCAGGTGGGATTGGAAGAAAAAAATATTCGTAAAGATCCTGTGGCAAGAACCTCAGAAATTTTGAAGAAGGTTTTTGCGAAGTAAGCCAAAAACCGTACCCTTCAAGATGGTGAGCAGATTATGCACGCCAAGTCGCAAAGGCGCAATTTTATCGGAAGAGTTCATCATCAATTTCATTGGTCTTATTTACGATACCGCGGATCTGTTGGTCAAGCTCTTTGGCGCTTTCTACCAAATGTCCAAAGAGTTCCAGATCATTAAAAGCACCGCTATTATTGAGGATCTCAATCATTCCAAGAATATTGGCCAACGGTTTGCGAACTTCATGTGATTGTATAAAAGCTATTTCTCGGAGTACTTTATTCTGCTTTTTAATTTTTTCCTGAACCAACACATCGGTAGTAATATCCCGGTTGGTACCGATCAGGCTGATGATCCGGCCGCTTTCAGATTTTTTGATGATGGCATGTGATTCGATATGCCGTATCCTTCCATCAGGCAGTAAGATGCGATAGACAGCGCCATTGATCTCTTTCTTCAATGATAATAATTCACCAATAATTTTAGCCATCATTTCAGCATCATCGGGATGCATGGCCATATTATAGATCTTATAAAGACTAAGTGAAGTATCTTTTGGATAACCATAGAGTTCATACATCCTGTCATCCCAAACCACGGCATTGCTACTAAGGTCAATTTCAAAGATCCCGATCTCGGCAGAATCTGTTGCCAGGGTTAACCGTTGCAAGGTTTCCTCCTGCTCTGCCTGTGTTCGTTTTCTTTGTGTGATATCATTTTCGATGGCCATAAACCCAAGATGGGTCCCTTTTTCATCCTGCAAAGGATGGCAATCTACTTCCAGCCAAACAGGTTCTCCTTTTTTATTATAGCTAATCAGCTCTTCTTTACAAGGCATCCTGTTCTTCAATGCTTCACGAACCCTCAGTACTGCTTTTTCATCAAAACCGGGACCTTCCAGTGAATAGCCAATCTTTTTGCTGCGCAGTTCTTCCAATGTATAGCCGCTAACATTCAGATATCCGTCATTTACCCAGGTAATATATCCTTCGGCATTGGTAATTAATACTGAATTAGTGGTTTTGTGGGCAACCAGTGCAAGCCTTCTTACTTCATCCTCGCTTCTTGCCAAGGCTTCTTCGGCATTTTTGCGGTCGGTGATATCAAAAATACAGCCATCTATATAACTCACTTTATTTGTAGAATCGTAAACACCTTTACCACATTCCATTACCCAACGAATGGCTCCGTCTTTTCTTACGATCCTGTATTGGATCTCATACCTTTCTTTTTCAGTAACGGCCCTTTGAGAAGCTGTTTTAAAAAGATCCAAATCATCATTATATACCAGATTGGCATAGCCGTTACTTCTATTCTCCATGAAATAGGCCATTGGGTAACCGGTAAGTTTTACAACTTCATCACTAAAAAACTCAAGGGTAAAATCATCATCAGCCCTGCATCTGTATACTGCAGCGGGTATATGGTTAACCAATGCCCTGAGCCTGGTAATATCCAGGTTATCTGAATAAATAACAGCAATATCTTTCTCTATGTTACTCATAACCGGAACGGGTTACCGATATGACAACCGGTTGTATCATTAAACTGCAAAATAGCTTTACCAGAACGAGGGGATATAAATATAAAAAAAAGGCCGGTAAACGGCCTTTTTTCTTATGCTTTCATTTTTGTATATTGTTAGATATCAATTGCTTCTCCATAGGCTGCAGCTGTTGCTTCTTTGATGCCTTCGCTCATGGTTGGGTGTGGGTGACTGGAGTTCAGGATCTCATGGGCTGTGGTTTCCAGTTTACGGGCAACTACGGCTTCTACAATAAATTCTGTCACATTCATACCAATCATATGACAACCCAGTAATTCGCCGTATTTAGCATCGTAGATCACTTTTACAAAACCTTCTACAGCACCGGCTGCACTTGCTTTACCGCTGGCCATGAATGGGAACTTACCAATCTTAAGTTCGTAACCCGCTTCTTTAGCTGCTTTTTCTGTGTAACCAACACTTGCTATTTCCGGTGTACAATAAGTACAGCCCGGGATATTATTATAATCCATCACATCAGGTAAATGATGCAGTTTCTTTTCATTGTAAGCCATGTGTTCAGCAGCATTAATCCCTTCTTTTGAAGCTACGTGTGCCAAAGCCTGCCCGGGTGAACAATCTCCGATGGCATAAATTCCGCTAACAGATGTTTGCTGGTAAGCATCTACTATGATCTTGCCTTTTTCTGTTTTGATACCATTTTCTTCCAGTCCGATATTTTCGATGTTGGCTACCACGCCTACAGCACTCAAAACAATATCCGCTTCGAGAGTAACAGTAGATCCATCCTGTTTTTTAACGATGGCTTTTACTCCGGTACCACCGGTATCAACCGAATCAACAGAAGCATTGGTCATGATATCGATGCCTTGTTTCTTGTATTGTTTTTCCAGTTCTTTAGAGATCTCTTCATCTTCTACCGGAACGATACGAGGCAGGAATTCAACAATGGTTACTTTGGTTCCCATGCTGTTGTAGAAATAGGCAAACTCAACACCTATTGCACCACTTCCTACAATGATCATGCTTTTAGGTTGTTCAGGCAATACCATGGCTTCGCGGTAACCGATCACTTTTTTACCATCCTGTTTCAGGTTTGGTAACTCTTTGCTTCTGCCACCTGTTGCAATTACAATGTATTTTCCTTCAACAACAGATTTCGTTCCATCGGCTGCGGTAACTTCTACCTGGCCCTTAGCTTTGATCTTTCCATACCCCATCACCACATCGATCTTATTCTTCTTCATCAGAAACTGAACACCTTTGCTCATTTTATCGGCAACACCACGGCTGCGCTTAACCACACCACCAAAATCATGAGCAACACCGGTAGCATTAATACCATAATTGGCACTGTGCTTCATGTATTCGTAAACCTGTGCACTTTTTAAAAGGGCTTTGGTTGGAATACAACCCCAGTTTAAGCAGATCCCACCGAGACTTTCTTTTTCGATGATCGCCACTTTAAATCCTAATTGAGATGCACGGATAGCAGCAGGATATCCGCCAGGGCCGCTTCCTAAAACAATTACGTCGTATGCCATTTGTATTGATTGATGATTTGAAGATGATTGTTATTCCCTTTGGGGAGGCAAAAATACTTGGTAATGGGCAAATGGAAAAATAGAGTTGGGGAATAGGTTGGAGATATAGGATACAGGCTTATTTGGTTTATTGGTTTATTGGTTTATTGGCATTTAGGAGAGAGTTGGATAATGTATTGAATTAAAATGGCTATTGCAATGGTTATCGAATATGTATTATTAACTTACTTCATTATTTATCATTCCTTGCTCGATATTCAATAAAAAAGCCCCACATTTCTGTGAGGCTTTTTGTGATCCCGCTGGGACTCGGACCCAGGACCCATACATTAAAAGTGTATTGCTCTACCAACTGAGCTACGGAATCGAACCTTTTCCTTCAGAATTTGGGGTTACCCTTTTTTCTTTGGGAGTGCAAAAATAGGGTAAATAGAAAAACTGC
>CANBSW010000156.1 GCA_947372235.1 Chitinophagaceae bacterium | reverse complement strand
ACCAAAACATTTTGTATGAAACTAATTTTCAATAATAAATTTCTCTACTCCCCCTTCAGGGGGTTGGGGGGTATTACCATTCACTCCCCCGCCACCGTCGCCAACATGGTCTGTGGTTTTGATGTGCTCGGTTTTGCTGTAAATGAACCATATGATATCATGAAGATCCGTTTCAAAGAAGAACCGGGTATTACTATTATCAATGAAGATGAATATAACCTGCCTACACAACCCGAATTAAATGTAGCCGGCGCCGCATTACTGGCTATGATGGAAGAAATTGAAGAGCCTGTAGGATTTGAATTGCGTATTTGTAAACAGATTAAACCCGGCAGTGGTGTAGGCTCCAGCGCGGCAAGTGCTGCGGGTGCAGTAGTAGCGGCCAATCGTTTATTGAATGACAGATTCAGCAAACATGACCTTGTTCGCTTTGCGATGAATGGTGAAAAAGTTGCCTCTGGTGTAAAACATGCAGATAATATTGCACCCTGTATTTATGGTGGTGTTACTTTGATACGTTCTATTTTTCCTTTGGATATTATTCCATTAACAGTTCCCTCTTTATTTGTAACCATTGTACATCCGCAGATAGAAGTGCGCACTTCTGATGCAAGAGGTATTTTAAAACAGCAGGTATTATTGAAAGACGCCATCAAACAGTGGGGCAATATTGCCGGACTGGTGGCAGGATTATTACAAAGCGATTACGAACTGATAGGACGATCGCTCGAAGATGTTTTAATAGAACCAGTAAGAAGTATTTTAATTCCCGGTTTTGATGAGATCAAACGAAGAAGCAAAGAAGCAGGGGCACTTGGTGGTGGTATCTCCGGTTCCGGACCATCCATTTTTATGTTGAGTAAGGATGAAGCCACTGCGAAGGATGTTGAGAAACAAATGCATTCGGTGTATGAAAGATTATCGTTAGATCATCATACTTATGTAACCACTATTAACCAAACTGGCGTACAGTTTTTAGATTGATAAATGAAATAAAATAGCACGCAAAGGCGCAAGGGCGCGGTTTTATATTGCGCCTTTGCGCCCTTGCGTGCAAAAATAATCACATGAATTACTACAGCCTCAATAAAACAGCACCCAATACCACTTTCCGCGAAGCTACTATTAAAGGGCAGGCGCCTGATAAGGGTTTGTATTTTCCGGAACGCATTCCAACAGTTGATCCTGCTGTTATTAAAAACATCAACAGCTATTCAAAAGAAGAGCTTGCATTTATTGTAATGCAACCTTATGTTGGCGATACCATTGATACAAATTCATTACAACGCATCGTTTCAGAAACCATCCATTTTCCTTTTCCTTTGGTGAAAGTGAATGATCATATTTCTTCACTCGAATTATTTCATGGTCCTACATTGGCTTTTAAAGATGTTGGTGCAAGATTTATGAGCCGTTGCCTCGGTTATTTTTCTCAACAACAAAAAGGGAAAGTAACAGTGCTGGTAGCAACTTCAGGAGATACAGGCGGTGCAGTGGCCAATGGTTTTCTGGGTGTGGATGGTGTGGAAGTAGTGATCTTATATCCATCAGGTAAAGTGAGCCCGGTACAGGAATTACAGTTAACTACCTGTGGACAAAACATCACTGCTCTCGAAGTAAACGGAAGTTTTGATGATTGTCAGGCAATGGTAAAAGATGCATTTATGGATGCAGATCTCAACAAAGCATTACAACTTACTTCTGCCAATTCTATAAATGTGGCGCGCTGGTTACCGCAACAATTATATTATTTCTTTGCCTATCAACAATGGGAGGATAAACAAAATCCGCCTGTAATAGCTGTACCCAGTGGCAATTTTGGAAATATTTGTGCGGGATTACTGGCGCATGTAAGCGGATTACCTGTGCAACATTTTATTGCGGCCTGCAATGTGAATGATTCGGTGCCTGAGTATTTACGTAGTGGCACTTATCAATCCAAAACTGCAATACCCACTATTTCTAATGCGATGGATGTGGGCAGCCCGAGTAATTTTATCCGTGTGATGGAATTGTTTGGAAGTAAGTATGAAGCCATCAAAGAAAAAATATCTGGCTATACAGTTACTGATGAGATCACCAAACAAACCATTGCAGATGTGTACCAACAATTTGGTTATACATTGGATCCGCATGGAGCTGTAGCGTATGATGCCTTAGAACAATATCTTTCAAATCATCCCGATCTGAAAGGGATGTTTCTGGAAACCGCACACCCCGTTAAATTTCCAGATACGGTGGAGGCGATGATCGGACAAAAACTTTCTATCCCTGAATCTGCACAACACTTATTTACAAAAGAAAAACAGAGCATTTTGATGGATGCAGAATTTGCGTCTCTGAAAGAATGGTTATTGACTAAGAAATAAAAATTTTATTGCCACAGAATACACAGATTTTTTCTGTGCTCTTCTGTGTATTCTGTGGCAATAATTATAAAGGGATATCTTACACCAATTTCCAATCCCCCCTAAAAGCCGGTTTCAACAAAGCATTGGCTTCATCATCTTTTTTAAACTGTTCTTTCTTAGGATCCCAATCCAGCGGGCGTTTCATCCAATAGGCAATATTGGCCAGGGCACAAACGCTGCTGCTTCTGTGGCCTGTTTCAACATCACAAATAGGTTGTTTTCCGGATTTGATACAATCCAGCCAATCCTGGTAATGATTGGTGCTGTTATATACTCTTGGCATGTCTGCTTTTAAAACCGCTTTTGCAATATTGGCCGGATTAGAATCAAGAAACCCGCGACTAACATCCAGGTTACCAAATTCTCCTTTAAAACGAACGCCCCAGTTTCTGCCAAAGTCTTCATGTTTCATCACAATACCATTTTCATAAACCATCACCAAACCACGTTTTGCATTCGCATCTGTTGGAGGAATAAATTTTACCGGGCCGGTACTGTCCATATCCAGGCCCCATTGTGCAATGTCAAACATGTGCGCACCCCAATCGCTCAAGATCCCACCACCATATTCTTTATAATTACGCCAGTTGGGATAAATATCTTTTTCAACAGGAGGTGAAAGTTCTGTATGAAAAGGGCGCATTGGTGCTGGCCCAACCCAGCCATCCCAATTTAAATAATCAGGCATTGGCATACCCGTAAGATCGAAAGCAATGGCGGGATCACCAACATTTACCAATACTTCATTTACTCTTCCAATATAGCCATTGCGAACCAGATCAACCGCGGTGCGGAATTTATCTGATGAGCGTTGCATACTTCCCACCTGCAGGATCACTTTATTTTTCTTCATCGCATCCACCATTGCCCGCCCTTCTGCAACACTATGTGCCATTGGTTTCTCACAATACACATGTTTACCCGCATTGGCGGCCATGACGGCCATTACTGCGTGCCAATGATCCGGTGTGGCAATTACAACTGCATCAATATCTTTTCTTTGTAAGAGTTCACGAAAATCGGCATAGCCTTTAAACCCTTTGTAGTCTTGCTTTTGCGTAGCTTCTGCATTATTCTTCTCAACAATTTTTTGAAATGCCGCGAGCTTCTGTTTGTCAACATCAGAACCTGCCACTGCTTGTGCAATGTCTTTAAAAGAGTTGACCAGGCTTCTGGATTGTTTACCCGTTCCTATATAACCAAGATTGATCTTATCGCTGGGTGCCAAATATCCGCGACCCATTACAAATCTTGGAATGATGGTAAAAGCTACTGCAGCCTGAAGACCCTGCTTTACAAATTTTCTTCTGCTGTTGGCATTACTGTTTTCGGGTAGGTTTTTGTTCATGGCAAACGATCGTGTTAGAAGTGAATGATAAGGGAATTTACAGTTTTATAGGGAAAATAGAAACAAAGCCCTCTAATTAAATACGAAACCGTTTTCATAAAAATACCGTGCCTTTGTGCCTCCGTGCGCCAATAATTTTTCTCACGGGGGCACAGGGGCACGGTTTGATGTTTTATGTAAAAGAAGGTCTGGTATATTCGGATATTAGTAAACATTTCACCCTAATGCAGCCTTAAAAAATGCTTCCAGTTTAATGACATCTAATTTCTTATCTGTTCTCACACTGCTGCACAGATCAAGTCCAAATGGTTGCACAGTTTCCAATGCTTCTTTTACATTTTCCGGGTTTAATCCTCCCGCCAAAAAAACGGGTACTTTGGATTGGGCCACAATTTTTCTACTCAATAACCAATTATGAGTTTTACCTGTTCCTCCCAATACTTTTATTTGCAAGTTAGGATTGCCGCTATCCAATAACAAAGCATCTACCTGTGTTGAAATTTCAATGGCTTCATCAACTGATCTTTCATCCAATACATGAATCACTTGCACTAATTTGATTCCTGGTAATGCATTTTTTATTTGTTGGTAACTACCTTCTTGTAATGCATCAACGATTTGTATGGTATTGGTCAACACCTTTTGATGATGGGCAATAATGCCTTCGACAAATGTTTCGCTGGTAAGTAAAAAAGTTCCGATGGGTGGGGGTACACTCCGTGCGATATTGTAAATAAGATCATCGGCTATAACACCGGGACCGCTGGGCATATGGCCTACCAGGCCCAAAGCAGATGCGCCATATTGAATAGCAGTTTGTGCTTCTTCTATTGAACTGATACAGCAGATCTTAATTCTGGGGAGCATAATGGATGCGAAAGATTTTTATTTCAATAAGAGCAGGACAAGAGCAAAGAAGAAAAGAGTTACTCCTGAAGCCTCTTTTTCTCTTGTCCTGCTTTTATTGAAACCTTTAAACAATCTGTTTATTTAACGATACTCTATATCCTTCCCAAATGGCGCTAATGCCAATCCCGCCAGTTTTACATGCTGCAAAGCAAATGGAATACCAATGATGGTGATACAAAGCAGAAATGCAAATACCAAATGAGAAATGGCAATACAAATACCGCCGGTAAACATCCATGCAATATTGAAAAGAATATACAAACAACCACTGCTACGGCCATGCGAAACAATCGTTCCTCCAAAGGGCCACAACACAAATCCCGCAATTTTAAAACATTGTAATCCGAATGGGATGCCAATAATGGTAAAACATAATAACAATCCGCCGATCATATAACCAATCGCAGATACAAATCCGCCGAAGATGAACCAGATGAGATTTCCGAGAGTATTCAAGATACTTGTATTTGATAGTTAAGTAAAAATTCAAAAGTAAAAAGTCAAAAAAGGGAATGAGTTTTTACTTTTGAATTTTGATTTTTTAATTTTTCTTACCCGGTTTTGAATAAGGCGGATGAACCACATTTTGTTTGGGTTCTTTCTCCAACATTTTCAATACTTCCTGCACCGCTTTTTCCAATTGAATATCCCTTCCTTTGGAAAAAGAAACAGCATCTATTTTTTGTTCGATATCAGGAGCGATACCTTCATTCTCTGCGATCCATTTATTTTTTTCAGGATCAAAGATCGCGTTATCGGGTGCTGTCATCGAACCTCCATCAACAAATGCATAGTGTGTGGATGATTTTACCAATCCGCCCCAGGTTCTCGTTCCAATCAATGGTCCTACTTTCTGGTGCCTGAAAGCCCATGGAAAAAAATCACCGCCGGAGCCGGAAAGTTCATTGATCAATAATGCTTTTGGCCCCAATATTCCTGCAGGTAAATTGAATGGTTTTCCATCGGGTACTTCATTGGTTACTGCGGCGCGTAAACGACGTACCATCAGATCAACCATATAATCGTCTAATAAACCACCGCCATTAAATCTTTCATCTATCACTGCCCCTTCTTTATCCTGCTGCGCAAAATAATATCTATTGAAAGAAACAAAACCCGGTCCTCCGGTATTGGGTACCCAAACATAACCGAGTTTGCCATTTGATAATTCATCTACTTTTCTTCGGTTATTCTCCACCCATGCTCTTTGGCGTAATGCCCCTTCATTATCTATGGGTTCCACTTTTATTGTCCATGCACCTTCGGTGGAAGGTTTGTTATTGATCAACAAAGTAGTTTGCAGCCTTGCTTTTCCATTCAATAAAACATAAGGATCCTGATCGGCTGTTAATTCTTTATTGTCTATTGCGAGGATATAATTTCCTTCTTCCACTTTCAGGTCAGGTTTTGCCAAAGGTGCTATCAGTCCTGGGTTCCAGCTTTCTGAAGTATATATATGTTTGATCTGCCAACGGCCTTCCGATTGTATAAGGTCTGCACCCAATACACCTACCGGAGAAGTTTCCAATGCAGGATAATCGCCGCCATTTACAAAACTATGCCCCACCGATAATTCACCACCAATCTGGTCTAACACATAGGTAAGATCTATTCTGTGTTTGATATAAGGTGCTAACGGCAAATAATAATCCCATACTTCCTGCCAGTCGCGGCCGTGTAAATTTTTATCGTAAAAATAATCCCGCTCATAACGGATGGCTTCTGTGAGGATCTGTTTCCATTCTTCCAGTCTGTTTAATTCTGTGCGCAAATTCATGGCTACTGCACCATCTGTTGGTCCCGGCGCTCTTGCAGTTGAAACAACTTTCCAACTTCCTCCTGATTTAAAAAGCATTTTTTCGCCATTGGCAGAAACAGTTGCTTGTGTAGCACCTTTTACAAACTCATCCATTTTTTTGGTGTCTACAACAAATTTGTTGATGGTAGCACCTGATACAATAAACACCGAACCTTTTGGTCCATTAAGCATACCATCGTAACTGCCATCAGGAATTGGCAATGCAATGGTTCGGCGATCGATCTGGTCAAAATCTATTTTTACTGCTTTCGGATTGGTGGTGTCTTTTGGTTTTTTTACATCCTTTGTTGAGTCTGGCTCTTCATCGCTCTTTAAAGGAAATGGCGTGGGATCATCTTTGCGCAACACGGTTATATATGCGCCAAAAGTTGGTCTAGCCTGCATAGAACTTGTATTGGCCCAACCCGAACCCAATGCTACATTGGTACTCGCTAAAAAATACAAATGCCGCCCACCTAAATCCCAAACCGGTTCTATCGCATCGCCCATCGGATCACTCATGGCAGTAGCTTTTCCTGTTTCGAGAGACCAGATCGTAATTCTTCTGAAATTATTGGGAGCAGTTTTAGTATACGCCAGCCATTTAGAATCGGGCGACCATGTCAATCCCATATTGGCTCTTTCAAGATTTGCTCCGCCAATATCTGCATTGGTAATTTTACCGGTTGATAATTCCAATACTTTTATGCGAACGGCATTATCTACAAAAGCAATGTATTTTCCATCTGGCGACCATGTGGGCGTCCATGCCAGTTTTGATTCGCCGATAGAAATTTTGCGGGGTGTATTTTTTCCTTCCTGATCGGTGATGTATAATGCATAAGCTTCACCACCTTTATCAGAGAACCAGGCAATTTGTTTTCCATCGGGTGACCATAAGGGTCTGCGGTCAGCCGCATCAGAACTGTGTGTGATATTTCTTGCATCACCATTTTCAACAGGAACGGTAAAAATATCTCCTCTTGCTTCGGCAATAATTCTTTTACCGGTTGGAGATAAAGAAACATTATCTGCATTATTGGTAACGGTTTCCCATTTGGTTTCGGCCCAAGGAAAATCGCCGGTAACATTGATCTCTAATTGTTTGCTGCTGCCGTTTGCAGGATCGAGTAAATGCAGATAGCCATTGTGTTCATACACCAATTCTTTCCCGTTTCCTGCAAGCCATTTAATATCTCCTTTCTTTAATTGGGTAACCTGTTTTAAAGAGGAACTGGTTGAATTAAATACCCACACATTCATAATAAAATCTCTGTCTGATAAAAAGTAAACATCATTCCCCATCCACAAAGGATGCAAATCCATGGTACTTGCATTGGGAATAGATTGTTCTGATAAAGTATTCAGATCCATGATCTGGATAGGCGTGTTTTGTCCGCCGCGGTAATGTCTCCATTCCACATCCCAACGGCTTACACGATCTACCACTAATTTTTTTCCGTCGGCAGAATAAGCGCCGTCATAACCCCATGGTGCGGGTAATAAGGTTGATGGGCCGCCTGTGGCAGCCACTGTCCATAAACGGTTAAAATTGGTTGGCGCTGTTTCTCTGCCGGATGCATACAATATTTTTTTACCATCGGGGCTCCATCCTCTTGCATAAGAGGATGCGGGGTACCAGGTAAGTCTTGTTGGGATACCACCTTCTGCAGATACCATATATACCTGCGACATACCCGAACGGTTAGACGTAAAGGCGATCCATTTACCATCCGGTGAAAAATGCGGATCCTGTTCAATGGCAGGGGTGCTGGTAATGCGTTTTGCATCGCCCCCTTTTTTATCCACCACCCAGATATCGCCACCATGAGCAAATGCAATTTGTGTAGCACTTAAACTGGGTTGGCGAAGCAGGCGTGTGCCTTGTGCCATTGCGGGAAGCTGATAACAAATCAGCCATACAAAAAAAATGTTTTTCAAATGTTTAGCAGATAACATAAATAGGTTGGGTTTTATACATTAGTATGAATGGTATGTTGGGAGAAGTTGAGAACTAATATACCTAATTATGATTAAGTATTTCGGTGTATTTGTGTTAAGTGGTGGAGAGAGGGTTTACGCGGGAGGTAAAAATAGGCTTGCCAATACTAATCGAAGTCTCTCCTCGCAGGAGACACTTCGAAGAAAAAAAATGGTTTCGTGTTATTTGTAATTAGTGATCATTTTTCAAATGATAAGTTTGTAGAAAAAAAAGGCAGCATATTATTTGCTATACGTTGTGCTATTCGGTTAATATGAGTGCCTTCGTAAATTTCAAAAAAATGGGTAATTCCATATTTGTTTAAAGATTCATCTAGTTGTTTGATACTGGCAGCAATGTTCAGATCTTTAGTACCTGCATCAAACCCAATTGCTTTTAGCTTTTTGATATTCGATATATATTGATCTAGTGTATTCAACAGTCTGTTTGCATCCCATTTTGCCAGGATGGCTGGTTGTAAAACGCCATCTTTTACTGGCAGGTCTAGATAAAAAGGGGGATTGGTTGGGTTGGGCGACCATGCTGCAGCAGAAGCAAACACTCCTTTTGTACCAAAATCGGCCTTTTCAAAATCCGCAAATGTTTTAATACTATCTGCCTTCATGTATGTAATTGGAATTTGTAAATTAGTTGATCCGGAAACAAGAGAAGAAGGGCTCAAGAGATAAATGCTTGAAAATATATTAGGCTTTTTTTCTCCTATCCTAAGTGTGCCGTAACCACCCATGGAGTGACCTGCTAATCCTCTACCAGAAGCTTTAGCAATGGTACGGTAGTGTGTATCCATATAGGTCACCAATTCTTCTGATACAAAATCTTCCCAATTACCTGTAGTAACTGAGTTAGAATACATACTACCTTGAAAATGGGTGTATGCATTTGGTGTTACTACTATCATTTCGTGCACATTGGCAGCTGCAAAAACCGAGTCAAGTATGGGAACAATATTCATCCAGTGTTTGGTAAAGCCATAAAATTTAGCGTCATCGTCGGTATAGCCATGCAAAAAATAAATTACAGGATAATGCTTTTTAGGATTGCTTTTGTAACTGGCAGGTAAATAAACGGACACCCATCTATTGGTAGAATCTCCTTCAAGATTTCCTTCCAAACCTTTTCCATACACTTTAATTCTTTCTACAGTTCCATTGATGGATTTCTTATTTTGTCCATAAACATTTGTTCCGGTTAATGGATAAAACAATAATGAAATTAATAGCAGGAAAAAAGAAAATTTTAAGTTATTCATTTTTTTTATTAAAACTAGTCAAATCTTTTAATTAAAGGAATCTATGAGGCAGTTTTGATTGCTCCATTTATTAGATTGATATTCTGTTCATAATAATTAGCTCACACTTTATTAATCATTTCCTGAGTAGGTGTTTTCTTTCCTCAAAGTATCTCTCGCGAGGGGACTCTTCTTTTAGAATTGCTATTCAATGTTGTTACAACCAAAGCCAGTGTAAACGGATAAGTATCATTTTTGATTGGGTTTTACACGAGCACATCAGTTTTTT
>CANBSW010000155.1 GCA_947372235.1 Chitinophagaceae bacterium | reverse complement strand
TTATGCTTATAGGAATTAATAAAATAAAAAGTTAATCCCATCGTAGCGATCTTGAACCAAAATATTGTGGTAAAAACACTAAAACCATATTCCCGAAAAAATTGTAAACAACAAATGGTTATTATGATGGAGATCAAATTAAAGCTTCTGTAAAAGGTCCAGATTAAACGTAAGATTCTGAATAGTTTCATAATTACTCTCTGCTATCAGTTAAATATACGAACCTGACTTTATGATGTGTAGCAGATGATAATTCTTTTAAACCTGGTTTACAAGTTTAACATTTTGGCAAATAAAAAACCGCAGCCTCTCAGCTGCGGTTAATGTATTCAAAGTTGTAATTATAAAATAGAGCGGATGATAGCGGTTTTTACTTTTCGCCCGTCATTATAGTTCAGGACACAGATTGCTTCGTGCCTCGCAAGGACGTTATTTTCTAGCCATTACTTTTTCACAAGCCGCAACAATAAACGGAGTATCCAAACCATATTTGGTTAACAGTTCTGTTGGTTTTCCGCTTTCGCCAAACGTATCTTGTGTGCCAATGTATTCGATTGGGATGGGCTGGTGTTTGGCGGCTACTTGTGCAACGGCATCACCTAATCCACCAATTACGTTATGCTCTTCTACGGTTACGGCACATTTTGTTTTTGAGATAGAAGCGATAATGGCAGCTTCATCTAAAGGCTTAATGGTATGTATGTTTATCAGTTCTACACTGATCCCTTTTTCTTCTAAAATTCTTCCTGCTTCAATGGCTTTCCATACCATATGGCCACAGGCAAAAATAGAAACATCGGTTCCTTCGCTTAATTGTTGTGCTTTACCAATTACGAAATCGCTGCCATCTTCTTTGGTAATATTTGGCCATTTAGGGCGGCCAAAACGTAAGTACACCGGTCCATCATAAGAAGCGATGGCTTTGGTGGCGGCTTTGGTCTGGTTAAAATCGCAGGGCACAATTACTGTCATGCCGGGCAGCATTTTCATCAGCCCGATATCTTCCAGAATCTGGTGAGTAGCACCATCTTCGCCTAAAGTTAATCCGGCGTGAGAGGCACAAATTTTTACATTCTTTCCACTGTATGCTACACTCTGGCGTATCTGGTCGTACACACGGCCCGTGCTGAAGTTGGCGAATGTAGTGGTGTAAGGTATTTTACCGCCAATGGTCATACCGGCTGCAATACCGATCATATTGGCTTCTGCAATACCTACCTGTACAAAACGGCTAGGGAAATCTTTGATAAAGGGACCGAGTTTTAAAGAACCGGCAAGATCGGCGGTAAGTACAACCACGTTTTCATTTTCCTTACCTATTTCATGAATGCCTTCGCCAAAACCGCCGCGGGTTTCTTTTTCGTTCAGTACCTGGATGTCTTTCAGTTTCATATGCTGGATTGTGTTTCTTTATATGGTGGTGCAAAGTAAAGGAAATTGGGGGAAAGGGCAAGGCATGAGCCGTGAATCGTGAGCCGTGAGTGAGTTTAGTGAATGGGCAATGGTGAATGATGAATGTTTTTTTGGAAACACATAGGGTCATAGGTTAGGAAAGAGTTCACATAGTATCTTAATCCTATATGCCTTTGGCATTAACCTATGTCACTATGTGTTTAAAAAAGATCTTCGCCTACATGCGTCAACCAAAAAAGTAACCTGAATTTACCATTGCCCATTCACAACTGCCAACTCACGATTCACTACTCACAATCCCCACATCCCTCACATTCCCCGTTCTCTTCAAAACTCCCCAATGCTGCAACTCTCCCTTCACTGCACGTTTGTAAGAGCGGAAGAGAACGATGATCATTAGCCAGCGGTAGATCAATCGTTGCGGGATGAGCCAGATCAATTTCCATGGTTTTTCTTTTTCGAAGAAGAATGCCATGGCAGCAATCATCGCATCAAGCAGCAGGAATACCATGTAGTAGTTGGCTATCTTTCCACGGTTTTCGGTAAAAAGGCCAAATATCATCAGCACATCGCCTATCGGACTAAAGAATGGAATGATGTATTTGAATAATAAAATATCCGGCAAAGCCACCAGTCCCAATGCTTTGTATCGCGAAGCAAATAATGCGTCTTTGTGTTTCCAGAAAGTTTGCATCACACCAAAGGTCCAGCGGTAGCGTTGTTTGAAAAATTGCTTGAGTGTTTCAGGTGCTTCTGTGTAGGCCATTGCTTTGGGCTCGTTGGCTACAATATAACCGGCGCGTAAAATTCGTATGGTAATATCACAATCTTCGGCAAGTGTATCGGTTGTAAAACCACCTGCTTCCAGCAATACCGATTTTTTAAAAGCACCTATGGCACCGGGTACCACTGTGATTGCATTAGGATATGCAAATGCCCTTCTGTCGAAATTCTGGCTGATGGTATATTCAATACTTTGCCATTTGGTAAGCAGGTTTACTTCGTTACCCACTTTTACATTTCCTGCAACGGCACCGGTTTTTTCATCGGCAAAATGTTTCATCAGTTCACTTACGGCATCGGGTAAGAGTTTGGTATCAGCATCAATACAAACCAAATATTCTGCAGAGGTTTGTTCAATGCCATAATTCAATGCAGAAGACTTACCTCCATTGTGTTTGGTAAACAGTTTTACTTTGGGATGGTTGGCAAATTCGGCCAGTACAACGGCATAGGTATTATCGGCACTGCCATCATCCACAAAAATAATATCAAAAGACGGGTAATCGCAACGTAGTAAATTATGAAGCGAGGTAACGGCATTCACTTCTTCATTAAATGCAGGAACAATAATGGATACATGTGGAAACGACTCCAATCTTTTAGCAGCCAATAATTTTTCTTTTCTTTTTTGTTTGAAAGCAAAGAAGCCAAGTATCAAAATCCTAACTCCACCCAATATCATAAATACAAGGAAGAGTGCATACATTAAATGACTGATGATATAACCGGTTTCTGCCACTAAAAAATTAAAATTCAGTAACGCATAACCCATCCCTTTTTCTACGGGTGGCATCATGTCTTCCGGTTTTTTATGCAAGAGATTGGCAACGGTTACAAATTCAAAACCCCTTGCCTGAAAATAACGGATGATCTTTCCGGTTGCTTCTACTGTGGCACTTCTGTCGCCACCGGCATCGTGTAAGAGTATGATATTAAATGTATCACTATTGCTTACATGGGCTGCATAAATATTTAATACACGGTTAAAGATACTGTCGCCATTGAGTTCGGGGATCTCTGCTTTCTGCCAGTCTTCCGGATCAATTCCTTCACCGATGGTGATATAATTTCTGGTTCGGCTTAATGCAATTGGCACCATCTCTTCCGATTTTTCCGGGTCACTGTCTGCATTATACGGTGCGCGGAACATGATGGTACTTCGTCCTATCAAACATTCGATCAGCAATCGTGTTGCATCAATTTCAAGTAAGGCACGTTGCTTACTCACTTCCGCCATATTGGGGTGAGTAAATGTGTGATTACCTATTTCATGCCCTTCGCGGAAAATCCTTTTTACCAGCGGGATATTATTCTCGGCTTCTATTCCCACTAAAAAGAAAGTGGCAGGTACATGGTAGTAAGCAAGTGTATCTAAAATTTGACGGGTGTATAATGGATCAGGGCCATCATCATAAGTTAGCACTAATTTTTTATCAGTGCGTTTACCAAATCTTCTTACCACATAAGAAGAAGGCAATACATCATAATACTGTTCGCTGATGAGCATTTCTTCCGTATCAATTTCTGTTCTGATCTTTCCGTCTGATGGGGTCGCCATCAAATCAAGCACTTCACCATCGCCAATAAAATCGGGGGTGCTCATACTTTCCACGTCATTAAAATCTTTGAAGTTGAATGTCTTCAAAGCATCTTTGGTCATGGGTAAGTGATAAAAATCCCAAAGACGGTTATCCTCGCTGCCCAATCTCCACACAGCTGTTCCGGCCAATCCATACTCTGTTGCAAAACGCATGGTATTGAAGTTGGTACCGGCATCTGTAAAATATACATCGTGTATTTTATCCTCTCCATCATAATATTTATAATGGAGGTTATAGGTATCGTTATCAAATTTTACATGGCCATCACTTTCACGTGCCAGAGCGAGTGCTTCCTGGTAACTGAGTGTAGCGGTAGTATCATGTCCCCAATCGTACCCATACGCAGCAAGGTTAAGTACGATCTTTGATGGTGGTACTTTGGTAGATAATTTATTTACTGCACTCTGTATCCATTTCTGGCTGCTGATAGGGCCGGGTTTGGTGCTTTCCGAATGCTGATCATATGCCATCAGGAAAAGATAATCGTTATATCTGCCCAGTTCTTTGTAATTATAATCATCGTTAAAAGGCGAAACATTCTGTGTTACCAGAAAGCCTTTGTTGTGTAATGCATTGTAGAGATTTTTTTCGAAGTGGGTGAGCACTTCATTGTTCTCTTCCTTCATCTCTTCAAAATCTACATTGATGCCGGCAAAATTATATTTTGTCAACAATGCAACCACATCATTAATAAGACGATTTGTTTTTTGCGGATTGTTTAAGATCCGATGTAATGCATCACCATTAAATGTGGAATTAAAACTGTTTGACAACATTGGCATCACTTTAACACCCGATGCTTTAATGAGTTCGTATGCCCTTTTGTCTATATTGGTAAAAAGTGTGTCAGCCTTGGGATCGATAAAGAACCACTCCGGTAATACCAGATTTATCTTGTTGATGTTTTTACGAAGTGAGAAAAATGACTGCGCATCCCATGCCACATAAAAAGCTGCGCGAATACCAACTGAATCGCTGAATAAACTGGAGTTGGAAAGATCCAGCACCGAATTATTTTGTCCGGTTCCTTTTCCTTTGGCCCACTTGTCTTCTATCAGTTTCCGAAATCCGCGATAGCGCTTGCCCATTTCGCTGGCGCGGTATTCGGGCAGGTCTTCGGTCAATACTTTTTTCATGGCTTTGCCTTCCAATGGTATGTCGGGCTTTTTCATGCTGTAAAAAGCCACTACGATAACGGCTACCACCAGTGCAAACAATACTCCCAATACTCTGAAGCCCCATTTCACTCTTTGCCAGCGTGAGGGGTTATGGGTTTGAAATACCTGGGAAGTAGATTTGTTCATATACGGACTAAGCTATGCAAATACTATGCTGCAAAATAAAAAAGAAGGCTGCTTATTGTAAGCAGCCGTGGTAAAATTATTTGTATCGGCCGGGGCGCTGGAGCGACCTGACCGGTACAAATAATTTTATTATTAGTAAACACCTTGGGTTTGCATTCGGGTTGCTTTAGCGCCCGGAATACTATGGGTGCTTAGCGTTCAGGTCGCTTTAGCGTCCCGACCGCTCGCCCGACCGCTATCCTTCAAAAGTACTGTAAAAATAAGGTGTCTTGGCTTCGAACTCAGCGCTGCAGGTGTCTACCATTTTGTAAACACGGGTTATACCCAATGCTTTTCTTTTAGCATACACCTGGTCATCCGTGCAATCTCCATGTAATATGCGGGCGATCTGGGCATCACCAAAACCATTTTTCTTGGCCTCTTTCAGCAGGTCGGTAGGTATGGTGTCGAGCGAATGCTTCATCATTTCTTTCTCCATTTCGCAGAGCAATTGAATCTGATAGATGAACCAACGGTCTATTCGGGTAGCCTGTGCAATGGATTTTACGGTAGAGCCCTGCATCAAAGCATCTTTGATACGGAAGATGCGGTCCCATTTCGGAGTTTTGATATATTCCACCAATTCTTCACTCTTCATCAGGCTTTTGCCATAATAACCAAGTCCGATGGCTTCGTTCTCTAAACTCTGGCAGGCTTTCTGAATAGCTTCAGTAAAGCTTCTACCGATGGCCATCACTTCGCCCACACTCTTCATCTGTAATCCAAGGGTATCGTTGGCACCTTTGAATTTGTCGAAATTCCAGCGGGGTACTTTTACAATTACATAATCTAATGCCGGTTCAAAATAAGCCGAAGTGGTCATGGTGATCTGGTTCTTCAGTTCATCCAGTGAATAACCGATGGCTAATTTGGCGGCAATTTTTGCGATAGGATAACCGGTTGCTTTGGATGCTAATGCAGAGGAACGGCTTACACGTGGATTGATCTCCACTGCAATCAGCTCTTCTGTTTCCGGATTTTGGGCAAACTGAACATTACAACCACCGGCAAAATTGCCGAGAGAACGCATCATCAGGATAGCTTTGTTACGCATATCCTGGAATGAGGTATCGCTAAGGGTCATGGCAGGAGCCACGGTAATAGAATCTCCCGTATGAACGCCCATTGGATCAACGTTCTCAACGGTACAGATGATCACTACATTATCATTCTGGTCTCTTAATAATTCCAATTCAAACTCTTTCCATCCCAAAACGGCTTTTTCTACCAGCACTTCATGAATGGGTGATGCTTTCAGGCCTCTTTCGAGAGCTCCGTCCAGGTCATCTTTGGTATGTACAAATCCACCACCGGTACCCCCTAACGTAAAAGAAGGGCGGATCACCAATGGAAACCCGATCTCCTGGGCAAATTCTTTTCCTTCCAGAAAACTGTTGGCTACACGGCTTGGGGCCACGGCAATCCCAATTTTCACCATTAACTGGCGAAATTTTTCGCGGTCTTCGGCAGTATCAATGGCTGCCACATCTACACCAATCAGGCGGCAATTGTATTTTTCCCAGATCCCCAGTTCTTCCGCTTCTTTACACAAATTAAGGGCGGTTTGGCCTCCCATGGTTGGTAAAACGGCGTCTATCTGGTTTTCCTGTAATATTTGTTCAATACTTTCCACGTTCAGTGGAAGCAGGTACACCCTGTCGGCCATCATGGGGTCGGTCATAATGGTGGCGGGGTTACTGTTAATCAGGATCACTTTGATCCCCTCTTCCCTAAGGCTACGGGCAGCCTGGGACCCAGAATAGTCAAATTCACAGGCCTGACCAATAATAATGGGTCCGGAGCCGATGATCAATACAGATTTGATGGAAGTGTCTCTTGGCATGGTTGCAAAAAAATAAATTGTGCAAATGTAAGGCTGATGAAGGAAAGCGAGCGTTAATTTTTGGTCTGAAATCGTGAAAACGGAACAAAAGAGACCAAATAACGTTATCATTACATATTGAACACGTAAATAAAACACATGGCAGTATTAAAAGAAGGAAGCAAAGCACCCGTTTTTAAGGCGGTTGACCAAAATGGGAAGCCCATTTCCCTGGCCGATTACAAAGGCAAAAAAGTAATCTTATATTTTTATCCGAAAGACGATACACCCACCTGTACCATTCAGGCCTGTAACCTGCGCGACAATTATGCCTTGTTACTGAAGAAGGGGTACCAGGTGATTGGCGTTAGTACGGATGATGTAAAGAGTCATAAGAAATTTGAACAAAAACACGATTTACCCTTTCCTTTGGTGGCAGATGAGGACAAGAAGATTGTTGACAAGTACAATTTATGGGGTGAGAAGAAACTGATGGGACATACCTATATGGGTACCACCCGAACTACATTCCTGATTGATGAAACGGGTAAAATTGTTAAGATCATTGATAAGCCCGTGAGTAAGAACCATACTGAAGAAGTTTTGGAAGCATGGAAGAGTGTGTAGGGAAATAAAAAATCAAAAGTAAAAATTAAAAAAGGTCAGAGCGAGATTCGTTCTGACCTTTTTTAATTTTTTCAAGGTCGATTTACTTTCTAAGATGTGCTTTTTTAGAACTGATTAAAAAATGCGTCATAGCTAATCATTCACCGCAAAGAAACAAGGGCACAAAGGTTCGCGAGAAAAGAAATTAAAAAAAACCTTGGCCCTCGCGGTTAATTTTTTTTACAGTATACCCTACCAGTTACGTTTATAATAAGTCCAACAATATTTAGTCAATCATTTTTCTTAACACAAAGCATAACTCTTTCATTTATTCAGCTTAAGTATGTCTGCAAAAATTAAATTAGGTTGATAGTTTTAGCGATGCCTTAATTTAAAATGATTGTTTAGCCGCAGATTATACCAGTAAATCTGCGGCTAAATAATTTCGTTGAATATATTTTCGAACTGATACTCTACCAATTAACCTAAATTAATTTTGCATTGGTACGTATCATTCAAAATTGATAGTAATCGCTTTTATAAAAATTACATTAAAGTTTAATATTAATTTAAGCCAGGTTATCATCATACAGGATCATTAATTCTTATTTTCATTACTGTATTACAGAGCCCTGGCTGAAATACGCATGATTAAATCCAATATCTATAGAAATGAAATCTATTGTTTCAGCTATCTTAGTCATGCTATTCTGTAATACTGTGTTTTCACAGATAAATACAAATGCGACATTAAATACAGGTGGTGGTTCTTCTCTTTCTTTTGCTGGTTTTACATTAGACTGGAATATTGGTGAAACAACGGTTATTGATTCTTATTCCAGCCCAAACCCTTTTTCAAATCTTCCTCTTACAAGCTATTTATATGTAACCTGTGGTGTTTTACAACCACTGGATAATAGTCGTTTATTCTATAATGGCAATATTCCCACTAATGCTAACTGGACTTCAGATGAAGTTCGGTTGCTTCCTGTACCTACCAAAGATCTGGTTACAATCGATTTCAGGTCTTATACAACGGGAAAGATCTCTGTTTTTTTAATGGATAATACAGGTCTCCTGCTTAGGAAAAATACTTTTTCAAATTTTAATTCCATCAGTAAACAGGTATGGGATTTATCGATGTATAAAACAGGTATCTATTTTTTCCATATTGTATTGCAGAATATTGATGACAATACTATTATTAAAACAGGTGCATTTCAAGTAATCAAACTATGATAAAGTGTCCCCCCAACTTTAAAAGCATCTTTTTTTTACTTTTTCTTTTTGTATTTAATACTGTTCGGGGTCAAGCACCTCAACAATTAAATTATCAGGCTATTGCCAGAAAATCAGATGGCTCAGCTCTCACATTTCAGGATATTTCAGTAAGGATTTCTATTCTGGACAGTGCGCTTATCGGTTTCCCAATTGACAGAATTGCTTATTCAGAAACCAGAAAAGTTAAAACAAATTTTGCCGGGTTATTTACTATTATAATTGGAGGGCCTGATGCTTTAGCTGCAACAGGATCAATTAAGAATGTGAACTGGATCACCGGAAAGAAGTATATCCGAACAGAGATTGATCCATCAGGATCAAATAATTTTTTGTTATTAGGAATAACAGAACTACAAAGTGTTCCTTATGCTTTATTTGCATTAAACGGTTCAAACAGCAATTTGATTGGTCCGGCATCCGGGGATCTTACCGGTAATTATCCTGCACCGTTGATTGCCGATAAGGTTATTACAACCGGAAAATTAGCAGACTCTAGTATTACACTTCAAAAATTGAGTCAACCAATTCAAAATGTATTGTCAAATTCGGTTAGCGTTGCTGATACCGCTACTATGTTAAAAAGTTATGTCAGGGTGGGTAGTCTTTCTCCAACCGGTGTTAGTTCTGTTTCAATTACTACTTTGAATGGTATAACCGGAAGTATCACAAACACAACAACTACACCTTCGATTTTATTAGGATTGGAGAACATTACACCTATTTCAATCATCGCTTCATCAGGTATTACTGCTACTACTTTAGGAGGGGTACTAACAACATCTTCGCAACCAAATATTACAAGTGTTGGACAATTGAGTAATTTATCTGTAAGTGGAACTGTGCAGGGTGGAACTTTTAGTGGAGTTCTTTCGAGTGGAACACTTTCAACTATTACATCAATTGGGCAATTGAGTAATCTGTCTGTTAGTGGAACTGTACAGGCTACCAATTTATCAGGAACAATTACAACTGTTGCTCAACCAAATATTACGAGTGTTGGACAGTTGGGTAATTTATCTGTTAGTGGAACTGTGCAAGCAGCAAATCTTTCCGGAACATTAACAACTGCTGCTCAACCAAGTATTACAAGTGTTGGGCAGTTGAGTAATTTATCGGTAAGCGGTACCATTCAGGGTGGAACTTTTAGTGGCAC
>CANBSW010000154.1 GCA_947372235.1 Chitinophagaceae bacterium | reverse complement strand
TTGTTTACCACATCCTGCAACCCGAAACCGATGCCTACACTTAATGCTCCAAAAACAATAGCTAATTTATCCATCGGTATTCCGGCAGATGCAAAAGCAATCAGGATACCGGCAATTATAACGGATAGTCTGATGACCACTATCCAACTGCCGATCTTTGATTTTTTTGGATTCGCAAATTGTTGCTCGGAACTACCAAAAAAAACACTCAATAGATTGGCAATTAGCACTGACAACCCTATTGAAAAACAAAATGTAAAAATAACTTCTCCTGTAAATGTTAGATTGCCGATATTTATTTCTTTACCCATCTGTTCTTTCATTAACAAACGAATAATTTCAGAAAAACTCAGGCTCCAGATAAAAGCCATAAACCAGTAGACGACTGCCCCTATTGTAAGAAATCGCATAATGGCTTTTCGAATTCCATCTAATTCAAGATAAATGCTGGATGGGTTGTTCTTTTTATTTTCAAACTGGATAAACACAGCTTCTTTAACAATCTCACAAAAAACATATAAACAAACTGCTACTACCAGCTGAAGAATTGAACTCACAGATAGCAGTTTTGCCAATGGAAACCAGCCCAAAATATTTAAAACAAATGCAATCAGGTTTGCTCCCAGCATTAGAAAAAGCAGTGTATTAAATAACAGGTTAGTGCGTTCATGAATTTTATTTTTGTTTACATATACAGCTATAGCCAAAAAAACAGCAAAAATATTACCCGTCAATAAATACCATCTTTCACCAACAGAATAAGAGTATAATAAATTATCAAGTCCAAAATAAATAAAAAGAAAAAGAATTGCCAGCCAGTAAAATCGTATCACCAAATTGTATTTAGGCCATAGAACTACTGTGCAAACCAAAGCTGCACCAAACCACATTAACTCCATAAAAAGAGCAGGTGGGCTTTTGAACATAAACGGTGCCAGGATAAAAAATAAAATAAAATAAATAATTATCCGACTCCTGTTTAGAAATTTTAGCTGACCAAGTGTGTGAGACAGATCAGACATTTTCAAAGAGCGATAATTACTGTTAATCCAAAATATAAAACAGAAAGGGATAGAAACACATATGAGTATCAGAAATGGAGAATTGGATAAGAAAAAAAATAAAATATTAACTGCGGGTTCTAAAGATGAGGAGATAGAGGTAACCAGATTCCCGTCATTTTTCTCATTTCTTTGTTGCCATAATGGAACATGCGTTTTTGTAAAAACCTGTTTACTATAAAGGTTTACCCTTTGCGCAACCTCATCAAGTAATTCATTGGTTTTAATATACAATTGAGTTGTGCGGCTTTGAATAATCCCCAGATCCGCAAATAAAGAATCGTGAAGATGATTTAGTTGAGCAAGTTTTAAACGGGTGATATCAATTGATCTCCGGTATTGTGTAGTAAGAACCGAATCATTGTTAGAACGTACACGTATCGTGATAGCATTCACATTTTTACTAATGCTATATAATGCATCATTAATGGAAAAGGAATATTTTTCAATATCTTTTTTATGGTTCCGAAGATTCTTTTCAAACTGTATCAACAATACTTGAAAACTGCTGATATTCCGAAAATTCAGTTCTCCCAAACCGCTTTTATTGACCATATTCGAATCAAGGAATCTGATCGTCTTTTCATAGTTATTAAGTTCCTGAGAAATGTTTCCTGTTGGATATCCCCATTTTATCTTGTTTCGGCATCTGTTGATCTCAAGATCCAGCTCACTAAGCCTGGTAAGAATAATACTGACTCCGGAATCTGCGCTTTCTTGTTTGAGACTATCTGATATATTTCCGGCGGTGGTAATTCTGGCACTGTCAGCTTTAGTTGCGCGTACAATTTTGGGCGGCAACTGTTGGGCCGAAATGGAAGAAACCAGTATTACTACTAATAACACTGGTAAAAACAAAATTTTACATTTTTTGAGTTTCCTTTTTCTCATTATACCCGGCATCTATGGTAGAGTAAATATGTGTATCGAAAAATCATATCATAAGCATTTATTGCAGTTGATTCATATCAAAAAAAACAGGCTTGGTTCTTCTGATTTGAAGTAAAGCATCCGTATTTGTTTTCTTACTTTTTCAAACACCTGATTGACATACCACAGGCAACAAGGCTTCCACGTCTACTCGGAAAAAAAGAATGGTTATCAAATAAAAATTCATCTGATCCTGAAAGCGGAAACCCTTTTACATCGTGTTCAAGTAAGCCTTCGTCTTCGCACCACCAAGATGCCAAAATTGTAAGCCCCTCAAATTTTCCATTTTCCCTTCTGATGCCTGCCGGCAACGCATTAAATCCCGAATTGTTAGTACCGTTATTTGAAAGCCATCCTTTACCTGCTTTGATTTTTTTGCCGGCGATCTTTGCCATAAAATCTTTTGCGCCGAGATATTTTTTCATTTTTTTAAACTCCTCTCTTGAGCTCGCAGGAATTTTCCATCCAGCCGGAGCCAGTCCTCTTTTATCTGTAATGGCAAACCAATTGTATAGTTTGCCATATTGTTTACCAAGCTCTCTGCTATTCTCATAATAACACCATGCAGGCTTTCTTTCTTTCCCGGCAGCGATCCATTCATCGTTAGAACGCGCTTCCAGAATTGAGTCTCCATTTGCAAAATGGCTCACATCCAGGTTTTCAGCCAACCAAATTTGTTCTCCAATCTTTATCGTTTTATATTTCTTTCCATCTACACCGCTTACCTGAGCCAATAGCTGACTGGCAATAAACAAGCACCCGCAAAGAATCAGATATTGTATTCGCATAATTAATCTTTTAGATGCAAGATCAACGATCCAGCCAGGTAGCTTTTATTTCAATATTCTTAATGGCCCCTTGTTGCAAACAAGACCGGATAGCAGCCATTGTTGCATCTTCCTGTGTTCTTGCCCCGGCTGATGTTCCGAAATGTGGAACACCATTTGCGCCAGTTCCGGTTACAATAGCTCCATAGCCTTTGCCATTTGTAGAAATTATTTTAACCGGGTTTCGCCCTCCCGCATTAATACAACGTTTAAAAGCATCTGCTTCACTATTTCGGATATTTCCACCACTAAAGGAATATCCCCACTGATTGGTTTTGGAACAAAAATATACCGCAGACTGAGCATGCAATGCTGAAGCTGAAAGAAGAAAAAATCCAATTAAAATTAAATATCTCTTTTTCATACCTATTGATTTAAATAAATAATACTAATGTGTAAACAGATTATTTTATGGGTAGATCAATCATACTTTTAACAACAAATTTCTTTGAAGCTTCCCCATTTACAAGTTTATATTGTATCTGACGGAGTTTGCCAGTAGGTTTGGCATTTATATCATTCCCTTCATAACATTTGAATCTTCTTGCAAGACTATTTTCAATTATGGTAAACTCATCGTGTCCCATATATCCTTTACCGGCTGCAGATCCTTTTTCTAATTCAGGGAAATAGATCTGCGATAATGATTTACCCTTATTAGGTGAGTAACCAATTACATTTCCATAACTTCCTGATCCGGCAGACTGGGTGTATACCAATAATTCAGGAAAACCATCTGCATCGAGATCTTCTATTTCCGCATTAGTTATTGGATCAACATTGACAACTATTTTTTCATTAGAACCTTTTAATCCGGAGGGAGTAATGGTCAATGTTTGTTCTGAACCTTTTCCGGTTGAAGTAAGATCATACGTTACGCCCTGTAATGTCAAGGTTTTTTTGAAGTTAACATCTGTACTATCCTTTGTTATTGTCTGATCTTGAACAGATGTATCTTTCTTATCTTTTGCTTCCTCTGTATTTTTAGAATCAGCGTTCCCGTTATTACACGACAACAAAATGCTTACAATAAGCAAACTCATTAAACTACTGATCTGTTTCATAATTGGTATTTTAATTGTACAGTTATTTATTTCTTTTCATATTCAGATAAAAACCTGTAGAATAGATAACGCTATTTCTGATGCCGTTGGTAAGCCCGATACCATATCCCACCTGGGTTGTGATCATAGCATTGTTATTAAAAAACATATACTTAGCTCCCAGCCCAACCGGGGTACTCACATAGATATTTCCCATTTTATAAGTCCCGTGCATTCCTACAAATAAAAAAGGTTGCAGTTGCATAACATTATTGTAAAAATGATAATACAGATCTGCTCGAATGGTTTGCGACCATGTCTTTAGCTTATCATCTGCAGTGGCTGATTTTTTTGAAATATATCCATACCCAAACATCAGTTCGGCGGACATGGCCAGTTTTTTTGAAAAATTTTGGTAAAATCCAACTCCATAATTGAGGTTAGCCAGATCTAAAAATCTGCCATCAACTTTGCCACTTGCCGTATCGGTATATTTATCTGTAACCGCAAAATCCTGGATATGTATTCTTACAGGACAGAACATATTCCATTTCAAATTTGATGATGGTGTGTATTTTATTTTGGTTGAGTTTACTGTTTGAATCTGTGTTATTCCTTCAGTTTTCGATACGAAAATTAATATCAACAACAGGATCCATCTTTGTATATGTACTTTTTTGAATTTCATTTTTCTAGGGTTGCTTATGATTTAATTCAGTTGCTGAGTCAGGGATAGCTCGAAGCATTGCCTGCTGTAACCCGCTGCTTTTAAACCGGATATATTCATGTCGTAGTGAATACCAATCATTGTTTTATTAAACTTCAATTGAACATTCGGAATTACTGCATCATGAACACGCAATGCAATACCTACTCCTATTGCATTTCCATATGAACTGCCATCTGCTTTGGTAAGAATCTTATTAAACTTTGCACCGATCAGGTATTCATAAGCATCCGTCTGCCAATCAGCAAGACCATATACTCCAAACTCATCAAATTCATTTTTAAATGTTAGTCCTGCCTGTAAACCAACCGATGGTGCCAAACGATAGGATGCAGTTTTTAATTCGTCTGTATAGGGTCTGTTAATATGTCGTAGACTTGCACCAACATACCATTCTTTACTTTCTGTATTTTGAAATAGTGAAAGTCCTGCATTAAAACTATTCCAGGTATAAGACCTGCCCGCATTCAAAGGATCTCTTGTTCCGGTTGGAAGCGGACCATACTGATCGAACTGATCCGGGAATGTTACATTGTAAGAACCGAAAACCGACCGGGTACTTGTTCCCTGAAAGCCAGCTGCTAAAAATATTTGATTATCCGATAATTGCTGTGCATAGGAAATACCTAATAAGAATGTATTGTTTTTGAATATTCCTGCATTTGACTGATCAAATGTTCCACCTGCTGTTATATTCAGAAAACTTTTGCTGCTGAAAGTGTTAGCCTGTTTCATGATAATTGGCAGATTTACCAAAGCACTGGCTGTTCGAAAAGCTACCAATGACTGATATTTCACATCCCGGTAATTCAATCGAAGATCAGGTGTCATATCCATTTTCAATGATTGGTTATACCATACATTCATAGATTGTATATCGGCATAATGCAAATCCTGTCCTTTAGATAGAAAGGGTGCAGATGAAAACCAGGTTGCCAGAATAAACCACTTATATAAATACGGTCTGTTCATATATTTTATTTAAGCACTACTGTTATCTAATTAAAGTGATCATACCTGTTTTTTTCACTTTATTACCTCTGCCATCTACTCCTTCAATTACCCATATATAAGAATCGGCAGGTTGTTGAGAACCTCGAAATGAACCATCCCATCCCTTTCCGGTATCACTGGTACTGAAAACCATATTGCCTATCCGATTATAAATCTCAAAAGTTCTCAGGTAACGAAGACCCGGTATAATTGGATACACTTTATCATTGATTCCATCACCATTGGGTGTGAACATATCAGGCATCATGATTCCTGTATTACATACTACTTCTATCAAAATTGAATTTGATATAGGAGATATACATCCGGCACTGGTAGTGATTCGATTTGTATAGTTACCTGTTTCACTAACCGCTAAGCCGGCATTGTTTGCATTGCTTATCAGGGTTCCGTTTTTATACCATTGCGGGGTACTGTTTGCAGGAATTACTACAGAAAGATTTCTGATATCATCTTTACAAATTTTAAGATCTCCATCTGCAATAATAACAGGAGCAGCAGGGGTTGGATTGGCTATTAAAGAGAATGCAGTACTTAAGGCACTAACACATGCAGGAGAACTACTTGCTTTAACCGCATAATTACCGGTAACCGTTGCTTTAAATATTGTAAGTGTTGCTCCGGTAATAATATTGCCATCTTTATACCATTGATTCCCGCTTGCACTGTTTGAAGTTAGTGTTGCAAAATCTCCTGAACAGAAACTTAGTTTATCTACACTGATCGCTGGTACTGCCGGAATTATATTTACAGTAACACTTATAGCAGAACTGATTGCACTTACACAAGCTGCTGCACTCGTTGTTTTTACTGTGTAGTTGCCGGATATGGTAACTTTCAATGTAGTAAGTGTGGCAGTATTAATAATGACCCCGTCTTTGTACCATTGGTTGCCACTGCTATTGGTAGAACTAAGTGTTGCAGTATCCCCTGTACAAATACTTTGTTTATCTGCACTGATAACGGGTGTTGATGGAGTTTGATTAACGGTAACGGTTAGTTTCTTTCCATTACCTGCAATATTTTGCAGCACACCGGTACCACTTACCGCAATAAAATATTTAGTAGTAACTGAAAGTGCAGGGGTAGAATAAGTATCCCCGGTATAGAGTAATGTACTTAAAGTAGAATCGCTATACCATTTGAAAACAGGATTTGCAACCGATACACTGCTGGCTTTTAATGTTATTACTGACTGAGAACAAACAATGGTATCTTTTGTAATGATATCCGTAGAATCTGCTGTAGTAGGATAGGTTGGAAACAGAGGTGTTGCCATAATTCCTGCCCCATTTTGCAATGTAAGATCTGACAGTACTTTTAATTTAGTGATACTGGGATCAAATTCAACCAGTGTTCCATAGCCATTTGCACCTCCGCTTTGTGATGTAGAATAAAGCCTGCCATTGTTGAGTGTCCACCCGGCACTAAAATTAGCGCCATCGATATCTGCATTAAAACTATATTCCTGAGAAAAGATATTTTTTGTTAGATCATAACTGAAAATATACCCATGACCATTATTACCACCCGAGGCAGTTGATCCATACAATTTGCCATTAACTTCTGTTAAGCCAATGTTTGCCTGGTTGGCATTTGTTAAAACAGAGAGACTGGTAAATTTAAAATTATTAGCAGGATCCAAAGAATAGAGTACAGACTTGCTTGAAGGAAATACATTACTATTATAGATGTTTGTAGTTCCATATATTATTCCGTTAGAAGCCTTTAGCCACTTACCCTGGATGTTTCCAACAATTGCCTCATCGGGCATTTGCAGCACATTTTTTTTCGAATTGGTTGCCAAATCATAAACCACCAATGAATCCCAACCTGCCATTAAGAATTTTCCCGTAGCGTATTCCAGGGGTTGATGGGGACCTGCATAAATGATTTTTGTTAATTCCTTTACAGTATTGGTTACAGGATCAAATTCACAAAAACGGTTATAAGCACGATGCTGTTGAAAAACTGTAGGTCCCCATGGTATTTCACCGGATTGCAAAGAAAAATATACTTTACCATTTGTACCCTTAATCATTCCAAATGGTTTATACGTAAAAGGATAGTTTTCAAAAGCACCGGCATTGGACGTTGTAGGCAATATTTGATCAAACTCTGCTTTGGTCATAGTAGGCAAACTTGCTACTGAACTAACCGTTTTTTTGGCAATATTATAACGAAGAATGGTGCCGCTTACATTTCGATAATTGTCCGGTAAATTACCTCCGGTATTACTAAACCCGAGGTATTCATTATTGCCAATATCCAATAATTCACCGATTGCCGATTTCCCTGTTGGTTCAAATGCATCAATAACAGAACTAACTTCTAAACTAAGTGCGTTGATAGATACAATACCCCCGGCATTGTTCTTGCCTCCAAATATTGTTCGTGCATAGATCATATTGCCCACCACTGCCAATTGCGGTAACACTCCATATCCCATCGCATTTCCTCCAGGCAATAAACTACTTAAAGTTGCGGTAGAAATATTATAACACCAGATGCCTCTATTCGCCGTACCATAATCTAAATAAGTGCCAAAAATTTTATCAGCAACGGCAATGATTGAATTACCTGAAGGAGATTCCGGAAAATCTGCCACGTTAATAAAATCAGCAGATCCTTGTCTTGGCCCTTTTACCTTGAGAAGTGTACCTTTTCCACCTGGTCCATTATATTCGGTTACACCGTAATAGGCACCATCTTTTCCCCTTACGATTCCAGTAAGTGTAGAACCCAGCACAGAACTTGCACTTATAATTTCATTGAGATTATTTACTTCTTTGGTGTCAAAATTGAAAGAATACATGCCGCCTCCAACGCTACTACCAACATAAAACAACATTCTTGCACCATATAAAGTATGGTTTGATGGATCATATGCTACCGGACCATGGGGAAACAGGGTTGCATAACCTGAAACAGTTGCATCTAAGTTATTGGTATAAATAATGGCATCACTGCTTGTTAGTACCTGGTACAAATGACCATCGGCACGACTTCCTGTTTTTCTGGACAGGGATCCATATAATTGGTCATTAAAGGCTTTAAACAATGGGCCATTGGGGTAATATCCTGTAGTGTTTGGATTAAAAGATGACACTTCTGTAAACTTGTGTTTTGCGATCTCATATTTCCAAATACCTCCAAATCCAAAACTACCCCCTTCAATACAAATACCATATAAAACACCGGGAACTCCTTCTATAATTCCAAACCTGGGTTTGCTCAAAGTATTTTTAAATGCTCCTACAGGTAACTCAGTATTATTTTGTTGCAGACCTGTAAAATTGTGTAGTACCTCTATTTTAGTACTATCTGGTTTGAATCGATATAAAATGGCACTTCCTACCAAATTGCTATAGAAGCCGGTTGCAAATTGGTCGAGGCCATAAACATATCCGTCACTTCCTGCATATAACCCGTTTTCTTTTCGGTGGTTGTCAACAAACCCTTCACTTTGAGGTCCGGGGTCATCCCCTCTATAATAACCATTAGCATCATACAAGCGCCATCCATCTACCAAGCCTAAAGGGCTTCCAGCCAGACTAATGGGAGCAGTAACTTTTCCACTTGCAAAATCATAACTGGAAATACCTCCATTCGATGTTTGACCTCCAAAAGGGTTGGTAAAAATGATTCTTTGCCCATAAGAAAATTGGACAATCATGAGGATCATGCAGCATAAAATCTTCTTCATATAGAATACACTTTGGCAATGACAAACTGAGATCTTTACTCTATCGAACCAGATCATCGTTTAATTACAGCTTTGGCGTATGGCAACAATAACTAATACTAAAAAAAATATCATCTCTTGTAACGCCACGTTTTTATTTCAACAATATCATAAATAACCAGCTAAATAATTTTTACAAATCCTGGCCACAATTCATCTTGGTTTTTCATTTATCATAGTGTGACATGATATAAAACGTTTGTAAAATACTCAGCTAATAGTTATTATTATATGACTTCTGTCATGTGGCTTATGTGATTTTAATCATATTGATTATAGCCTATTACAGCGTTAATCACATTTTGAAAATGGCTAACCAGATTAACCAATCTTATTAGTATTTAACGTGTTGTGTTATTAGATTAAACAAGTTGTAATAAATAAACTCTGCGATTTCTCTGCATCTCTTGTTCTCTGCGGTGAAAAGAACTGCCTGGCAATAGATGGTTGGCTAATATTCCGGATTTTTTCACCGCAGAGAACAAGAGATGCAGAGTATACGCAGAGAACTGATGTATTTCAATAGCACAACACGTTAGTATTTATACCTTTTTATATGGGACATATTTGTCAAAATATGAGAAAGCATTACGTTGTATAATTATTCACGAGTACTCTCACTGTTTTTAATAAAATAATTCTAATAATCACATATGCTTAAAATCGGTATCTGAATTAGAAATAGCTGTAAAAATTCAACAGTAGTTTTCTTCCTAGTTAAGAGTCAATCATTAGGACAAGGATCTGATGCTATTTTTGGGTTATTGTATTATTATATAAACTTTATGTCTTTTATATTTAATGAC
>CANBSW010000153.1 GCA_947372235.1 Chitinophagaceae bacterium | reverse complement strand
ATAAATTTCATCGGCACTGGCCATTACCCTTCCTTTTCTAAAACTCAGTTTGCCAAGATCCAGTCCCGGATGTACATGCAACCCAAAAATGCCCTGCGGCCTTGGGTTTTCAAGCACACCATCTTTGATCATAAAACTGGCTCCACCAGGATTCCTTTCTTCACCAGGTTGAAATAATAATTTGATCGTTCCCTCCCATTCATCTTTTAATTCATTCAGGATTTTTGCGGCGCCTAATAAAATGGAAGTGTGTACATCATGTCCGCAGGCGTGCATTACACCGGGATTCAAAGATTTGTACTCCACATCATTTTCTTCCTGAATAGGCAAGGCATCCATATCTGCACGTAAAGCAATGACACGGCTATCCGGATTTTTTCCTTTGATCATTCCTAACACTCCGGTAGTAGCTTTTACTTCAAAAGGAATTCCAAATGACTTGAGTTTTGCCTGAACAAATTTGCACGTTTCAAATTCCTTGTAACTCAATTCCGGATTGGCATGCAGGTGATGGCGGATGGAAATGAATTCATCCGAATATTCTTTGGCTAAATCTTTTATTTTTTGTTCTAACATATTTACTGAGTTATAACTTCTTCCTCTTCCGTTGGTATATACTCGATCGCATCTTCTACAATATATACTCCCTGCGGATATAATTTGTTCATGATGATTTTAAACTTCTCGGCTTCTTCCCTTTTCAAAAAATTACCGATTCGCACTTTAAAACTGGGTGATTGAAATACAATATATGTTTTTTGATCAGGTACTTTTACCAACAGTTCGGATTTCAATTTAAAAGCATCATCACGTTTGGTGGTGCTTAGTACCTGAATTCTGAATCCTTTGTAAAAGCCATTGGGTGTTAGCATGGCTGTTCGCTGGTTGGCCTGCAATTGTTTTACAGATAATAGATCTAATCGTGGATCTTTTTTTACTAAAATAGTATCTGCCGCATTAACAAAAATGCCAGCAATGAGTAATAAAAATAATATAGATAGTCTTTGCAACAATTTGATCGATGTATTTTCAGTAAGATAAGAAAAGCATTGTAAAGTTAGGGCTACAGGATTGCATTAATTAGGCGCTTACGCTACACAGCCTCCAAAACTGTGCCCCCGTGCCTTTGTGAGAAAAATATTTGCGCACAAAGGCACGGAGGCACGGTTTTTAGTACCCGTCTGCGCCGGCGGGTTCCCCTTGTACAATAGCTACTCCTGCACTACAGCCCAATCGTGTGGCACCTGCATCAACCAGTTCTTTTGCAAATGCATAATTGCGGATACCGCCTGATGCTTTGATCTGCACATTCTCCGGCAAATGCAAACGGAATAATTTCACCGCTTCTACAGTTGCTCCTTTTTCTGCATAACCGGTAGATGTTTTTAAATAATCTATCCCCGCCAACCCATAAATATCGCAACACTTAATGATTTCCTCATCTGTTAGTATCCCACTTTCAATAATGATCTTGATAACTTTGTTTTTACTTCTGATAATGGGCATGATATGATTGATCTCATCAGCAAGATAGAGCCAATCGTTATTTTTAATCGCTGAAATATTGATCACCATATCCAGTTCATCAGCACCATCTACAATCGCCAGTAATATCTCTGCAATCTTAGACTCTACTGCAGAATAGCCAAATGGAAAACCGATTACTGTAGCAACTTTTACATTGCTTCCTTCAGTTAAGGCCTTTGCTTTTTTCACAAAATTGGGTGGAACGCAGACAGCTGCGAAACCGTATTGTTTTGCCTCAATACATACTTTTTCAATATCAGCAACCAATGTTGTGGGTTTCAAAACCGTATGATCAATAAATTTTGCAATATTCATTTTTAAAGATTTTTTCTTAGCGATTCTTCGTGCCCTTGCGACTTTGTGGTAAAATATTCTTAGCCGCAAAGCCGCAAGGGCACAAAGCTACGCAAGGTTTAACTCAAAAACACTTATTGCCACAGATTACACAGATGAACACAGATTTTTTCTGCGCTCATCTGTGCAATCTGGGCAAAAAAAATACCCGCCGTTTAGCAGGTATCTGAATTTATGTTTTTACGTGCTTATGCATCCTTTCCGTGACAAGATTTAAATTTCTTTCCGCTTCCACAAGGACATGGATCATTTCTTCCAATCTTTGGCCCAACCACTACTGGCTGCTGCTTAACAGGTGTTGGATCATAATAATCATTTTCTGTTGGTGGAGCATCCACATCTTCTTTGTTGGCGCTCATGCGGCTCATATCGGTTTTTTGCTGGCGGCCTTCTTTCAGTTCATCACCATCATTTAATGGAATGCTTGCATGACAAAGGAATTGTACAATATCCTTGTTTACTTCACCATCCATTTTTTTGAACAGATCAAATGCTTCCATCTTATAGATCACCAATGGATCTTTCTGTTCATAAGTGGCGGTTTGCACACTTTGTTTCAGATCATCCATTGAACGTAGATGTTCTTTCCATGCATCATCAATAAAACCAAGCGTTACACTTCTTTCCAATGAATTCACCAACTCTAACCCTTTTGTGTCTAAAGTTTTATTCAGGTTAGCCAATGCCTGCATACCTCTTCTTCCATCAGAAAAAGGAACGATCACATTTTCAATATGTGAACCCTGTTGCTGGCGTATATTTTTAAATACAGGAATAGATTGTACCATCAGATCCTGCTTTCTTCTTTCATAATTGGCAGCTGCTTCGCTGTATAATTTTTCAGAAAGATCAAGCTCTGATAATTTACCCAGTTCTTCAGAAGTGATCTTGGTATCAATTCCAAAATTCACAATAGATGCCAAACGGAAACCTTCATGATCATTCTGTTCTTTGAATGAGCTTACCAACCCTTCGGCCACGGAGTATAATGCATTATCCAGATCCAAAGCCAAACGTTCTCCAAACAATGCATGGTTACGTTTGCTGTAGATAACCGTACGTTGTTTGTTCATCACATCATCATATTCCAGCAAACGCTTACGGATCCCGAAGTTGTTTTCTTCTACTTTTTTCTGCGCCCTTTCAATGGATTTGGTGATCATACTGTGTTGGATAACTTCGCCCTCTTTGTAACCGGCAAAGTCCATCACTTTTGCAATTCGCTCGCTGCCGAACATACGCATCAGATCATCTTCCAGTGACACAAAGAATAAAGAAGATCCGGGATCTCCCTGGCGGCCGGCACGTCCACGCAACTGTCTGTCCACACGACGCGATTCATGTCGCTCTGTACCTAAAATAGCCAAACCACCCGCCTCTTTCACACCAGGCCCGAGCTTAATATCTGTACCACGACCAGCCATGTTTGTTGCAATGGTAACCGCACCTGCAAAACCCGCTTCAGCAACAATCTGTGCTTCACGTGCATGTTGTTTTGCATTCAATACATTATGGGTGATCTGTTTCTGGCGTAACATTCTGCTTAATAATTCACTCACTTCAACAGAAGTTGTACCCACCAGTACCGGCCTTCCGGCAGCTACTAATTTTTCGATCTCATCTATTACCGCACCAAATTTTTCACGCTTAGTTTTAAATACCAGATCCTGGTCATCTTTTCTGATCGCTACTACATTGGTTGGGATGCTTACCACATCTAATTTGTAAATGTCCCACAACTCTGCTGCTTCTGTTTCTGCAGTACCCGTCATACCCGCTAATTTGTGATACATACGGAAATAGTTCTGCAAGGTTACCGTTGCATAGGTTTGTGTAGCAGCTTCAATTTTTACATTTTCTTTTGCTTCAATGGCCTGGTGTAACCCATCTGAATAACGGCGTCCATCAAGGATACGGCCTGTTTGTTCATCTACAATTTTTACACCGCCATCCATCACCACATATTCAACATCCTTATCAAATAAAGTATAGGCTTTCAATAATTGTTGAACGGTATGTATACGATCTGCTTTTACAGAATATTCATTAATGATAGCTTCTTTCTTATGTAGTTTCTCATCTGCATCTATAGAAGCATCACTATCTGCTGCTGCCAACGATAAACTGATATCAGGCAACACAAAGAAATTTGGATCTTCTCCTGAACGTGTGATCAGCTGGATCCCTTTATCTGTTAACTCAACCGAATTATTTTTTTCATCGATGTAGAAATACAATTCTTCATCCGCCTTTGGCATTTCTCGCGATTGGTCTGCGAGATAGTAATTCTCTGCTTTCTGCAGTTTCACCCGCATTCCCGGCTCGCTCAAATATTTGATCAATGCATTGTTCTTTGGCAATCCGCGATGCGCGCGAAACAAAGCCAGTCCGCCATCTTTCGGATCATCATTGCCTTCTGCTATTTTTTTCTTGGCTTCATTTAAGAACTGATTGGCCGCTCTTTTTTGTGCATCAACAATTTTTTCGATACGGGGTTTCAGTTCAAAGAATTGTTGTTCCCCGGTTACATGACCAATAGGACCTGAAATGATCAACGGCGTTCTCGCATCATCGATCAATACAGAATCCACTTCATCCACCATGGCAAAATGGTGTTTGCGTTGTACCATTTCTTCCGGTGTGTGCACCATATTATCACGCAGGTAATCAAAACCAAATTCGTTATTGGTACCATAAGTGATGTCGGCTAAATAAGCATTACGTCTTGCTTCGCTGTTGGGTTCATGCTTATCAATACAATCTACTTTCAATCCCAGCCATTCAAAAATGGTTCCGTTCCATTCACTATCACGACGTGCGAGGTAATCATTCACGGTTACAATGTGTACACCTTCTCCGGCCAATGCATTTAAATAAGCAGGTAAGGTAGACACGAGTGTTTTACCCTCACCCGTTGCCATCTCAGCAATTTTTCCTGAATGCAAAACACTACCACCAATCAACTGCACATCGTAGTGCACCATGTTCCAGGTAACGGAACCGCCGCCGGCTGTCCAGGTATTTTTGAAGATGGATTGATCGCCGGATATTTTGATATACTCTTTTACCACACTAAAATCGCGGTCTAATGCAGTAGCAGTAGCCACCATTTCTGAATTCTCTTTAAACCTGCGTGCTGTTTCTTTTACCACAGCAAATGCTTCGGGCTGAATATCAGCCAAAGCCTCTTCAATTTTTTTATCGCGGTCTTTTTTCAGTTTATCCACTTCCTGATAAATAGCATCACGGCCATGGATATCTGTATCAGATAAACTTTCTGCCGCCTGTTTGCGTTCTTCTATCTGCGCATCAATCTCAGAAAGATGGGTTTTGATCCGCTCGCGGAATTCGATGGTCTTATTTCGCAGCTCATCATTGCTGATCGACTGGTATTGCTGGAAAAACAGGTTGGCTTTCTGAACGATGGGCATCATCTGCTGAACATCCTTTTCACTTTTGCTGCCACCGAATAATTTTGATATAAACTTCAACATATAGCTTGGTCTGGTGTATTATGAAAAATTTTAACAGTCAAAAAGGATGCGAAAAACATTTTTGAGCCAATTTGGCATCCCGATTGAGAGCCGGCAAAGGTAAAGAATTTGAACTGAGGGAGATCGCCTATTCAGATTACCATCATCTTTATCAATTAGTTAACGAAAATCAGCCTAGATAATGAAGCCATTTTTGTCAGGATTATTCCTGATCCTATGTATTTCCGGATCTGCCCAGCAAAGCTTTCCGGACTCGATTGCCGTAGAAAGATCGAAACTGCAAACCAATAATATGTGGGTTTTAGGTGCCTGGGCAAGTGCCAATATTATTCAGGGAAGTATTTCTGCAGGTAATGCCACCGGCAGTGACCATTACTTTCATCAGATGAATGCCTACTGGAACACCGTAAACCTGGCTATTGCCGGATTGGGTCTCTGGGCTGCCAAAAAACAATTGGCTGGCGAACATACCCTGAACAGAAACCTGAAAGAACAACAAAAAACAGAAAAGATCCTCTTATTGAATACAGGCTTGGATGCTGCCTACATTATGACCGGACTCTACCTGAAAGAACATGGCAATCGCCTGAACGACGACAAATCCAGCGGTTATGGCAGCAGTTTACTGGTTCAGGGAAGTTTTTTACTGGTGTTTGATATCATCCAATACGCTGAAAACCGCCGGATTGGTAAGGTTCTGGAGAAAAATGCGGGGTGGAGGGTTGTGCCAACGGAGAATGGGTTGGGGTTGGCGTACAAGTTTTGAAACTACCATTGATTATCAATCTGCTTACATTTTTTTGAAGAAAATAGCCACAGATTAGCACAGATTAGCTCTCTTTAATCTGTGCTAATCTGTGAATCTGTGGCAAAAATGGTTTAAATATGGTCGCCTATTACCTCTGTAGCAGTTTCAAATCCAACTTACTGAATAGATTTATCCACTCACAAGGGATTTTTGATCAAACCAATGGAATTTCAGGCTCTTTCTGCTACTTTTGCAGCCTTAAAAGAAGAAACAAGCGGCAAGAAACAAGCTCTCGGGCTTTTCTTGTGCCTTGAATCTTGAAAACTTGAAACTTACTAAAAATGGCAGGACAGTTAAAAGAGGTACGTAACCGAATCAAAAGTGTACAAAGTACCCAGCAGATCACCAAGGCAATGAAAATGGTGAGTGCGGCCAAATTGCGCCGTGCGCAGGACTCAATCACACAAATGAGGCCATATGCACAAAAATTACAGGAAATGCTCAGCAATATTGTTAGCAATATTGAAGGAGGGGCCAGCCTGAAATTAGCAGAAGAAAGAGCTGTTGAAAAAGTGTTATTGATCGTGATCACCAGCGACAGGGGATTGTGTGGCGGTTACAATGCCAATATTGTAAAACTGGCCAAGATCACCATCGCAGAAAAATACGAAGCGCAGTTCAAAAAAGGCAATGTAACTGTGTGGAACATTGGTAAGAAAGGGTATGAAAGCCTAACCAAATCGGGCTACAAAACTGATGCTACTTTTAAAGATATTTATTTGAGTCTGAGTTTCGAAAATGTGCAGGCTGCTGCACAGGCAGCTATGAAAGCTTTTGAGAACAAAGAATTTGATGCAGTTGAACTGATTTACAGCGAATTTAAAAACGCAGCAACCCAACGTTTTGCGGCTGAACAGTTTTTGCCAATTCCTAAAGTGGCGAAAAAAGCAAGTGGCAAAAAGTCTGATTTTATTTTTGAACCGGCACAAGACCTGCTTGTGGCAGAACTGATGCCTAAGATCCTGAACACGCAATTATACAAAGCCGTATTGGATGGCAATGCCAGCGAGCACGGCGCCCGTATGACTGCCATGGACAAAGCCAGTGAAAACGCCAACGAATTATTGAAGTCCCTGAAGATCAGTTACAACCGTGCACGTCAGGCGGCCATTACTACCGAACTTACCGAGATTGTGAGTGGTGCGGCGGCGTTGCAAGGATAAATAATTTGAAAATTTGAAAGTGTGCTAATTTGAAAATGTAATCCCATACCGGTGCATTTTACTTATCATTGCTTCCCATTTTCAAATTTTCAAATTCACAAATTTTCAAATTAGTCATGGAAATCAGCGAAATCATCCCACACATAGAGGTTCTCATTTTTGCGAGTGAGAAGCCATTGTCATCACTTGATATTGTTGAGCTGATCAATAATACATTTGGTTTTCTGGAAGAGAGGATCATGCTGGACCAGGTGGAAAGCGCGCTGGAAGGCATTCGTGAAAAATATGATTCTGAATTTTATCCATTTGAAGTAAAACAGAGCGGCGGTGGATGGCAGTTTTTAACCAAGGCTTCTTTTCATAAAACCATTGCACAACTGAATGGCGATAAATTTTTAAAGCGCTTATCCAATGCGGCTTTGGAAACCCTTGCCATCATTGCTTATAAACAACCCATCACCAAAGGAGAAATTGAAGCCATCCGTGGGGTGAACAGTGATTATAGTATTCAAAAATTACTGGAAAAAGAACTGGTACTGATCAGTGGGCGTAATGAGAATATGCCGGGTAAGCCATTGGTATATGCCACTTCTAAAAATTTCATGGACTATTTTGGAATTAATTCTGCTGAAGATCTTCCAAAGATCAGAGAAGTACTGGCAGAGCAGATCGTTGAGGGAACTATTATTAATCTGGATGATTTTACGGATCAGAATGTTGCAGAATCTATTTCTGAAGAATTGATAGAAGAAGAAACCAATGAAGAAGTATCTGCCATCACAGTGAATGAAGATGGAGAACTGATTATCAAAGAAGAAGAAATAGCTGAGGAGGAAAAAAAAGAAACAGATTCTGATGGTGATTCAGCTACGGATACAACAGATACAAACGAAACTAAGGAACCGGAATAATCCTATTCCTGTCTCGAATATTATGAGCCGCAGATTCGCAGATTGGTTTTAAAAATCTGCGAATCTGCGGCTTACTAATTTCAATCCCCATATTTTCAAATCAAGACAATAACTTCGTAATATGTCAACCATACTTTCCAAAGAACAACTCACCAGCATCGCCAACGAATATGGCACGCCCGTATATGTATATCATGCAGAAAAAATTACCGAACAGCATAATAAACTGAAACAGGCATTTCAACAATCGCCCACCCGTTTTTTTTATGCGAGTAAGGCATTAACCAATATTAATATTCTCAAACATCTCCGCACATTGGGTTGCGATATTGATTGCAGTTCTATCAATGAAGTGAAGCTGGCATTATACGCAGGTTACGATCCTAAAAATATTCTCTACACCAGTAATGGTATTGCTTTCAGCGAAATTGAAGAAGCGGTTTCTTTAGGAGTAAATGTGAATATCGACAGCTTATCTAATCTTGAAAAATTTGGAAAAAAATATGGGCACTCGTACCCTGTAGGTATTCGTTTACGCCCGAATATTATGGCGGGTGGTAATTTGAAAATTTCTACCGGTCATGAAAAAAGTAAATTTGGAATACCAATAGAACAATTAGATAAAATACTGGCATTGGTTGCACAGCAGAATATTTTTATCCAGGGCTTACATGTACATACCGGTAGCGAGATCAAAGATGTATCTGTGTTTATGAAAGTGGCCGATATCTTTTTTGATCTGGTACCTCATTTCCCCGAAGTAAGCTTTCTGGATCTGGGTGGTGGATTTAAAGTGCCTTACAAAGAGGATGAGATTGGCACAGATGTTCCTGAACTGGGGGCAAAAGTGGCAGAGGTAATTCAGAAACTCAAAGAAACCTACAACCGCAATTTTGAAACATGGTTTGAGCCGGGGAAATTCATTGTTAGTGAATGTGGTTATTTTATCACAGAAGTAAATGTGATGAAACAATCCGGGGCAACTGTGTTTGCAGGTGTGAACAGCGGGTTTAATCATTTGATCAGGCCTATGTTCTACGATTCTTATCACCGCATCGAAAATATCAGCAATTCCGGGGCTGCCAAACATCCTTATACAATCGTGGGTAATATCTGCGAAACAGACACTTTTGCCTGGGACCGCCCCATCAGCGAAATCAGGGAAGGCGACCTGCTGGTATTCTACAATGCCGGTGCATATGGATTTGAAATGGGCAGTAATTATAACTCCCGATTTAAACCGGCACAGGTTTTGGTTAGAAATGGAGAAGCACACCTGATTGGCAAACGGGATTCATTTGAGGATTTGTTAAAAAACCAGGTAGAACTTCCTTTCTAAACCCTGTTTGAAGGCGGTACTTTATTAATAAGGTATATTGCAATGGCATGATTGAAGTAAAGAATATACACAAACAATTTGGTGAAAGGGTGATCCTTGATGATATCAGTGCCGTAATGGAAACCGGTAAGTGCAATCTTATCATTGGCATTAGCGGTAGTGGTAAAACAGTACTTACCAAATGTATGGTAGGTTTATTTCAGCCGGATCAGGGAGAGATTTTGTATGATGGTGCAGATATGCTGGTAATGCAAAATGAAGAACGCAAATTATTGCGCCAGCAGATAGGTATGCTTTTTCAGGGAACGGCTTTGTTTGATTCGATGACGGTGGAACAAAATGTGATGTTTCCGCTGGACATGTTTACCAAATGGACACTGACTGAAAAAAGAAAACGTGTGGATGAAGTATTGGATAGGGTAAACCTGAAAGATGCACACAAACGTTACCCATCTGAGATCAGTGGCGGAATGAAAAAGAGAGTAGGTATTGCAAGGGCCATTGTACTCAATCCAAAATATTTGTTTTGTGATGAGCCAAATTCAGGTCTTGACCCGCAAACATCATTGGTAATTGATAAGCTGATCAAAGAGATCACTGTTGAATATAATATTACCACTA
>CANBSW010000152.1 GCA_947372235.1 Chitinophagaceae bacterium | reverse complement strand
CCCTTCTGCCAATGGACTCCTGCATATATTTCCCAGGCATACCATTAATATTTTCATAATGGCAAAGATAGTATTACACGCGCATTCTCAATTTCGTTTACAAAACCAACAAACGTTTGCGGTATTTCTTAAACAGGTAGCTAACGTCCATTAGCTTTAACAGCTTATGTATTATGGAATTCATCTGCTGATTGCATCTCTTTAATGTTAACCGGTGAATAGTTTGAAATTGTCGGTCATAATTGTTGCAGACAAATAAAATTATTGCCTAAATTGCCCATCCCTGTTTTAATTGAATGTTAAATGGAGAACGATTTTAGAGTCAAACAGAAGAAAAGTTATAACTTAATGCGGATGTCTTACGACCTCACCATTGCAATTTTACTTTTAGGAATGTCTGTGCTTATGTTGTTTGCCGACAAACTGAAAATAGAACAGCTTGCCGCAAAAGACAATGAGTTTTTCAGGTATTTTTTTGGAGGACTTTGTTTATTATATGGCAGCTTCAGATTGTACAGGGGGTTTAAGCGTGATTATTAAGATGAGAAACAGTGTGATATATGGAGGTTTATTGGGTTTAATGATGTTCTTTGTTTCTTGCGATACAACCGGTAAAAAAGTAGATTCCCGGGATACACCCACAAAAGGTGAGATCAATGTAAGTGTAGATGAAAGCTTTAAACCGGTAATTGAAGAGCAGTTACAGGTTCATCATTCATCATTTCCCAACACCACTATCCATATAACCTATAAGTCGGAAGCAGCCTGTTTCAGGGATTTGCAGTCTGATAGTACACGGATGATCATTGTGGCAAAGGGATTAAGTGATAAAGAAGCCGATTACTACCAAAACCAGCTGTCTTTCAAACCCCAGTATGGGATACTGGCATATGATGCAGTGGTGGTAATTGTAAATAAGGAATCGAAAGACAGTGTATTTACCATTGCACAGTTAAAAGATATCCTTACCGGAAAAACCAAGAAGACAGCAGTGATGGATGGGAGAAATGCAACCAGTACCGTTCGCTATTTGCAGGACAGTGTTTTACGCGGAGCCGGGCTTGGCCCCAATGTAGTAGCATCGGAAAGCAGTTCGAAAGTATTGGATGTTGTTTCAAATAATAAAGACGTGATCGGGTTTGTAGGATTGAGTTGGATAGGTGACAGTTATGATCCAATTCAACAGGCCTACCTCAAAAAGATCCGGACGGCTTTAGTGGAATGTGTTAAATGTGAAGAGAAAGATCTGTTTGCCAAGCCCACTCAGGCCTCACTGGCATACGGAGAATATCCTCTGGCACGTCCCTTGTATTATGTATTAAAAGAAAATGCAGCCGGGCTGGGTACAGGTTTCATGAATTTTATGAGCCTGGAAAGAGGACAGCTTATTTTCAGAAGATCTTTTCTCGTTCCTGCTAAAATGGGGTTTAACAGCAGACTGGGAAAAATTAAAGACGCAGATTGACACAATAATTATAAAAAAAGAAAAATGAAGAAGACAGTTGCTCTGATGTTTACAGCGATGCTTGCTGCACAGTGTTTGATGGCCCAGATACCGGAAGGGATCAAATACCTGAATTACCAAAAGAACAAAAGTGCAAAAGCGGCTTTTCAGAAAGCGTATGATGCCAATCCGAAAGATCCTCAGGCAGTATACTGGTTGGGACAAGCTATTTTATCGGCCAGTGGCAGTGAGCCTTCTCCTGCAGATATTGCCGCGGCAAAAGCTTTATATCAAAAAGGTTTACAGGAAATTGGTAGTGATGGTTGGTTATTGGTAGGGATGGGACAGATAGAAATATGGGAAAAAGGTGATATGAATTCTGTGAAACAAAAATTTGAGCAGGCTATTACTTCTACCACAGAAACGAAAGGGAAAAATAAGGGTAAGCCAAATGCAGCTATTCTGAATGCAATAGGTCGTGCCAATGCAGAAGTACCCAGTAATATGGGCGACCATAGCTATGCGGTTGATAAACTGAAACAGGCTGCCGGTATTGATCTTACCAATGCCGATATTATGATCAACCTTGGTATCAACTACCTGAAATTAGGTGGTGAAAATGGTGGGGAAGCTGTGAAAGCTTACCAGGAAGCCGTAATCCGCGATCCTAAGAATGCTTATGCTTTGTACAGAATAGGAAAGATCTACCAGTCGCAGAATAACAAAGATCTGTTTGAGATGAATTTTAACAGCGCTATTACGGCAGATCCTGCATTTCCGCTTGCATATAATGCACTGTACTTATATTATTCCGATAAGGATGTAAACAAAGCAAAAGAATACTTAGACAAATATGTGTCTACAGCCGATAAGGATAAAGAAACGGATTACTTCCTGGCAGATTATCTGTTTCGCGCAGGTAAGAACGCAGAGTCTATCGCCAAAGCCAAAGAAATTGAAGCAGCTGAAGGCCTGAAAAATATGCCAAAACTAAGCATCTTATATGCGTATAACTATGACAGGATGGGCGATTCTGTTCAGGCAAAAGCAAACATTGAAACCTTCTTTGCCAATACACCGGCAGATAAGATTGAACCAGCTTATAATGAACTGGCTGTAAAAGTATTCTCTAAATTCAAGGGAAGTGAAGAACAGGCAGTAGGATATCTTGAAAGAGCCATGAACGCTGATACTTCAAGAATCAATAAGATCAATTATGCCAATAAAGCTGCCGATCTTTTTGCCAAAGCGGGAATGTTTCCCCAGCAATTGAAATGGATGCAGAAAGCTATCGAATTAAAAGGGGGTAATATGAGTGAAGCGGATCATTATAGACTAACCAATGCGGCTTTTTCTACAAAAGACTATATCCAAACCATTGAGTTGGCAAGAAAATATATGGCGGCTTATCCTGATAAACCCCAGCCATATACATTCTTCAGAAAAGCATCATTAGCTGCTGATCCGGATACCTCAAAAGGAATTGCCATTGCAGGACTTTATTATATGGATTCTGTATATACTTCTATCAATAAAGAAAAATACAAGCTGGATATCCTGAGAAATCAGGGATTCATCATCTCTTCTTACGGGGATATGATTATTGCTATGAGAAAAAATCCGGAATTAAAACCTCCTGCAACATTAGGCGCACCAAATACACCGATTCAGGAGAAATTCCTTGGAATTTGCCAGAAAGGACTGAGCTTGGCTGACGATATTCTTGCTACATTTCCTGATCCCAATGATGCGAACAATAAGTTTGCAGTTATAGCAAAAGGTGAATTTCAAAAAAATATTGACTTCTATAGTAAACCACAAACACCTGTTAAAAAAGGTGCCGGTGGCGGTGGAACTACTCCCGGTAAAGGATAATAAAAGAAATAAAAGAAAAAACTCCCCAATATTGGGGAGTTTTTCTTTTATATGCCTCACAAACGTATTTTTGCAGCACTTTAATTATTTCACATGAGCTGGCTTTCTTTGTTATCCGATGCAAGTGCATCCAATTCTGCGGCTAATTATTTTCCAATCGGGGTTCAATTGATCTTTGCGGCAGGTTTTGTGGCTTTTATGATCGGCTTTTCTGCCTGGGTTGGCCCAAAACGTAAAACCTCTGATAAACTGGAAGGATTTGCCAGTGGTATCGAAACGCATGGTAATGCCCGCCAGCCCATGGCCATCAAATATTTTCTGGTGGCTATTTTGTTTGTATTATTTGATGTGGAAGTGATCTTTTTCTACCCATATGCAGTCAATTTTCGAGAACTGGGCTGGAATGGATTTGGTGCCGTATTAATGTTTGTTGCCTTTTTTCTGGTTGGTTTTATATATATCATTAAAAAAGGTGCTTTAACCTGGGAAGACTAAAAACCAATTAATAATTAGTAATTAATAATTGGGGTTATTAGAACTTACATAACCCCTCGATGTTATAATTACTGATCAATTATTAATTTTTAATTTATAATTTTTAATTATTGCTATGCGTCCGGTACGTTTTAATATTCATCCGAAAGAAGCGCAGATTAGTGAGGCAGTTGCTTCTGTAGAGGCGCCACAGGGTTATTCTGGCGAGGGATTTTTTACTTCCAAACTCAGTGATGTAGTTGGTCTGGCCCGTAAGAACTCTATGTGGCCTTTGCCTTTTGCTACTTCCTGCTGTGGGATTGAATTTATGGCCAGTATGGCTCCACATTATGATATTGCCCGTTTTGGTGCTGAACGTGTAGGGTTTTCTCCACGCCAGTGCGATCTGTTGATGGTAATGGGTACCATTGCCAAAAAAATGGGTCCGGTTCTTCGTCAGGTATATTTGCAGATGGCCGAACCACGTTGGGTAATTGCTGTGGGTGCCTGTGCCTCCAGCGGTGGTATCTTTGATTCCTATAGTGTTTTACAGGGTATCGATCAGATCATTCCCGTAGATGTTTATGTGCCGGGTTGCCCGCCAAGACCAGAAGCGATCATCGACGGATTTATGAAAATTCAGGAACTGGTAAGTCAGGAAAGTATACGCAGAAGAAACAGTGAGCAGTATAAGGCTTTGATGAATGGATATGGAATAGAGTAAAACCCCCTAGCCCACTGACTCTTGCGCTAAAGCTTCAGCGTCGGCGCAAAGGGGGAATTGAGGAGGTATAATAATAAAATTTGTGCACAAAGCATATTTAGTAAAACTAAATTAAAGCCCCTTTAGGGGTTTGGGGTATGGCATTAAACAACGAAACAATTCAAAAAAAGCTGGTCGAAAAATTTGGAGAAGGGTTCTTCCAGTTCGAAGAATCTTATGGCATGCTCAGCTTTGAAGCTTCCAAAGAAAATAACCTGAAAGTGTTGCAGTTTCTGCATGATGATGAAACACTTGGTTTTCGTTTTTTAACTGATCTGTGCGCGGTAAATTACCCAGATCAAATCGGGCGCGAACTGGCGGTAGTGTATCATTTGCATAACCTTGCTGAAAATGTACGTGTACGGTTCAAAGTTTTTACAAATATTGCAGAACCGGATATTTTTACTGCTACCAAATTATATGCAGCAGCCAATTTTATGGAGCGCGAAACCTTTGATTTTTATGGTGTTAATTTTGTTGGTCACCCTAATCTGAAAAGAATTTTGAATGTGGATGAGATGGATTATTTCCCGATGAGAAAAGAATATCCTTTGGAAGACCAGACAAGGGTGGATAAGGATGATGAGATGTTTGGAAGAGGGTAGGGAACAGAAGAATATTGAACAAGGAACAGATGAATGATGAAGTGGTGGGTAATTGAATGTAAAGCTACTCACGACTGACGATTCACGACTCACGAAACAGAATAGCGAACACAACGAAGTTGAATAATATACAGTTGATTAACTAAAAAAATTAAAGCCCCTTTAGGGGTTTGGGGTATGACAGAGCATCACCAACATATCAAACTGCCGGAAGGCTCGATAGAGAAACAAACCACTACGCTCAATATGGGGCCCACACACCCTGCCACACACGGTGTATTCCAGAATATTATGGAACTGGATGGGGAGAGGATTGTATCTTCTGAATCTACTGTTGGTTATATCCACCGTGCTTTTGAAAAAATTGCTGAGCGCAGGCCTTTGTATCAGATCACACCGCTTACAGACAGGTTAAACTATTGCAGTAGTCCTATTAACAATATGGGTTGGCACCTGACCTGCGAGAAATTGCTGAATATAAAAACGCCAAAGCGTGTGGATTATCTCCGTATCATTATTATGGAGTTGTCAAGAATTTCCGACCACCTGATCTGTAATTCGATAGTAGGTGTGGATGCCGGCGCATACACCGGATTTTTGTATGTGATGCAATACCGTGAATTAATCTATGAAATATATGAAGAAGTATGTGGGTCCCGTCTTACTACTAATATTGGGCGTATTGGCGGTTTTGAAAGGAATTTCAACAATACAGCGTTTACGAAACTCGAGAAATTCTTAAAAGAATATCCGTCTGTATTAAAAGAGTTCGAAAATCTGTTTACCCGTAATCGCATTTTTATGGACCGTACCATTGGTACCGGCGGTATCAGTGCAGAGCGTGCGTTGAATTATGGTTTCACTGGCCCTAACCTTCGTGCGGCCGGTGTAGATTATGATGTACGTGTACACAGTCCGTACAGCAGTTATGAAGATTTTGACTTTACAATCCCGGTAGGAAATACAGGAGATAATTACGACCGCTTTTTGGTTCGTAATGAAGAGATGTGGCAGAGCCTGAATATTATTCAACAGGCATATCAAAAAATCCAGGAATTCAAAGGCGCAGAAGCAGAAGTATTTCATGCTGATGTACCTGAATATTATCTCCCTAAGAAAGAAGATGTATACACTAAAATGGAAGCCCTGATCTGGCATTTCAAGATCATCATGGGTGAAGTGGATATGCCAAAAGGAGAAGTGTACAATTCTGTAGAAGGTGGTAACGGAGAACTGGGTTTCTATCTCATCAGCGATGGTGGCAGAACTCCTTTCAGATTGCATTTCCGCAGACCTTGCTTTGTTTACTACCAGGCATATCCAGAATTGGTAACCGGAGGAATGTTAAGTGATGCAATTGTAACCATGAGTAGTTTGAATTTGATTGCGGGGGAGATGGATGCGTAACCCCCCCAGCCCTCTGAAGGGGGAGTTAAAAAAAGTAATGAACATGAATTGTAAACAAAAACATATTTAGTAAACATAAGTAATTCCCCCTTTAGGGGGTTAGGGGGTGAATATGATAAAATTTTCGGAAACACAATTAACAGAATTCAACCGTCTGGTAGCTCGCTATCCGGAGGGAAAACAAAAGAGTGCGCTGTTGCCGGTATTACACCTTGCACAGGATTCTTTTGGTGGATGGCTTAGCAGCGATACAATGGATTATGTGGCAGAACTACTAAACATCAAACCAATTGAAGTGTATGAAGTGGCTACTTTCTACAGTATGTACAACTTAAAACCAGTTGGTAAATATATGTTCGAAGTTTGTCAAACCGGTCCTTGTATGTTGCGTGGAAGCGATGATATCATTGCATACATAGGTGAAACATTGGGTATCAAACCAGGTGAAACAACGGCAGATGGTTTGTTTACATTAAAAACAGTGGAGTGCTTAGGAGCCTGTGGTTATGCGCCGATGATGCAGTTAGGTAAATATTACCGTGAACATTTGACAAAAGAAAAAGTAGATTCAATTATTGCCGAATGCAGAAACATTGCGGCAACCAATAATTAAAGTCAACTGATTATGAAACTGAATGCTTATTTATATTTTGCCGGTAATGCAGAAGAAGCACTGAATTTTTATACCGCTACTTTTGATGGCACAGTAGAGATGTTAAGCCGTTATGCCGACAGCCCCATGCCAAGCGACGAAGATTATAAACAGAAGATCATGCATGCCAGACTGGTTTTTGGAGATAATAACATGATCATGATCTCAGATTCATTCAAAGGAACCGAAGTGAAAACAGAAGGTAATATCCAATTGAGTATTGGTATGGATGATGCAGAAGCAATGAAAACAGTTTTTAATAAAATGGCTGAAGGCGGTGTAGTAACTATGCCATTGCAGGAACAATTTTGGGGTGCTCTTTTCGGGATGTTGAAAGATAAATTCGGTGTAAGCTGGATGTTTAATTGCGAAATAAAAAAATAAAATGAGCTACTTGCATCAGGCAACAGGGCATAATTAAAAATTAAAAATTAAAAAGTAAAAAAGAGGGAGTTGATTTTTAACTTTTAACTTTTAACTTTTGACTTTTCAAATATGGGTGTAAAATTATTATTAGAAAAAGCACATGTAGAAGGCATCCGCACTTATGAAGTGTATCGCCGTGAAGGTGGTTACCGTGGTGTGGAGAAAGCCCTTAAAACCATGGGCCCCGAATCCATTGTTGATGAAGTAAAGAAAAGTGGTTTACGTGGAAGAGGTGGCGCCGGTTTTCCTGCTGGGATGAAATGGAGTTTTATTGCAAAACCGGAAGGCGTTCCACGTCACCTGGTTTGTAATGCAGATGAAAGTGAGCCCGGGACATTCAAAGACAGGTACCTCATGGAATTTTTGCCACACCTCTTAATTGAAGGTCTCATCATTTCTTCATTCGCATTGGGCAGTAACGATACTTACATTTATATCCGTGGAGAATATGCATGGATCGTTGATATACTTGAACAGGCCATCGACGAAGCAAAAGCAAATGGATTTTTAGGAAAGAATATTTTAGGCACGGGGTTCAATTGTGAGATCCACGTACAACGTGGGGCAGGTGCTTATATCTGTGGAGAAGAAACAGCATTGATCGAATCATTGGAAGGCAAACGTGGTAACCCGCGTATCAAACCTCCATTCCCCGCTATACAAGGTGTTTGGCAGCGACCAACTGTCGTGAACAATGTAGAAACACTGGCAGCAGTAGTTCCTATCATTAATATGGGCGGGGAAGAGTATGCGAAAATTGGTGTTGGTAAATCAACAGGCACCAAATTAATGTCGGCCTGTGGTAATATTAATAAACCGGGTGTTTACGAAATAGACATGACCATCTCTGTAGAAGAATTTCTTTACAGCGATGAATATTGTGGCGGTATTGCCAACGGAAAACGTTTGAAAGCCTGTATCCCGGGCGGATCATCGGTTCCCATTTTACCTGCCAATCTTTTATTAAAAACAGCAAAGGGCGAAACACGTTATATGAACTATGAAAGTTTAAGCGACGGTGGTTTTGCAACCGGCTCTATGATGGGTTCCGGCGGATTTATTGTGTTGGATGAAGATCAATGTGTGGTGAAGAATACCTATACATTTGCGCGGTTCTACCGGCATGAAAGCTGCGGACAATGTTCGCCCTGTCGTGAAGGAACCGGCTGGATGGAAAAATTATTATACCGTTTGGAGAAAGGTCAGGGCAAGATCAGCGATATCGATCTGCTTTGGGATATCCAGCGTAAAATAGAAGGGAATACGATTTGCCCGTTGGGCGATGCCGCCGCATGGCCGGTAGCAGCAGCCATCAGACATTTCAGGGATGAGTTTGAATGGCATATAACCAATGCCGCAGAAGCACAAACAAGGAATTATGGATTGGCGCATTATGCGGATGAGATTCATGTTCCAACCCCCTAACCCCCTAAAGGGGGAACTAAAATAGGGGATTGAATGTAGAAGCAGATTTTGATAAATGACAAACAGTAGTTCTAACAAATAAAAAAAATTAATTCCCCCTTTTAGGGGGTTAGGGGGTATGGAAACATTATTTAAAGTAACCATCGACAACATCACTATCGAAGTGCCGGCAGGAACAACCATCCTGAACGCAGCACGTAAGATTGGTGGTGATGTGGCGCCACCTGCTATGTGCTATTACAGCAAACTACAGGGCAGCGGCGGTAAATGCCGTACCTGTTTGGTAGAAGTAAGCAAAGGCTCTGAAAAAGATCCGCGCCCAATGCCTAAGCTGTTGGCATCATGCAGAACAACTGTGATGGATGGAATGGAAGTAAAAAATATTACCAGTCCTAAAGTGCAGGATGCCCGTGCCGGGGTGGTTGAATTTTTATTGTTGAATCACCCACTCGATTGCCCTATCTGTGATCAGGCCGGTGAATGCCATTTACAGGATCTGAGTTACGATCACGGTAAAGAAGGCACCCGCTACGAATTTCAACGCCGTACATTTAAGAAACATGATATCGGTCCATATATACAGTTACATATGACACGTTGCATCCTTTGCTATCGTTGTGTATATGTGGCTGATCAGTTAACCGAGAAGAGAGAACATGGTATTTTAGACAGAGGCGATCATTCCGAGATCGCCACCATGATAGAAAAAAGTTTGGAGAATGATTTTATAGGTAATGTGATTGATGTTTGTCCAGTCGGTGCATTAACTGATAAAACCTTCCGTTTCAAAAACCGTGTTTGGTTTTTAAAACCGATGGATGCACACAGAGATTGCCCAACATGCAGTGGAAAAGTTACTTTGTGGAATCGTGGTGAGGAAGTGTTTCGTGTAACCGCTCGCAAAGACGAATGGGGTGAGGTTGAAAATACAGAAGATGGTAAAACCGCCTGGATCTGTAATACCTGTCGCTTTGAAAAGAAACATACTAGTGACTGGATGATTGAAGGACCAAGACTGATCAGCAGACAATCTGTGATCTCTCAAGGACACTATGCAGGAAATATCGGAACCCATAAACCCAATGAAACTTTTTCAGCAGTTCATGGCGGAAGGGCTCCTAAATTATTAATGGATATACATTCAGTAAGTGAAGTGAATAAACCAACTATTGAACTGAGTTTGATAGACGGTCCTGCACATTCTACTGATTTTAATTCGAAGAAAGACTAATAGCTATATAACTCATGACACTACTTGCTATTGACTGGATATTACTGATCGAAAAACTGATA
>CANBSW010000151.1 GCA_947372235.1 Chitinophagaceae bacterium | reverse complement strand
CATGCATTGCGGTAGCCCGTCCAGCGCCAGGTATTGGACGCACCGATAGGATCCATGATATATTGTTTGAGAACTTGCGGTAAAGGTTTTCTCCAAACACTGGTGGTTGCTAATGCCAGTGCATTTACACGAACATCATTGTATTCATAAGCCGATCCCGGTACCAGTCTTTTGCGGATCCATTTTGTTGGATCAGGATCGGGCCTGTCTGCCCATTCAGGTTTACCCCAAAGCGTTCCTTCCCAATCGCTGGTTTGGCGAAGCATATGATCCCATGTAATGGTTTTATTATGTGGTGTTGCGAAAGGTTGTAATAATTGGGGCTGTCCTATCAGATCTGCAGAACGGTTTACGATGCCGGGTGTAAAGAGTTCTATGGGAGGAACATAATCAGCCACCCTATCATTTACATTTTTTATCAAACCCTGGTCTACTGCAAGTCCGACAACGGTTGATAAAAAACTTTTCGTTACACTATGCGTCATATCACAACGTAAAGGTTCGCCCCAACCGGCAATGAGATAACCTTTGTAAACAATGATACCTGTTGGATCTCCGCGTTCTGCAAAAGGGCCGATACCTTCACCAAAAGGTTCTTTGCCAAAAGTTTGATAATGGCTGATCTCCATGTTGCGAGGATTTTTTGTTTCAGCAGCTTTGGCAATGGCAATAGCTTCATTGATCTTACTGGAGTCTATTCCAAAATCGGCCGGAGTTCTTTGTTCCCAATTTTGTGCAGACGGGAAATAGGGAAGAAGAGTTGAGGGTTGGACTTGTTTTTTCTGGCCGATAGCCATACTAACCATCAGCATCAATATCCAATAAAAAAAAATTCGCTTAATCATAGAAACTAAATTAAGCGAAAAGATTGGTAAGATTTCGGTATAGTGTATGAAGTGATATAATCTGCTCCAAGCTTGTACTTGTCTTTTACTTTATTGCTCTTAATACTTCAAAAAAAAATCGCTTAAATAAATTTCTTTAATTAAGCGAAATAGATGAATGGGTGAGTAAGTAAGAGGCTTGTTTTTTGTTAGTACTTCTAAGCTGGCACCTCTTATTTTATTGTGCATTGTGCCATCGAAACTTCTTCCATCAAATCGTTATAACCAACAACGAGTCCTTGTAATTTTATTTTAGAACCTGTTTTCAGGTCTTTCAATTTTGCAACTTCTGTAGAATCAATATTGCAGGCAATATTATTTAGTGTAACAGTTACACCTGCAACATTTGTTATATCTCCTTCCAGTAAAACTGCCTGATTGATATATTTTTTTGTTGCTTCAGATGCATTGTCTTTGAACTCTTTTGAAAACACATCAGCGGTAGTTTCAAATTTTGCTTTTTCTTTTGATGGGTCTCGGTGTTTCATGGATGATGTCATTGCCATTCCAAGATCAACTACAGTTTGTGTAAATTTTTCTCTGTTGAAAGCAGCCCAAACGCCTGTTACCACAATGATTGCAAGGATGCTGTATAAGATTTTCTTTTTCATAAAAAATGATAAGGTTGAAACGTTAATAAAATAGCGTTGTGACGCTGAATAATTTTCACTGTAAAAGTGCCACATAGTGAAAAGATTAAACATGATTTTTGGCATTATACAAAGTGAGATAAATCATAATGCTCAATGTGAATTATCATCCTTTGCTGATTCAGTTGCAAATAATTTTGTGTCATCATCAGAAAGAAGATCACATTTTAAAATCTACGCGATACTGATGTTAACTATCCATTCAAAAAAAACTAAGTATATGAAAAGAAAGGTCCCCTATCAAAAAGGCATAATAAGCCTCTTTTGTTTGCTTGTAGTTTCTCTGTTATTGGTACAATGCAAAAAGGAGGGTACAAATGCATCCGGTGTTTGGCGCGCGTTGGTGAATATTCCCGACTCAACGATCTTCTCACCTTTTTATGATTCTACCGTGGTTCCTTATGCAGATGCGGTACCCGGCGTGAATGATATTGTTGTTACAAAAAGTGTTCAGAGTATTATTAAGAACAACTGTGTTTCATCAACCTGTCATGGCGGTACCGGTGTTAAACCTTATTTGAATTCTTATGCCAGTGTAATGAGTATGGTAACTCCCGGCGATCCTGATGGCAGCCAGTTGTATCAACTGGTTACAACCAGTGATCTTAATAAGGCCATGCCACCTATAAATTACGGGGTTGATCTTACTGTTTCAGAAAAATCGATCATCTATAACTGGATAAAGAATGGTGCCAAAGAAAAACCTGCTATTGAAGATTACAGGCCTGCTGCGATTTCTTTAATTACCATTGGTTGTTCTTCTGCCAACTGCCATAACGAGGCAACTGCTACCGGTGGTTGGGCAAGGAAAGGGTTGCTCAGCATTGCTGCAGGAGATACGATTACCTTCTCTTATATCAATCCGGCAAATAACGCAGTTACTTTATATGCTCAGTTGAAAGATCCGAAACTAACCCAGGTTTGGACCGCTTATAAAGACAGTGTACGAAAATTTTATACCGATACATTGGTAAATGCAAGTTTCAGACCTTACAAAACAGTAAGCACTCCTGTTTCAGCATCCAGTACAAGAGGCCCGTTGAATAACTATGATGATCTGTTGTTGGATATCATGTATCCAAAATCTTTACGTGCCAATTCAAGTGTTGCTTTTACGGATGGAAACGGTAAAGGCTTTTATGTGAAAGGTGATAATTATAATGCAGCCAGTACTTTGATGTCAAGGGTAGATTCAACCATTCTGGTTGCTAATCCCCGTACAAAAATCTTTGCCACTTCTCAACAGGGTGATATGGCTTATGGAGATGGTGGATTAAGATCCTCTGAAATTGCTATTATCAAAGGCTGGTATTTCAACGATCCTAAAATTCCTGATGCCTGGAAATTTGGACTGGATGGTACCGGAATATTCAAATACAGAAAAACAGGAACCGTAGTTACTAAAAAATAATCATCAACCGCTAAAAAATAATTTTATGAATAAAGCATTCAAATATATAGGAGTGATATGCGGTATCCTGCTTTTCTCTTCCTGTTATAATAATAAAAAAGACATTACCACCCCTACAGCAAGTTCTTTAAGTACTGTTTCATTCAGGGATGATATTATTCCCATTCTTACATCCGGTGCCTGTGGCTGTCATAATAACGGATCAACAAGGGCTCTTCAGTTTTCACTTAAGGATACAATTTACTATGGTGTTATCCTGGCAAGGTCTGGTGTATATAATGATATGATCAGCGGAAAAGATCACCCTGGTGAAGGAGGCATTTATTTCAGCCCTTCACAGGCAGCAATCATTAAAACATGGATCAATCAGGGCGCCAAAGATAATTATGTGCCACCTGCCATAACCGGTCCGGTTACTTATACAACCAATATTGTTCCTATTTACAAAACGGTTTGTAAAGGAAGTGCCTGCCATGGAGGCCTCGGACCAACATTGGATTATGCAAAGATGGCAGCTGATAAAGACGACCTGAGTAAGATCATGGCAAGTTCCGGCGCCAACGGCCATAAGGGAGGATCCATTAGTCTGGATGGAACAACAACGGCAACCTTTCTGGCATGGATAGCACAGGGATTACCACAATAAAAACTAATCTTCAACTAATAAAAATTCTAAAAAGTATAACAATGAAAAAAATTATCACCATATTATTTGCTGCCATCTTCTTTGTGAATTTTCTACATGCACAGACTTATAAAACAAGGGACGGATATATTTTCTTTAATCCCAATAAAGACCAAAGCCACAAAGATTATGCTTCAGCCAGTAAAGAAGCCACAGCCATTTTTAAAGTAGAAACCAATGAGGTAGCCCTGCTGGTCCCTATGAAAACATTTCACTTTAACAATGCGTTGCTTGAAGAGCATTTCAATGATAACTATCTGCACTCAGATAAATTTCCAAATGCAACTTTTAAAGGAAAACTCACAGGATTTAATAAAGACATGCTTACCAAAGATGGTGTATACAATATCTCTTCAGAAGGTCAGGTTACTTTACATGGGGTTACTAAAAATTTCTCCTCTCCTGTTAAACTGGAAGTAAAAGGGAAAACAGCCACATTCAATTGTGTATTCAAGATCAAAGCGGAAGATTATAAAATTGATATTCCCGGTTTGGTAAAACCAAAATTGTCTGATGAAACACCTTTACTTGCCACTATCGTGTTCCAATTAAATTAATCTGTTAATTATAAGATTATGAAAAAAATATTATTATATCTCCTGCTGATAAATTGCTTCATGGTTAAAGCAATTGCACAGGATGACCTGCTCGGAAGTTTACTGAAAGACGATTCATCTAAAGTAAAAGAGAACATTACTACGGCTACTTTCAAATCAACCCGTATTGTGAATATGCAGAGCGTGGAAATGACTGGGAAAGGCAATCTGGAATTTATGATCAGCCACCACTTTGGTAATTTCTGGAAAGAAGGAAAAGGGCTGCAAAATCTTTCACAACTATTAGGATTTAATGCCGGTACTGCCACCACTTATCTATCTTTCGATTATTCTTTTAAAGACTGGATGAATTTTGGATTTGCCATGACCGGCGATTCAAAATATGAAACCTGGGGTAAGTTTCGTTTGATGCGTCAACAAAGCGGTAAGAAAAATATCCCGGTTACCGTGGATTACTTTGCACTGGCCAGTGTGGATGCTGCCTACGGCCCAAGTCCGGATGATAATACCTGGAACCGTTTCTCTTTTATGCACCAGTTGTTGATCGCAAGAAAGTTCAGTGATAATTTTTCACTGCAATTGATGCCAACTTTAATTCACTTGAATTATGTGCCCTATGGCATCAATAATACCAATAATATCTTTAATCTTGGCTTAGGGGGCAGGTATAAACTGTCTCATAAAACAGCCATTACATTCGAGTATTCTCACCAGTTCAATGGCTATGAGAATTTGCTGGATGAAAGTGCATCAGCAGTTAACTATGTACCGGATCTGTTTTCTATTGGATATGACTGGGATACAGGCGGACACATTTTCCAGTTCTTCCTTACCAGTACCACCAGCTCTCAAAACATTACCCAGTTAAGCTCTAATCTAAACGATTATAAAAAAGGTAATTTCTCATTAGGTTTCACCATAAACAGAAGCTATGGAATAAAAAAAGTAGTACAGACACATTAAGTTACAGCTTTACAGACAAGCAAAAAAAGTACGGGGTACGGTGTTAGTAATTTTAAACAACCGTTACCTCGTACTTAACAATTTAGGTAAAGAGTATGAAGCTAAAAGTACGGGCCAATGAGATGTACAGATATAAGAAAAGCATCAGAGAACCTGATGCTTTTCTTATTAAAACTTCCTACTTCTGTCTTTGTATTTAATTATGTCTGTTCTGCGAATTATTTCCCGAGTATCTTCTTGCATCTCCACCTCTGAATGATCTGCGTGGACCATTCTGTTGGGGCCTTTGTGAAGGTCTTTGTGGTAATGATTTGAATGTTGTTAATGAAGTATCACTCATTGCATAGGGATGATCTGTAACAATAGGGACTGCATTGGAGATCAGTTTTTGAATATCGCGTAGAAATTCTTTTTCCTCCATATCACAGAAAGAGAAAGCAATCCCACTTGCACCTGCACGGCCGGTACGACCAATGCGGTGTACATAGGTTTCAGGTACATTGGGTAATTCAAAATTGATCACGTGCGAAAGATTATCTACATCAATTCCTCTTGCAGCAATATCTGTAGCAACCAGTACACGTGTATGTCCTGATTTGAAGTTTCCCAAAGCGCGTTGTCTTGCATTTTGTGATTTATTTCCATGAATGGCTTCAGCACCAATTCCTGCGCGGCTTAATTCTTTCACCACTTTATCAGCGCCATGTTTGGTACGGGTAAATACCAGTGCACTTTGTATGGCTTTGTCTTTCAACAGGTGAATCAATAAATGTTTTTTGTTTTCTTTTTCAACAAAAAACATCGATTGCTGAATGGTTTCTGCGGTAGAGGAAACAGGGGTTACTTCTACTTTGGCAGGGTTATGCAAAATGCTTCCGGATAATTTTGCAATCTCAGCCGGCATGGTAGCCGAGAAGAAAAGCGTTTGTCGTTTAGCAGGAATTTTTGTGATGATCTTTTTTACATCATGAATAAAACCCATATCCAGCATACGGTCTGCTTCATCCAATACCAAAATTTGTATTTCCGAGAGATTGACAAATCTTTGTTCAACCAGATCCAGTAAACGGCCCGGTGTGGCAATTAGAACATCAACTCCACCTCTTAATGCATTGGTTTGTGGTTGTTGTGATACGCCACCAAAAATTACCAGGTGTTTCAGGTTCAGGTATTTGCCATAGGCGGCAAAACTTTCGTCGATCTGAATAGCCAGTTCTCTGGTAGGTGTTAAAATGAGTGCTTTGATTCCTTTGGTCTGATTACCTGCCATTTTATTTTCATGGAGGATCTGTAACATAGGTATTGCAAATGCTGCTGTTTTGCCGGTGCCGGTTTGGGCACAGCCTAACAGATCCCGGCGTTCTAAAACGATGGGTATAGCTTGTTCCTGAATAGGTGTTGGTGTAGTGTAACCTTCGTTTTGTAAAGCCTTCAGGATGGGCTCAATAAGGTTCAGTTGTTCGAATAACAAAATGATATTATTTAAAATAAATGCACACCTGAAATAGCTCAGATGGTATATAACCTGCCCGTAATTGACTTGATAAACTTTGTCACGGAAGAGTGATCAGTCTGTAGAGAGAGTATATGAATGCTGCAAATATAGGAAAAATATGCTAAATGATATTTTAAGAGCCTTTGTGACATTGGTAATTGCATTTTATTAACAGAAAATCCATGTTTTATCAAATCGAATGAAAAATGGGGAACTTAATAAAATTTCTACACCTTTGATGCAGTTAAATTTTATGGATAACAGTTTTTTTGCCTATCTGCAGCAACTTGAATTGCTTGTTTTTTTTTCAGGCTATCCATTCCTGTATTTGTTGATCGGAAGTTTAAAATCGATCAAATTTGTTAATCCGGAATTTAGAAAAGACATCAATCAATTATTGCCATATACGTATGCATTTGCAGGAGTGATTTTTATAGGGTTTGAATTAAAGAATTTATATCCTGATTTTTCATTTAATAATATTAGTCAGCGCATACAAGAACCTTTTTGGTATGTATGGGGAATATTGAGTTTGTTGTTTTGGATCCCACGAATAAATAAAATTCCGACACTTAGTTTTCTGCACAGTCTTTTTTTCCTCTATTTGTTTGTGAGGATCTTTAAAAAGTTTACATCGGAAATGAATACGGATCATTCATTTCAAGCCAACAATATGCGTGTTTACACAATCAGTCTTCTTTTATATCTGACCATATTGTTTGTTTTTTATTTTCTATCTTTTTTAGTAAAACGCTTTTTGGAAAAGCGTTCCCACTGATTTTCTATATTCCGTTCTCTCCCTATCTGTGCTGCAATGTGTAAAAATGCTGATGAGCAGTGCTTTAACAGAAATTCAAGAATTTAACGACTTCAAATATGACAAAAGTCATTTTAGAAAATGTGCAAAGTCATACAAGCAAGTGAGTAATGTCATGATTCCTGATTATTTGCCGATCTACTTTTACAGTGTCAAAACATCAATGTTTAAATCACGATGTTAAAACAATATTTTCTCATTAATAATCAAGTATATGAAACTTCTTAAAAACCACAGCCTTCTTTTAGTCCTGATTTTGTTTAGCGGGTATGGATATATTGCCAGTTGTACGCATGAATCACTTTCGCCACTTCCATCTGCGGCTTCCAACACTCCGGTAATTACCAGAGGTAATGCCGTACTTGTTCCGGGTAGTATGATTGTTGGAGATTCCACTCAATGGAAATTGGATAAAGCACACTGTAATGTGATGTGGTCTACCAACTATGTTGGCGCAGCAGGTTTATTGACCGGAAGATTTAACCAGTTTGGAATGCACGATGTTACGGACGCTAAAATGCTGAATTATGTAACTGCAGCTCAACCTTTATTGGACACTTCATGGGCTTTTAATGAGAGTGATCCTACAAAAACCTATTTCAGTGGTTATGTTCAGATTAATCAATCTAATACAGGAGAACCCGGAAGAGATGGCGGTTGTAATATTACCACACTCGGTACTGTGCCTATTGTAGCCGGTACACAAAATTTAACTGTAACAAATATTGCCAAAATCAGAACTACTGATGTGAAATTTGACCCACTCAGCAACGATTATATTGTTACCATCAATCTTAGCTGGAAAGGCACACTCGCTGCACCGCTTACTAAGTCAATTGTAGGACGGTTGAAATATATTCCTAAAACAAAAGTTCAGTTTGGAACCAGCGCAGCCTATTCAGTTTTTGGGTTACAACTCAAATTCCAGTTAAACTGTAGAGACTTTGGTATCACCAGCACAAATGTGTCTGATAAAATTGATATCGAGTGTAACATGAATTTCAATAACAAGTAATTCAAAAACTTATTACAATGAAGAAATTATTAACGTATACCGGACTTTTTTTGATCATGTCTACCGGGTTCACCAGCTGTTACAGAGATGTAATTCTGCCAGATGCAGCGGTTGATCCTGATGGTCCACCACAATCAGTAAGTTTTAAAGCTGATGTAGCACCGATGGTCAATACAAAATGTGCACTTGCGGGTTGTCATGCAACCGGCGGTCACAAACCAAATATGACTGCAGGCGGATCTTATCAGGAAATTGTGAATGGTGGATTTGTAAATACACTTCTTCCCAAAGAAAGTATCATTTACCAAAAAATCAATGGCGAGATGAAGGAGTACATACCTTCTGCAGTTGATAGACAAAAAATTTATGATTGGATCAGAACAGGTGCACTGAACAATTAAGCTATTTAAATCTAAAAGAAATGAAAAAATCTATAATAACGCTGCCAAACAGATGGGTTGCCATAGCAATCTCCGTTGTTTTGAGCCAGACAATTTTTCTTTCAGCAGGTTTTGCTCAGGAAACTGCAGAAACTGCGCCTGTTGCCAAGCCAAAATTAAAACCTGTAAAGAATACTTTTAAAAGTACCTGGATCATGGATAACCAGACAGTAATGGTATCTCAAAAAGGAACTTTTGAAATGGATATCATGCACAGGTTTGGTACAGTAGATAAAGGATATGATGATTTTTGGGGTTTGTTTGCTCCTTCTAATATCAGATTAGGTGTAATTTATGCGCCGATAAAAAATCTGAATGTTGGATTGGGTATTACGAAGAGTAATATGTTATGGGATCTTAACGCCAAATATGCTTTATTGCGCCAGACAAATGGATTATACCCCGTAAGTGTTACGTATTATGGCAATGTTGCGTATGATACAAGAAAAGATGCAGATGGCAGTATCTTTAAATACCAGACACAACGTGTTTCTTTCTTCAATCAGCTGATCATTGCGCGCAAAGTAAATGATAGACTATCCTTACAGGTTGCGGCCAGTATATCTCATCAGAATGCTGTAAATGGATATTATACAAAGAATGACAGTACTGGTCAGGTTACTTTTAAAGAAATGAATTTTGATCACCTTGCCATTGCAGTATCCGGCAGGTATAAATTAACTGAAGTAACTTCTTTGATCTTTAATGTAGATCAACCGGTTACCAAACACAATACAAATAATCCTAACCCAAATATTTCTTTTGGGGTAGAATTTAATACCAGTAATCACTCTTTCCAGTTATTTGCAGGCAATTATACACTGTTAAACCCGCAGCGTAATAATCTCTACAATACAAATAGCCCTTTTAATTATACGGCTGCTGACGGAACAAAAATTCCGGGTGGAAAATTTGTGATCGGATTTAATGTTACGAGGCTTTGGAATTGGTAGTTAGCACGGATTTACACGTTTATTAAGAAGGAAAGCCTCTGTTTAGAGGCTTTTTTTTTATAAATTCAATCATTGAAACGCTTAATATGCAAAGAATCATTAGTTACTTATTGATTGCAGGTTCGATTTCCTTTTTTGCATGTACAGAACAAGCAAAACCGGTTACAGATAAACCTGCTGCTGTTACAACCAATATTGTTCGGGTTAAGCCTGGCTCCTCTTTTTCAGATACGCTTTGGATTGATAAAGTTTCTGCCGTTTTTTATTATCCCGATTCACTTCAGGATCTCAAAATCAAATCCGTTACAGATTCTGCTATTTATAACAGTTCTGTGCACGAAATGTTTTACCAGATGAGGTATTCCAAAAAAGTGTTGAAACAACTGTATCCCAATATCAAAATCATCGAGGCGAAAAATGTACGCTATATCATGTTTCAAAAAAAAGAGAAACTGGCAGAGTGTATTGATCTGAATACAAAAAATGATGCAAGAGGGCTTCTTATTTTCAATACCCAAAAATCACCGCAACTGGTAGATATGACGAATATTGAAACCGAGCTTGACTATTATTTTAAAAGGTAAA
>CANBSW010000150.1 GCA_947372235.1 Chitinophagaceae bacterium | reverse complement strand
AAATAAAATTGGCTTTATGCATTAAGCATTCAGCCTTAAGCTTACAAAATGCCAATACAATATTATATCTATCTCTGCTTAGCCTTATTCAGCATCGGCATCATTGGTGTGTTAACACGCCGTAATGCGATCATTGTGTTTATGTGTATAGAGCTCATGTTAAATGCAGTGAACCTGTTACTGGTTGCGTTTTCAAAAATGCACCATGGGGTGGCAATCGCTTCAGATGCTAATTCAACAGTAGGCATAGAGGGACAGTTATTTGTATTCTTCATCATGGTAGTAGCTGCGGCAGAAGTAAGTGTGGGGTTGGCCATTATTGTGATGATGTACCGGAATACGCATTCGGTGGATATTAATTTTTTGAACAGATTGAAAAACTAAAAATGCTAAATGCCCAATGCTGAATGCTTAAAGCAAAGCCTTCAGCCTTAAGTATTACGCGTTAAGCCTGAATATGAGCAAACTTGTTTATTTAGTTCCATTGTTTCCCCTGCTGGGTTTTCTGATCAACGGATTGGGGAGGAAGTCATTGTCCAAATCATTGATCAGCATTATCGGAAGTGGTGCTATTCTTGCCTCATTTGTGGTGAGCATTTTGTTGTTCTTTGATGTAAAAGCAAATGGCGGCAGCACTCTTACACTTTTCAATTTTATTGATATTGAAAGTTTCAAGATTCCTTTTGCTTTTCAAATCGATCAGCTGTCTTCTTTGTTTTTACTGATCATTACCGGAATCGGATTTTTGATCCATCTCTATTCTTCTGCTTACATGCACGAAGAAGAACCACAACATTATGGACGTTACTTTGCTTACCTCAACCTGTTTGTGTTCTCCATGTTGTTGCTTGTATTAGGCGCCAACTATGTGATCATGTTCATCGGTTGGGAAGGTGTTGGTTTGTGTTCTTATCTGTTGATAGGTTTCTGGTTCAAAAACAATAACTATAACTACGCCGCAAAAAAAGCCTTTGTGATGAACCGTATTGGTGATCTTGGTTTCTTACTGGCCGTATTCTGGTTATTACTCAAACTGGGTACTGCTACTTATGGCGACGTTTTTGCCAATGTTGCTCATTTAAGTTCTTTTGATATTACTGCCATCACTACCTTATTATTTGTGGGTGCCATGGGTAAGAGCGCACAAATTCCTTTGTACACATGGCTGCCCGATGCAATGGCGGGTCCTACCCCGGTTTCTGCTTTGATCCACGCTGCTACCATGGTTACCGCTGGTATCTATATGATCGCCCGCAGCAATATCTTATATACCATGGCTCCGGGAACACAAACATTGATTGCTGTGATCGGTTTGGCCACAGCCATTTTTGCAGCAACCATTGCATTGAAACAAAATGATATTAAGAAAGTACTGGCCTACTCAACCGTTAGTCAGTTAGGATATATGTTTTTGGGATTAGGTGTTGGTGCTTACACAGGTGCAGTTTTTCATGTGATGACACACGCATTTTTCAAAGCCTTATTATTCCTCGGCGCAGGTTCGGTTATTCATGCCATGCACCACGAGCAGGATATCCGTAAAATGGGTGGATTGAAAAAATATATGCCCATCACGCACATTACTTTTTTACTGGGCTGTTTGGCTATTGCCGGTATTCCTCCGTTCTCAGGCTTCTTTTCTAAAGATGAAATTCTGACTGCTGCTTTCGAAAAGAATCCACTTTATTATTACATCGGCGTAGCCGGTGCTTTAATGACGGCTTTTTATATGTTCCGCTTATACACACTTACTTTCATCGGAAATTTCAGAGGCACTCATGAGCAGGAACACCATGTGCATGAAAGCCCATGGCAGATGACTTTCCCATTAATTGTGCTTGCTTTACTTTCCGTTGTTGGCGGATGGATAGGAATACCTGAAGTGTTTGCAGCCAATGCACACAGCCTCGAACATTTTCTTGCACCCATTTTTGCTGAATCGGCAAAACTTGCTGAACACCATTCGTTAGCTGCTTCGCAGGAATATTTGATGATGGGCGGGACCACTCTCGCCATAATTATCGTGATCATTTTTGCAGTAAACAGTTATAAAAAATACCAAGCAACAGAAGAAGAGAATACAGGTGTTGCAAAAATTCTGGAGAACAAATGGTATATCGATGAACTGTATGATACCATGATCGTAAATCCATTGAATGCACTTGCAGGCTTTTTCAAAAACATTGTAGAGAAAAGTGGGATTGACGGATTGGTAAATGGTGTTGGTAAATTGGTAGGCTATGGTTCCCGGCAGCTTCGTTTGATACAGAGCGGTCAGGTAGGAAATTATATTTTGATCATGGTATTGGCAATGGTGGTGTTTTTCCTGGTATGGTTTAACGATGCCTACATCATGCAGTTCTTCAATAAAATATTTTAAACAGCTTGTTGCAATAAAGAAAGAATATGGTCCCTGTTTTACTCATATTGATCCCCTTACTAACCGGCCTGGTAACCTTTTTTCTAAAGGAAGCCAAAGCCGCCAAAGGTTTTGCCCTGTTGTCTTCTGTAATAACATTGGCAGTAGCATTAGCCGGTATCTTTTTCCTCGATGCAAAAGAACTTGCTTTCGATGCAGCCTGGCTCCCCGATCTTGGTAGTCGTTTTACATTAATGACAGATGGCATGGGAAAAATGTTATGCCTGCTTACAACCGTTTCTTTTCCGATCATTTTTGCAGCAACGTATAACAATGAGTACAAAAATTCCGGTAGTTTTTATGGATTGATGTTGCTTACCCAAGCCGGCTTATTAGGTGTTTTTCTCGCAGCAGATGCATTGCTGTTTTATTTTTTCTGGGAACTTGCTTTAATTCCTGTTTACTTCCTTTGTTCTATTTGGGGAGGCGAAAAAAGAATTGCAGTTACCTTTAAATTTTTCATCTACACATTCATCGGTTCTCTGTTAATGTTGGTGGGAATTTTATTCCTCTATTTCCATACAGCCGATCATTCTTTCGCCATTCAATCTTTTTATAAAATTTCACTGGATGGCAAACAGGAAGCATTTATTTTCTGGTTATTCTTTATTGCTTTTGCAATCAAAATGCCGATATTTCCTTTTCATACCTGGCAGCCGGATGCATACGAGCAATCACCAACTGCCACTACCATGATCATGAGCGGTATCATGGTTAAGATGGGAATCTTTGCAGTGATACGCTGGTTATTACCGTTGTTCCCGCACGCATCTGTTCAGTTTGCAGACCTGATCATTATTTTATCGATCATCGGAATGTTATATGGGTCATTGATCGCAATTCGTCAGGATGATATCAAACGTTTAATTGCTTATTCTTCCATCGCCCATATTGGTTTGATGTGTGCGGCAATATTTACACACAACAAGATCGGAATGGAAGGCGTAATGATACAAATGTTTAACCACGGCGTAAACGTGATCGGACTCTGGATTGTTGCTGATGTGATCGAACAAAAACTCGGCACACGCAAATTCAGCGAGTTGGGTGGTCTTGCACAGAAAGCACCGGTAATGGCCATTTTATTGGTAGTAATGGCATTGGCCAATATCGCCTTACCATTAACAAACGCATTTATCGGAGAGTTCCTGATGTTTAATGGTTTATTCCAGTACAATATGTGGATGGCTGCAGCAGCAGGGATTAGTGTAATACTTGCGGCTGTGTATACTTTGAATATGGTACAGAAAGTTTTGTATGGCAATACCGTTGCAACAACAGAAAATGCAACTGAGATCAGTGGTAATATTCAGTTAATGCTGATCGTATTAGTGATCGTTGTGATTGTGTTGGGAGTATATCCTCAACCTATGATCGATCTTACAAAAGATACGGTTACTGCTATATTGGTTAAACGTTAATGAATGAAATCAACAGGAAATAATTACTCCTGTTCAAGATAAGTTTTATGAATGCAATCATAGTTTCTGCTTTATTGGGTGTAGTAATGATGTTCAGCGGCATCATTGTTAAGAGTAAATCTGCACAATCGGTTGTAGCAGCTGCAGGACTTCTCCTGTTGCTGATCGCCAATCTGTTGAACAGTTATGGTGTGTGTACAATCCATATAAACACGCATGAAATGTTCCATTTTGAAAAATTTGGGATGTTCTTCAATACCATTGCCATCACTGCAACGTTGATCTATGTGTTATTAAGCGGCAAGGCCATTGAGAATACAGGCGTAAATGTGGCAGATTATTATGCACTCATCTTTTTTGTATTGTGCGGTGTAAGTATCCTTTCTTCTTTCAATGGTTTATTGATGTTGTTCCTTGGAATCGAGATCATGTCAATACCATTGTACATTCTTACCGGTGCCGATAAACGTAACCTGAAAAGTAATGAAGCCTCACTCAAATATTTTTTGATGGGCTCTTTTTCAACAGGTATCATGTTAATGGGTATCACACTGATCTATGGAGCAACAGGAAATTTTGCACTGGGCGGTTCAGTTACACCACCATCTGCAGGCGGATTGGCACCTCAATTCTCTTTCCTCGAAATAGCAGGAATGATCCTGTTATTTGTTTCCATGTGTTTTAAAGTATCAGCCGCCCCCTTTCATTTCTGGACACCCGATGTATATGATGGTGCACCTGCAGTATTTACTTCTTTTATGGCAACCATTGTAAAAGCAGCAGGCTTTATCGCTTTCATCCGCTTGTTCGAATCCCACACAAATATTCTGGGACCCAGCTGGAAAATATTACTCGCATTCGTCATCATTGCAACCTTACTGATTGGTAATATCACAGCTGTATTCCAGCAAAGTGTAAAAAGAATGCTGGCCTATTCCAGTATTGCGCAGGCGGGTTTTATGTTGTTTGCATTATATAGTGCAAATGATCTGGCAAAAGAAGGTATCCTGTTGTATTCAGCTGCCTATAGTCTTGCAACCATTGGTATTTTCTCAGTACTCATCAAAATGAATGATTATACGTTTGATGGGTTTAATGGACTTGCAAAAGCGCAACCCGTACTTGCATTTGCTACAACCATTTGCCTTTTATCACTTGCTGGCATTCCTTTAACTGCAGGGTTTTTTGCCAAATATTATATGCTGGCATCAGTAGTAAAAGCAGGTGGTTCATTATGGCTGGTTGTGGTAGCTGTATTGTTTGCTGCGGTGAGCGTTTACTATTACTTCCGGGTTATACAGGCCATGTATTTTAAAGAAGGTGAAGCAACAACTTCAGAGATCACAGGTGGTTTTAAAACCGGGTTGACCTTATTGGCAGTATTGATTATACTAATAGGGATTTTCCCGGGTATGGTACTCAATTTCTTCTATTTTTAACCGCTCTTCATATTTCTATATGGTTAGGGGTGGTGTTCGCTAATCTCCTTTTATCTTTATGGGGTTGAATAGTTGATGAAACCTTATTTGCATGACAACCCTCGATTCCCTTTCACTGGCATGGCGTACCGTTCGCAGCAATAAATTGCGAACAGGTATCACTGTTGCCATCATAGCTTTTGGGATCATGGCACTGATCGGAATTATTACCGCTATTTCAGCTATGAACCAGAGCCTGAAAGAAAGTTTCTCCTTTATGGGTGCCAATGCATTCAGCATTCGCTTCAAAGATTCAAGGATCCGGTTTGGCAACGGACGTAGTGATGTAACCAAAACAAAACGCGGACTAAAAGAAAAAAAATCCAATCTCGGTAAATCTATACGCAGAGAAGAAGCTGAATTCTTTAAAACACATTTTTATTTCCCCGGGTCGCAGGTAAGTATTTACAGAAGGGGCCCCGGTGCACAGGAAATTCATTACGAAGAGAAAAAAACAAATCCACAGATCACATTATGGGGAGGGGATGAAAACTACCTGATTGTAAACGGATATTCTATAGAAATCGGAAGAAACCTTAATAGCCTCGATATTGAAAGCGGCAGAAGCATTTGTCTTTTAGGAAGTAATGTAGCAACCAAGCTCTTTGGTGCAAGACCTGAAAAATGTATTGATAAGATCATTAGGGTTGGCAGCCTGCCTTATCGTGTTGTTGGACTTTTAAAAAGCAAGGGATCGAGTGCCATGATGCGCCAGGATGATATGATCCTTACATCCTATACCAATGTTCGCCATTTTGCAAATGCAAATCCTTCTTATCTCATAGGTGTGATGGTTAGTGATGTAAAACAACTGGATGTAGCAACCGATGAAGCCACTTCTGTTTTCAGGGCGGTACGTCAACTGGAGCCTATAGAAGAAATCAATTTTGTGATCGAACGCAGCGATAAATTTGCAGAACTCTTTATTGGCTTTTTAAGCAGCATTACAGGCTCTGCGGGAGCTATTGGGCTGATTACCCTTATCGGCGCAGCGATCGGGCTTATGAACATCATGCTGGTGGCTGTAAACGAACGTACCAAAGAAGTAGGGCTGATCAAAGCCATTGGTGGTAAAAGCAAAAATGTTCGTCAGCAATTCCTTTTCGAAAGTTTGATCATCAGTTTATTGGGCGCCTTCTTCGGAATTGTATTGGGCGTATTAGTGGGCAATCTTTTCTCAATCGTATTAAAAACCGGATTCGTTGTACCCTGGGCCTGGGTAGTTATCGGAATAGTAATTTGTTCTATCGTTGGTTTGGCTGCGGGTATTTATCCTGCCATGAAAGCCGCGAAATTAAATCCGATCAATGCATTGAGGTATGAATAAATTTCGGGAATGGTGAGTCGTCAGTCGTGAGTAAGTAATTCGCGTATGTCTTTCACTCACCTGACGACTGACGACTCACGAAAACATCAGCCCCTCTTAAAGAACAACTTCAATTTATCATTGATATAATACTTGATATCCTCCTCCGTTTTATTTTTTCGTAACCACTCGGCAGATGGCCTGTATTGCTGCATAAATTGTTGTAATTCTTCCCCTTTTAAACTGCTGAATTCTGTAACCGTAGAAGAAGGAAAACGGTAATTGATGTATTGCTCTTTTTCATTGGATTCAAAAAAGGCGAATGCTTTGCGTTTGTTTTTTTCATGTCTCGAAAAACGGTCAATATTCAATGCGATACCGGCCCCTGAATTAGCCGCTGCAATGGTTGGAATGGTATAGTTAACAATATCCTGTAAAAAATCTTTTCTTCTTTCGATGCTATCCAATTGATAACGGCTCATACCCCTTGCTGTTACTGTTACATTGCCGAGATTATGCGCCAGTGGAGAAAGAAAAAGATCGATCGTATCTTTCAATAAAAAATCTTTGTTATAATGGATGGTATCAAAATGATAGCCAACTGCAGCAAAGGAAAGCACCTGATTTGCTGAAAGATCAATTTTAAAACGACCATTGTTGCCGGTCATTACCGTATTCTTTGTATTCAGGTTTGTGATACTTGCCAGCACAATGGGCTCATGCGTTGCACTATCCCTTAGATAACCCCAGATCCCTGCTTTTTTTTGAGCATGTACAGTAAAGCAAACCAGTAACATCAAACCTATCATTCCCTTTCTCATGATCAGTAATTTGATGCAAAGGTAGGTTAACCCAATCGCTATCGTTTTATATCCTATCCGTTATTTATGCAAACAAAAAGCCAAAACAAAACCCCCGCCAAAGGCGGGGGCTCAAAAAAAAATCTTATTCCTAAATCCGCGAAATCCGCGATCCTATTTAGGGTCCAATGCTTTCTTGATCTTATCAGCCAGATCCTGTAAATGTATCTTGCTCATACGGTCTGTTGCAGAACCGGCAGCTGCATTTACCTGTCCTTTTAACTGCACCAGTTGTGCACGGGCAATACTGTAAACATCACTGTGGCTGTTTAAACCGGATGCATAAGGATTGTTGTTACGCCCACCACCACCAAAAGTGAATGTAATAGCAGCTGCAACAGGGTTGATCAAATTGTCCAGCTTATCAATATAGCTTTTCTGTAACATCCTTCTGTAATTATCAATAGGCTTGTTGGATTTTAATTCACTAAACAGATCAGACTGGAGGTCGTTGATCATCTCCAGCGCACTATATGCTTTATCCACACCAAAGCGATCTACACTATATTGCATGCGGTTCATTCTGTCGGCAGAAAGCAATCTTGCCAAACCACTTTCCTGAGAAGCAACAACCGGATCTGAAGTACCAGGAGGATAAATCTTATCCCAGATCTTTTTATCGATCAGCCATTTTGGTGTTTGAAATAGTTGTCTGTTCAGAAAATCCAAAGCACTTTTTTGCATGGCTTTGGGTGTGATCTCATACACAGGTTCATCCTGTTCAGCTGTTTTGAATGTTTCATACATCCCGCCTACATTGGAGGTAACATGCCCCATATAAAGGCGAAACTGGCCCAGAAGCTCTTTATACATTTCTGAAATATTCTCATTCAGGTCTCCTTCCTCTTTTGTCCATTCCGGCAGTTTAACAAGTATGCGTTGCAGGTTTTTTATTCCATAATCGCTTGCTACAACTGCATTATCACCCAAGTCTTCGCTTTGGCTTCTTGGATCAGCTGAGTTACCTTGCTCATAAGTGCCAAACCAGGTGCGGGGATTATTTTTTAATGTTTCGGTAATCAGTTTACTACTGTTCTTTTTCTGTTCTTCTTCATCCTTACCCGGAATATAACCATACCCCCATTGCATAGCCCATTTATCGTAATCGCCAATTCGTGGATATAATCCGGTTTTACCAATATTATCTTCCGGCTGCGCCACATAATTAAATCGGGCATAATCCATAATAGAGGCGGTATGACCGTTGGCTTCTACCCATGCTTTATCACGAAGTTTTGCAACAGGTGTTTTGCTGCTGCTTCCCATATTATGATACAGTCCCAATGTATGCCCCACTTCATGTGAAGAAACAAAACGGATCAGGTCTCCCATCAAATCGTCATCAAATTTCATTTTTCTGGCACGGGGATCAACTGCCCCTGCCTGTATCATATACCAGGAATGTAACAATTTCATTACGTTGTGATACCATTGTATATGACTTTCCAATATTTCTCCACTGCGAGGATCGTGTACTTCAGGACCCATTGCATTTTCTGTACTCGAAGCAAAATAACGTATCACGGAGTAACGCGCATCTTCCATACTCATGGTTGTGTCGTTCTCTGGCCATTCTTTTGCAACAATGGCATTTCTAAAACCAGCTTTTTCAAATGCCTTCTGCCAGTCGTTAACGCCCAGTATCAGTGATGATCTCCATTTTTTGGGTGTAGCCGGATCGATATAATAAACGATTTGTTTTTTCGGGTCTACCAATTCACCTTTTTTCCATTTTTCAATATCCTCATCTTTGGGTTCCAATCTCCACCGAATAGCAAATTCATTGGCCTCTATCCTTTGCTGATCATCACTGTATTTGGTATATTCATCGGTAAAAAAGCCAACCCTTTTGTCTGCAAATCTGGGAGTCATGGGTGTTTTGGGAAGCAAGAGCAGCGAGGTGTTCATTTCCAGCGTGATGGCACCGGCAGCATTTGCTGCCGGAACATTGGTTGATCCTTGTCCCGGTGTTGCAGCAGCCCCAAAACCACCCGCATTGGCTGAAAAGGTTTTTACGGTTTTAACCTCAATATTGGTAAGAAAGGTTCCGATTTTTTGTATATAGGACCTGTCTGATGAAAGCTGACCTAAACCAAGTGATCGTTTACTGCCTGCACTAAGACTTACTACCTGGTTATCCGCTTTTAAAAAATCGGTAACCTCAATAACCACTCCGGTACTGTCTTTGTTAAAGGCAGCTATCGGAAAAGCGGCAGTAATTGCATTCAGGTTTGAATTGGTTACAGCCTTGCTTATTTCATTATTAGCATCAGCCACATTCATAAGCGTAACTACACGTAAAAAAATATTATTGCTGGGTCCTTTTTCAAAAACCAGTGTTTGCTGGTTGGCTATTTCACCACCATAAATACTGCTTCGACCAGTAGTGGCAGGCACTTTCGTAAAACGGGTAACTGAAAGTATTTCACGACCAAGCATACTATCGGGGATTTCGAAATAATACCTGTCATCTACTTTGTGTACAGTAAACATTCCTTTTTTGGAAACGGCCTTATCCGTAATTATTTCCTTAAAAGGCCGTGGCGATGTTCTGGAAGCGCCGCCTCCGCCACCTAACCCAAAACCAGCGGGAAAGCCCCCTCTTGCACCTCCGCCAGTGGGAATTGAATCTCTTTGCTGTGCAATCGACAGTGTTCCTACCAATAATCCAACAGCCAATAATCGTTTTTTCATAATCAGTAATCTGGGTTTTGATTAATTTTTAAAGATAGGGGTCTGTTTCAAAATCGACACATTTTGTATAACGATATGTATGAATGGTGAAAAGCCGTTTTTTGTCGGTGAAAATCTTGGTTTCAATATATATTAAGCAGTAACTTACATCCTCTGAAAAATGCCCGGAAAACAATATCCTTAATGGAAAACTAATTTGCGGCTTTCAGTAAAATCGGTACTTTTAGCATCCTATTTTTTACTTTTTCAAATATTGTTTTGTTTTTTCAAAACAATTTTCAGTAGAATTGCGGAGACAAATTTTTTAAATCAACTGTAATTTTTAAAAAACCAAAAATCAATTGAATCATGGCTGAAACAAAACCAACTGCAAGTGCTGCCGT
>CANBSW010000149.1 GCA_947372235.1 Chitinophagaceae bacterium | reverse complement strand
GCAACAACGGGAAAGAAGAAACCAATTACATACACCCCTTCTTCCAGTAATTTAGCGGCAAAGGTTTGTGCAACAACTGCATCGTATAACATGATCGGAACAATGGGATGATCGCCGGGTTTGATATCGAAGCCGGCTTCCGTCATTTTGGTGCGGAAGTATTTTGTATTGTATTCCAGTTTGTCGCGAAGCTCTGTTGTTTCGGTTAGCATTTCAAGTACAGCAATAGATGCGCCTACAATGCTTGGTGCCACAGTGTTTGAGAACAGGTATGGACGGCTGCGCTGACGTAATAATTCGATGATCTCTTTTCTTCCGGATGTAAATCCTCCACTTGCTCCACCCAATGCTTTACCGAGTGTTCCGGTAATGATATCAATTCTTCCCATCACATTTCTGTACTCATGTGTGCCGCGGCCGGTTTTACCAAGGAATCCGGATGAATGACATTCATCGATCATTACAATAGCATCATACTTGTCAGCAAGATCACAGATCTTATCCAATTGCGCAATCGTTCCATCCATACTGAATGATCCATCGGTAACAATGATTCTGCTTCTGAGGCTGGCAGTTTCTTTGAGCTTAGCTTCCAGGTCATCCATATTATTATGTTCGTAACGATAGCGTTGTGCTTTACATAAACGAACACCGTCAATAATAGAAGCATGGTTCAATGCATCGCTGATGATGGCATCCTCCTCACCAAACAAAGGCTCAAAAACACCACCGTTTGCATCAAATGCTGCGGCGTATAAAATGGTGTCTTCTGTACCGAGGAATTCGGCAATTTTTTGTTCCAGTTCTTTATGAATATCCTGAGTGCCACAAATAAAACGTACGCTGCTCATACCGTATCCATGTGTATCAATGGCCTTATGGGCGGCTTCAATTACTTTGGGGTGAGAAGAAAGGCCCAGATAATTGTTGGCACAAAAGTTCAATACTTTTTTACCATTCACAGTTATTTCGGGACCTTGTTCGCTGGTGATGATGCGTTCTTTCTTCATCAAACCAGCAGATTCTATTTCTTTTAGCTCTTCGCTGATGCGTTTTACAAATTGTTCATTCATAGGTAAGCTTTTTGCGAAGGCAAAGGTAGGGAACAAGGGGTAAGTTTAGGGGGCTGTTTAATATTATTCTATCCGGCTGAACCTTTGTTAAAAAATGCGCACAAAGGCACTGAGACACGGTTTGGTGTCTGAGGGAGTAGATTGGGGAGTATTGACTAGTTGGTTACAAATCGGTAGCCAACGCCTTTGAAGGTGATGATTTCAATGGATGGATCATCTTTTAAGTAGCCGCGAATTTTGGTGATGTACACATCTAAGTTGCGGCTGTTAAAAAAAGAATCATTGCCCCAGATATGATTGAGCAGATCGCGGCGGTCTATTGTTTGGTCGCGATGTCGGTAGAGGTATTTTAATAATTCGCTTTCGCGATAAGATAGTTTGCGTTCTTCAGTTCCGTTGTGCAGCACCTGTTTGTTTACATGAAATAGGTATTTTCCTAAATTGATCGTATCGCCTTCCAAAATCACAGGGTCTTCTTTCTTTAACCGTAAGGCATTTTCTATTCGCACGATCAGTTCTTCCATACTAAATGGTTTGCGGATATAATCGTTGGCACCAAGTTTAAAACCCAGCACTACATCTTCCGTCTGTGTTTTTGCAGTGAGAAAAATGACAGGCACATCATCGTTTATTTTACGAATGTCTTCTGCAATTTCAAAACCGCTCCGGTTTGGCAGCATTACATCGAGCACACAAATATCCGGCTGGTTCTTTTCAAAAGATTTCATCACATCAGCACCATCACTTTCCATCACTACTTCAAAGCCCCTGAGCTCAAGGGTTTCTTTTACTATTTTACCTAGAAACAATTCATCCTCGACATATAAAATTTTTACACTCATGCGGTTGGAAATTTTACGGTGAATACACTGCCTTTGCCGGGTTCGCTTTCTACAGAAATATTTCCGCCATGTCTTTTGATGACATGCGAAACATAACTGAGTCCTAAACCATAACCCTTAATATTATGATGATCGCCATTGGGTACGCGGAAAAATTTATCAAAGATCTTTGCTTTAAAATCTGATGCAATACCAATACCTTTGTCTTCTACCTGTAACACGATTTCATCGTTGTTGCTTTGTAAACGGATATGGATCTCCGGTTTTTCTTTGCTGTATTTTAAAGCATTATCCAAGAGGTTAAAAATCACACTGGTAATGTGCAGCCTGTCAGCGTGAATAGAAAACCCTTGCCCTTCAACAACCAGATCCACTTTTGCACGATGTGCTTCAAACTGAAGTTTCATAGTATTCAATACTTCTTCGGTTAATTGCTTTACATCAAACAATTCTTTTTTTAATTCCAGTTCGCGGTTTTCGAAGAGTGAGAGTTTGAGTACTTTATCAACCAATAAACTCAGTCGTTGTAATTCTGCTGCAGAAATATCCAGGTATTCTTTTGTTCTTTCGGGGTTTTGTATTCCACCAAAACTTCTCAATGCTTCTACTGCTACACTTACTGTTGCCAGTGGCGTTTTCAGTTCGTGGGTGATATTGCTGATGAAATCATTCTTCATCTCCGTAAGCTTTCTTTGTGCCACAAGATTGCGGTATAAAAAAATAAATGTGACGGATGTGAATGCAATCAAAAACAAAGAGAATAATAATTGCAGCGAAATCTTCTTCAACAAATACGCTGTTGGGTTTTCAAATCCTGCCTGATACCAGAAAGGTTGAATAAAACCAACCGTTGCAGGTTGTGTTGTAAACAGTGCAGAACTGATAGTGTCTTTACGATGCAACGAGTCGTCCTTTCCTTTTTTAATATAAAAATCGATACTGATCCCTGCTTTCAGTAATTCCTTTTTATACACAGAATCCAGTTTTTTAACAGGTAATGTATCATCCAAAGCTTTTCCGCTGGTAATCATCCGGATAATGGCTTTATCTGGTTGAGTAATTCCTCCTTTTGCACTTACTGTGACCGTGTTTTTTTTCTCTAAAGGAAATGTTCTTACAATAATGTTTGGCGACTGCCGCGATAAAATTTCAGGAGGCATGGGTGTATTACGTTGCAGTGAAATACTGGTATCATTGTTTTTACCTGAAATTTTTACTACTACATTGATACCTGATTGCGACATACGTTGCAACAATGCAGTATCCATCATTGGTGGAAGTTTCACTGTGTTTCCCTGATGATCCGTTGCCAACATTCTTTGTATTTCAGGGCCAAACGAATGTTTGCGAATTTCAACACGGGTCGGTCTGGATGTATCAACAGATATATCTTCCGTTTGAAGTTCACCTGAATTTACAGTAATTCCTTTTTTTTTCAATGCTCCATTCTGCACTCTGATCGCATTCACTGCATTATATACAAACAAATTATTACCGGATGTTTTTCGGAAGATCATGGTATCCTGCTTAAAACGCTCTACCTGCATATTGTACACCACATCGCGGAAAATTCCATTGGTTTCTTTTTTCAATCCTTCTTTTTCCTCTTTGTACAAACGGATGAGCCAATACGACTGAAAAGCCACGATCAGTAAGATAGCGGCTATCAGTAATATGCGAGATAATTTTAATTTGCCCATCCGGAAGTTTGTATCACAAATATAATCAGCCTTTTTACGGGTGTGGGCTTTTATTAACCTTAATTAACCATTTGACAAGGCTTCTTAACAACAGACGGTTTAGATTTGGGCTATCAAAAATTAACCTACATGAAAAAAGTATTTTTTGCCCTTACCGGTTTACTCAGCTTAAGCGTTTTACAGGCGCAGGTAAAAGAAGGAACCATTGTATATGAACAGAAGATCAACATGCACAAAACTATCCAGGATGAACAGATGCGTGCTATGTTACCGGAGTTTAGAACTGCGAAGTTTATGTTGTTGTTCAGCGACAGTATTTCTATGTACAAACCCGTTCCCGAAGATGAAGCACCCGATCCTTTTGCAGGTGGTGGCGGGGCTCGTGTGATGATACGTATGGGCGCTGGCGGTGGCGACCTGTATAAGAATTTCTCTCAAAACAGATCCGTTCAAACCTCTGAAGTGGGTGGAAAGAATTTTCTGATTGTAGACAGTATTGTACAGCAACCCTGGAAACTGGGTAATGAAACCAAAAAAGTACTCGGTTATAACTGTCATAAAGCCACCCGTAAAATTATGCAGCCAACTGGCGTGATCCGCAGAATGGTGATGAGCGGGGGTGGTGGTGCCACTGCTGATACTACCACACAAAAAATGCCTCCGGGTAAAGAAGTGGAAGTAGTTGCCTGGTATGCAGATGATCTGATCAGCCCCGTAGGCCCTGAAAGCTTTGGCCAGCTTCCTGGTGTAATTTTACAATTAGATGTTGATAACGGAACCACTGTTTATAATGCATTGGAAGTGAAAAAAACAGTGGATGCGAAAGAATTGAAAGAACCTAAAAAAGGTAAAGTGGTTACCAAACAGGAACTACAGAAAATGATGATGGAAATGATGGGTGGACAAGGTGGCGGAGGGATTAGGATTAATAATTAATTGTAGCAGTAAATATTTATAAGCCCATCAATTTATTTTGGTGGGCTTTTTTTGTTGGTCTCCTTTATCATACAATACTCCGCCGTTACACCTCCCTCACTAAAAACAAACGCTACGCTGGTTGTTTTTAGTGGCCCCTCCTGGGAGGAGGGGAAATTTCTGAGAAAACATTAGCAAAACTGAGTCATCTTAAGCAAGAGTTCAACTAATCATTCAGAAAACAAAAAAGCAATCTATTCAGTTGCAACTACTTCTATTTACTACGCCACCTTTCCCGTCAGGGGGAAGAAAAAAATACCCCCTCTCCATACAATGGCGAGGGGGTAGGGATGAGAAAAAATGTCTTATCCTCCTATCGTCCGCATCACCACTCTTGCACCGGATGATGATGCATTACCTGCTTTATTAAGACTATATGTAAAGTTCAACTGAAAGTAGCGCTGCAATACATTGTAGCGGGTATCTTCTATATAATTCTGGTTGGCATTGCGGCTTACACCGATGTTTTGGTTTAGCAGATCAAATACACTGAATTTAACTTCGGCACGTTTGTTCTTTAAAAACCCTTTGGCAACAGAAGCATTCCACATAGGCACTTGTGTGTTGTAACCATCTGCACGGCCACTGTTGATGGTGTAGTTGAAATTATTGTTAGCCACTAAGCCCCATGGTAAATAATTGATCATTTCCATCCCATAGGTTTGCTGCAGATAATTACTGTTAAGTTGTGATTGCAGTGAGTACTTGGCTTTGCTAAAACTGAGCCTGCCGGTGGCAATGATATCTATTTTATTTTCGAGTGAGAAATTATAACTCAGGTTGGGACTGATGCTCATGTTATCAATGGCATTTTCTGCACCATTTATAAAGCTGATATTGTGGAGAATATTGGTTCCCAGCCCAATATCAATTCTTGACTTTATTTTCTTTAATGGAAAGCCTGCGTTGATGCTTCCAAACAACATATAGTTACCATTCACATTCACAGGCGAACTTACACGTGAGCCATTTGCATTTAATACATCTGCATTTACAATGGCATTCGCAGTTTTACTGGCAGAGATGAATGCAAAGAAGTTTTGTTGGGTAAACATATTGGCCGAAAAATAATTCAGGCTTAGTGATTGTGCATAGCTGCGTTTCAAATTTGGGTTACCGGTATAGGTATTCAAGGGATCGCTTACATCAACCACAGGCTGTAACTGAGTGGTACTGGGCTGTGTGGTAGAGGTGCTGTAATTTAAATTCAAATTACTGCTGCTGTTAAATTTGTACTGGATACTTGCATTCGGCAATACATCTGTAAAGCTTTGTTTGATCACATTGCCATTGGTATTGTTGGTACTGTTCAATTTAGCTTCCTGTAAAGAACCACCAATTGTATAATTTATTTTTTTCTGGTTTGAGCGGAAGTTCAAGCTTCCTCCCGTATAATTGTATTCGTTCTTAAAATCGTTGCTCTGTGTAATATTCAGCTGATCGTATTTGCCACTGCTAAGTCCGTAATCATATGTTTTCCGTTTGCTGTCTCCCACACTGGTATTATAAAATCCGCTGAATTCAAGCAATGATTTTTTTCCAATCGGTTCTGTGTACACAATGTTTCCGCCAAAACTTCTGGTTACCGCTTCGCGGTTATTGATCTGGTTGGTGATAGAATCTTTCAACGCCACACCTCCTGTATAAAAAGTATTGCGTGTATTTAGCGATCCATTTTGCTTGCTGTCGTTATAAGCAAGACTAACCGTACTTGAAATGGTTCTTCCTTTTTTCTTAAACCGGTGACGGAACAATGCATTACCGCCAAAATTAAATGCATCCGAATGTGTTTTACTATTGGTTGATCCATCATTCAATTTCAAGCCTTTATCACTCGTTGATACATAGTTACTGGTGCTGTTCAGATCGGTTTGTTGTGTGGTGAATTGTGGTGTAAATTTGATGGAGTTAAAACTATCGATCTTACTGTCTACCGTAAAATTGAATCTTTGTTGTTTACTGTTCTTATCCGTACTGCTGTTAGATACTTTGGTGAAATTATTTCCGGGTAACAGATTTTGCTGAACAGAATTCCTATCGGTACGCAGGTCAATGTTGCTTCCCAGTAAACCTGCATTGAAATCTGTTTTTTTATTCCAGGTATCGTTAAAGTTAAGTCCGCCTGCGTAAGTTGTTGCCACTCCCTGTTGATTCTGCCCTGCACCGGTAATCGGTAAACCATTATCATCTCCGCCGCCTGTTCTGATAGTAATACCACCACCATTCTTCATACTCCGCGACAACTCTCCTGTAAAATTCAAAACATCCATAATAGAAAATCCTTGTTTGTTTACATTATTACCCATCCCAATCATCGAAAACTGTCGATCGCCATTGAACTTATTGATATTGGTTTGTGCATCATACCGTTCTTTCGTTCCTACACCTGCGCTCACTTTTCCAAAAAGGGCATTGTTCCTGTCTTTTTTTAATTTCAGGTTAATGGCTTTTTCACTTTGCCCATCATCTACACCGGTAAACTCTGCACGGTCGCTTTTTTTATCAAACACCTGAACTTTATCAATGGCATCTGCATCCAGATTTTTAGTGGCGATCTTTGGATCGCCGGTAAAAAATTCTTTTCCATTCACCAATACCCGATTGATCTTTTGCCCGTTTACGCGAACTGTTCCGTCATTATCAACCGTTACACCCGGCAATTTTTTCAGCAGGTCTTCCACCACAGCGTTGGGTTGTGTTTTAAAATTTTCTGTGTTGAATTCAACGGTGTCATTGTTAATGGTAACGGGTGCACGGCGTGCCGTAACGGTTACATTACCGGCATTGAGTATATCCGTCATTTCGATATTGCCAAGATTGATCTCTTCACCTTCTTTTTTTACTTCAAGTGATTTCCAAACGGGTACATAACCAACATAAGAAGATGATAACAGATATTTCCCTTTATCCAGTGTAGATAATTTGAATTTACCTGTTGAATCAGCTCTGGTAAAAGTTACCAGTGTTGAATCTTTGGCATTTACCACAGATATGGTGGCATAGGCAAGTCCTTTTTTAGAAGCCGTATCAAACACCACTCCTTTTACAGAAGCGGGTATTTTTTGTGCCTGAAGAAAAAAGGGGGATACCAGTAAAGTAAGCAGGGTAATGATCCGTATCATACACAATTAGTTTTTAAAGAAGCTCAAAACTACTATAACCATACGCGGGATGCGGTTAATGAACTTTAGTGTAAGGTTAAAAAAGGTTAATTTTTTAGGGAGGGATTGGTAGATATGGCAATTGGGTAAATAAGTAAGCCGCAGATTCGCAGATTTTTTGTGGGTATTAATCTGCGAATCTGCGGCTATAAATCAATTCCAAAGTCCGCTTTTAGTTTTCGATACCCAGTAACTCAACTTCAAATACGAGCGTTGCTCCGGGAGTAATTACGCCTGGGGGTGGGTTATCTCCATAGCCCATATCAGCTGGTACATATAATTTCCATTTGCTGCCAACAGTCATCAGCTGCAAACCTTCCTGCCAGCCACGAATCACGTTGCCTAATGGGAATGTGATGGGTTCGCCTCTGTCAACAGAACTGTCAAACTTGGTTCCATTGAGAAGGGTTCCGGTATAATGGCATTTTACTTTACTGTTAATAGTTGGTTTTGTATTATCCGTACCCGCTTTCAGGATCTCATACTGCAAACCACTTGGTAAGGTTACCACACCTGCACGTTTACCATTTTGTGCTAAAAAGTCCAGGCCCTCTTTTCTGGTTGCTGCCGATTTACCTGCATTTTCTTTTGCTTTTGCTTCGTTGGCTTTTATTTGAAAAGTAGTGATGCATTGCTGGATAGCTTCATCACTTAAGAGAGATGGTTTGTTTTGCTTAAAATCGCCCATGGCTTTTTCAAACAGTGTCATATTTATATTGTCGAAGCCCTGTCCTTTCAAACTTTGAGCAATACGTAAACCCACAGCATAACTGATACTGTCTGCATTGCTTTTAAAAGGATTCACAGTTGTTCCTGTTTTTGCAGCAGGCTTAGCAGCAGGTTTACCAGTAGTAGCAGGCTTTGCAGCGGTAGCCGGTTTTTTTACCTGGGCAAAACTGCTGATGGTTAGTAAACTGAATGTAAGCAGTAAAGTTGTTTTCGTCATTTTTTTTGGTTTGTATGATGTGTCAAAGAAACAAAATTTGGGGCAGACAACCATCGTTTTAACTGCGCCCTTGCCTTTGCGTGAATATTTTGCTCGCAAAGGCGCAAGGGCGCAGTTTTAGTTTTGTTGCAAGTATTTTATGCAAGCAGTTTATTGATAGCCGTATGCACTTTCTCAAATGCAAACTGATCCAGTGTTTGCTGCATCATTTGGTTAATTTGTGCGTTACAGAGATTACCGATACTTCCTTCGTGAACATGATGCAGGTTGGTTGAATAGGTAAATTTTCCTTCTTCAATATCCATCCCTATCTGCTTATACGCGTCCCGAAAAGGAACGCCTTGTAAAACCAGTTTGTTTACTTCTTCTACACTGAATGCGTATTTGTATTTTTCATCTGCCAGTATATTTTCTTTGACGCTGATATTGGATAACATCAAACTCGCCATCATAATACAATCTTTCAATGTTTGAAAAGCCGGGAACAAATGCTCTTTCAACAATTGCAGATCGCGGTGATAGCCGGATGGCAAGTTGGTTGTCATCAACATGATCTCATTAGGTAATGCTTTGATCCTGTTACAATGCGAACGGATCAATTCAAAAACATCCGGATTTTTTTTATGCGGCATAATACTCGAACCCGTGGTTAGGGATGCCGGAAAACTCACAAAATCAAAATTCTGGTTTAAATATAAACAGGCATCCATACTCATTCTCGCCAATGTATCGGCCAGATTAGCCAATGCCATTGCCGTAACCCGTTCTGCTTTACCACGGCCCATCTGTGCATAAACAACATTGTAATTCAGATCTGCAAAACCCAATAATTCGGTGGTGAGTGTTCTGTTGATGGGGAATGATGACCCATAACCTGCAGCAGAACCCAATGGGTTTTTGTTTACCACATTATAAGCACCCAGCAACATCACCATATCATCTACCAGACTTTCTGCATAAGCGCCAAACCATAATCCGAAAGAAGAGGGCATTGCCAATTGCAAATGCGTATAACCGGGAAATAGATGTTGTTTGTATTTTTCGCTTTGTTGTATTAACAATTGAAAGAAAGGCTGTACTTCATTTACCAGTTCTTCAATCTCATTACGTAAGAATAATTTTACATCTACTAAAACCTGATCATTGCGGCTACGGGCAGAGTGAATTTTTTTACCAATATCACCAAGCTTTTCTGTAAGCAGTAATTCAACTTGTGAATGAATATCTTCCACATTTTCGTCAATCGTGAGTTGTGAGTCGTGAGTGAGCTGATAAATACTTTTCAGTTCATCAATTATTTGTGAGGCTTCGCTTTCAGCCAATAATCCTACACTGGCCAGCATTTTTGCATGGGCGATGGAGCCTAAAATATCAAAGGGTGCCAACTGAAGGTCAAACTCTTTGTCTTTCCCAACAGTAAATGTTTCTACCAGTTTTGATGTGTCGGTATTTTCTTTACTCCACAGTTTCATAATACGTTCTTTAAAAGTTGAATATACAGCTCAATGCCTTTATGGATCTCATCAATATAAATATACTCATCGGCAGTGTGGCTGCGGGCACTGTCGCCGGGACCCATTTTCAAAGTTCTGAAAGGCATCAATGCTTTATCAGAAGTGGTGGGTGATCCGTAATAGGTTCTTCCCAAAGAAGTTCCTGATTTAATTAACGGATGATCCAGTTCAATGGAAGTAGACCGCATCCGCAAACTACGGGGAGCCACTTCACTTTTCACTTGTGATTTGATCGTTTCCAATACTTCTTCAAAGGTGTACAATTCATTTACTCTCACATCCACCACAAAATGACACTGGGATGGAACCACATTGTGTGCCCTGTTCTCTGTATCAATTACGGTAACTGTCATTTTTACTTT
>CANBSW010000148.1 GCA_947372235.1 Chitinophagaceae bacterium | reverse complement strand
TTTTATGCAGTTGCTGAGAAGAAAAAAATAATTGGTGAGGGTTATGAGCCTACAGTTACCGTAGCCACCAAAAAATTTGCCGGAAAAATACAGGTCTCTGTTTCTGATAATGGAAATGGTATCCCGCCAAAAGTGTTGGATAAGATCTTCCAACCTTTTTTTACTACCAAACCCACAGGACAGGGAACCGGATTGGGATTGAGTTTGAGCTATGATATTGTGAAAGCGCATGGGGGAGAATTGAAAGTAGAGACGAAGGATGGGGAAGGTTCAACATTTATTATTTTACTACCTGTTTGAAGTTAAAGGAATAAAGAGGCGTAGCCTCGACAAATATTGTAACAACGGATTTCAATCCGTTGACCGGAAAGGAATCGTAGTAAGAAGAACCGTAGGTTCGGCCGATGTATTTTTTGATCAAATGCTTTAAAAATGTATCGTGCCTACGGCACTTCCTATTTTTGGGGATTGTAGATTCAACGGATTGAAATCCGTTGTTACAAAATAAACCGAGCCGATGGCTCTACAATTAAAAGTAGAATGAATATGATCTTCCAACCCTTCTCCACCACCAAACCCACCGGCTAGGGTACAGGTATAAACACCCACACCAAAAAATTGCGCCCTTGCGTAAAAAATTTGCTCGCAAAGACGCAATTTTAAGGATTATAGGTGCAAAAATTGCCTTTCTGCCATCATTTTAATAAACCGTATTTTTGCAGACTTCCAAATGCCTAAATTGCTGAATAGCGAACAAGGCGTTGAAGTGAGTGACACAACTAAAGTCGACCCTAGTTATGTTGCCCGTAACCTAAAATGTATTTATGTCTAAACATACAGACCTTCGCAGAGAACAGGCATTGGAGTACCATTCCAGTGGCCGCCCTGGAAAAATTGAGGTAGTTCCTACCAAAGAAGCCAAAACACAACGTGATCTTTCACTGGCTTATAGTCCGGGTGTAGCAGAGCCCTGTAAAGAAATTTTCAACAACGTAGAAGATGTTTATAAATACACAGCCAAGGGAAACCTGGTGGGTGTGATCAGTAATGGAACAGCTGTTTTGGGGCTTGGTGATATTGGCCCCGAAGCCAGCAAACCTGTGATGGAAGGAAAAGGCGTGCTCTTCAAAATATTTGCTGATATAGATGTGTTTGATATCGAGATCAATGAAAAAGATCCGGAGAAATTTGTTCAGATCGTAAAATCGCTGGAGCCAACATTTGGTGGTATTAATCTGGAAGATATCAAAGCTCCTGAATGTTTTTACATTGAGCAGGAGCTGAAGAAACATATGAATATTCCAGTGATGCATGATGACCAGCATGGAACGGCCATCATCAGCAGTGCTGCTTTATTGAATGCACTGGAATTACAGAAGAAAAAAATTGAGAAAGTAAGTTTTGTGATCAATGGAGCAGGTGCAGCAGCCATGGCTTGTATACAATTGTATGTGGCATTGGGTGCGAAGTATGAGAATTTTATTTTGTTTGATAAAGATGGTGTGCTGCATCAGGGAAGAAATGATCTTGGGCCGATCAGAGAAAAATTTGCAGTAAAGAAAGATGACTGGACATTGACCAAAGCCATGAAAGATGCCGACGTGTTTTTAGGGCTGAGTGTAGGCAATGTAGTTACACAGGAGATGGTAAAAAGTATGGCTAAAAATCCAATCGTTTTTGCGATGGCCAATCCTGATCCGGAAATTACCTATGAAGATGCAATCGCTACCCGTAAAGATATCATCATGGCAACGGGAAGATCAGATTATCCTAATCAGGTAAATAATGTATTGGGCTTTCCATACATATTCCGCGGAGCATTGGATGTACGTGCCAAACAGATCAATGAAGCCATGAAACTGGCTGCAGTAAAGGCTTTGGCCAATCTGGCAAAATCACCGGTTCCTGATATTGTGAATATGGCGTATAACCAGAACAACATGTCTTTCGGTCCGGATTATATTATTCCGAAGCCATTAGATCCGAGGTTATTATCAACCGTTGCTCCGGCAGTTGCCAAAGCCGCTGTTGAAAGTGGCGTGGCCCAGAAAAAAATTCTCGACTGGGATGCCTATGCACTGGAACTGAATAAACGTTTAGGATTAGATAACCAGTTGATTCGGGTAATTGGAAACAAAGCCAGAAAAGATCCTAAGCGATTGGTATTTGCAGAAGCGGATAACCAGAAAATTTTGAAAGCAGCCAGCATTTTGTATGATGACGGTATTGCGTATCCGATATTATTAGGAGATCCCGGAAAAATCAATAGAATAGCAGAAGAAAATAATATTGACCTCACAGATATTCCGATCATTGATCCACGTAGTGATGAAATGGAGTCGAAACGTGAATTTTATAGTGAGCTGTTCTTTAAAAAACGTCATCGCCGCGGAGTCAATAAATATGAGAGTCTGAAGATGATGAAAGACCGCAATTTCTTTGGATGTATGATGGTGGAAACAGGTGATGCGGATGCTATGTTATCAGGTCTTACTAAAAATTATGCAGAAGCTATTCGCCCGGCATTACAGATCATCGGAACCGAAGAAGGCGTGAAGAAGATCGCAGGTATGTATCTGTTGCTTACCAAAAAAGGGCCTTTGTTTTTGGCGGATACAACCGTTAATTTTAATCCAACGGCAGAAGAGCTGGCAGATATTACCATGATGGTTGCCAAAGAAGTACGCAACTTTAATCTGGTACCAAGAATTGCCATGTTGAGTTACAGTAATTTTGGAAGCAGCGATTCACCAGAAGCAAGATTGGTTGCCGAAGCAACCAGGATTCTGAAACAAAGAAATCCTTCTTTAATTGTTGATGGAGAAATGCAGGGAAGTATGGCATTCAACAAAGAGATCCTGCGTGATAATTATCCGTTCAGTGAATTGGTGAATGAAGATGTGAATGTATTGATGTTCCCCAATCTTACTTCTGGAAATGTAACGTACAACCTGTTAAAAGAAGTAGGTGGTGCTGATGCCATCGGCCCTATTTTGTTGGGATTAAAAAAGCCGGTTCACGTATTACAATTGGGAAGTACCGTAAGAAGTATTATCAATATGGCATTGGTTGCTGTGGTTGATGCACAATTAAAATGCAGGATAAATACGGATGATGTGGTGCAGAAGAGTACGTGGTGGAAGAGGCTTAAAAAGCGGAAGAAATAAACAGAACCAAGATCTAATTAAGAATTAAAAATTAGTAATTAATAATTACCTTTTTTTATTCTTAATTTCTAATTTTTAATTCTTAATTAAAAACGAATGTCGTTTTTCACCCATTTCGGAACCTACCTGTTGATGCTCAAGGGCATGTTTACAAAGCCCGAAAACTGGCGTATGTACTGGAAAGAGTTCATGCACCAGTGTGTGGAAATTGGTGTGGGGGCATTACCTATTGTTGTGATCATCTCTTTGTTTCTGGGTGCGGTAACTACGGTGCAAACGGCTTATCAGCTGGTTAGTCCGCTGGTGCCGGCACAAACCATTGCACAGATCGTGAGAGATAGTATGATATTGGAATTGTCGCCAACGGTGGTGAGTATTGTATTGGCAGGTGTGGTTGGCAGTAAAATAGCCAGTGAACTGGGTAATATGCGCATCAGTGAACAGATTGATGCATTGGAGATCATGGGTATCAATACCAAAAGTTACCTGATCATGCCCAAGATCCTTGGCTCATTGGTAGTGATACCTTGTTTAATTGTGATCTCTGCAGTATTGGGTATCTGGGGCGGAAGAACAGCGGGTGCCATGTCGGGTATATTGGCTACTGATATTTTTGATAAGGGACTTCGACAGAACCTGAATATTTACAATATCAATTTCGCACTGTATAAATCCTACACGTTTGCCTTTATTCTCAGCAGTATACCAGCTTATTTTGGATACAATGTAAAAGGAGGATCTCTTGAAATTGGAAGAGCCAGTACCAGTGCAGTGGTTGTGAGCTGTATCCTGATATTGTTTGCAGATTATGCACTTGCTTCTCTGTTGTTATAATTTTAACATCCCAATGCCGGTTCATTTCACACATTAAATTTCCTGTACAGGCAAGTACTTGTTACATTTAGGTATTAAATGAAACAGGCATGAAAAAATGTTTATTGATCGGTGTTTTGATAATATCGGCTCAATTTGTGAAAGCCAATTATGCCGATAGTTTATACCATCCATTGGCAAATGCCGAGAAAGATATTGCCGCAGCCATTGTAAAAGCCAAACAGGAAAAAAAGCATGTATTGATTCAGGCTGGCGGCAACTGGTGCAGCTGGTGTTTGGAATTTAACCGCTTTACTACTACGGATCCTCAATTGGACTCTGCGATTAAAGCGGATTATATTGTGTATCATCTTAATTACAGTCCACAAAATAAGAACTATGACGTCTTTAAAAAATACGGTTATGCCCAGCGTTTTGGCTTCCCTGTTTTTTTAATTTTGGATGCAAATGGCAGTTTACTGCATACACAGAATTCCTCTTATCTGGAAGAAGGAAAAAGTTATAACAAGAAAAAGATCTTAGGATTTCTCAACGATTGGAAGCCCTATTCTCTGGACGAGAAAAATTATAAATGGGCCAAACAAAATTAGCGCTGTATGAATCCCGGCTTTCCATCATTTCAAAAACAAATATTGCACCCGCTGAAATTTAAGCTGTTTATGTTTCAGCGTTTGCCATCGGCATTGTTTGCAGGATTAAAGATCAAAACCTTTGATGAACATCGGGCAGTGATCTCGGTAAAATACAAATGGTTCAATCAAAATCCATTTCGCTCTATGTATTTTGCAGTACAGTCAATGGCGGCAGAAATGAGTACAGGTTTGCTTGCATCAGCACAAGTATACCAGCGCAATCCTGCAGTGAGTATGTTGGTGGTAGGATTGGAAGCAAAGTTTTTAAAAAAAGCTACAGACACTGTTTTCTTCAGTTGTGAAGATGGAGATGAGATAGACAATATTATTGAAGATTCTATTGCAAGTGGAGAAGGTAAAATTATCACCTGTAAATCAACCGGAAAAAATTTGGCAGGAGAAATCGTTTCGGAATTTTGGATTACATGGAGTTTTAAAGTAAAATCCAACCCCCCAACCCCCTAACGCTTGCACTAAAGCTTCAGCGTCGGCGCAAAGGGGGAGTTATGTAGGAATTGAGTAGGGGGTTTGTAAAGGGATATTTTTCATTTAAAAAAAATCTTTTGAGGAGGGAATATTAATTCCCTCCTCAGGGGGCTAGGGGGTGATTATGAAGATTGCATTTCACGGCGCGGCCAGAACAGTTACCGGTTCCAAACACCTGATCACATTAAAAAATGGCAAGAAAGTATTGCTTGATTGTGGATTGTTTCAGGGTATGGGAAGAGAAACAGATGTATTGAACAGTGAGTTTGGATTTGATCCAACTACCGTTAATTATCTTGTGCTGTCTCATGCGCATATAGACCACTGCGGGTTGATACCCCGATTGGTAAAACAAGGTTTTACCGGCAACATCTATTCAACACCTGCTACCAAAGAATTGGGTGGCATATTACTGGAAGATTCTGCGCAGATACAAAGAGATGATACCAAATTCATTAATAAGCGAAGAGCAAAACAGGGCCTTCCTCCTTATGAACCTTTGTATGATCTTGATGATGCAGAGAAAGCACTGGATCAGTTTAAAACAGTAAATTATAATGAGTGGACACGCATTGATGAAAGTATAGAGATCATGTACACCGATGCGGGCCATATTATAGGAAGTGCTGCTGTTCATTTGCGGCTACTGGAGAATGGACAAACCACCCATCTTACATTCAGCGGAGATGTTGGCAGATACAATGATGCCATTCTCCGTTCACCTGATGTATTTCCCCAGGCTGATTATATTCTACTGGAAAGTACATACGGAAATAAACTCCACGATGAAGTACACGGCACTACCGATGCATTATTACAATGGATACAAAAAACCTGTATTGAGAAAAAAGGAAAACTCATCATTCCAGCATTCAGCGTGGGTCGTACACAGGAATTGTTATATGCATTAAATCAATTGGAACTGGAAAACAGGCTGCCTGCTGTTCCTTATTATGTTGATAGTCCGCTAAGTAAAGAAGCTACAACAGTTTTGAAAAATTATCCGCAATACTTCAATAAAAAGATTCGGAAGATTATGGAGTCTGATAAAGATCCTTTTGATTTTAAAGGATTGAATTTTATTAAGAGTGTTGATGAGAGCAAGAACCTGAATAATCTTCCACAACCCTGTGTGATCATTTCGGCAAGTGGTATGGCAGATGCAGGAAGAGTGAAGCACCATATCATGAACAATATCCACGACCAGCGAAATACCATTTTACTGGTGGGCTATTGTGAACCACATTCATTGGGTGGGCGATTGATGAATGGGGCCAAAGAAGTAAAAATATTTGGAGAACAATATAAAGTGATCGCCGAAGTGGGCCAGATGCGCAGTATGAGTGCCCATGGCGATTATGATGATCTGTGCCAGTTTTTGGCCTGCCAGAATCCGGCATTGGTAAAGACATTATTTTTGGTGCATGGAGAATATGATGTTCAGCAGGACTTTGCAGAACGCTTACGCAGAAAGGGTTTTAAAGATGTGATGATACCGGAAATGCATTTTGAAACAATCTTATAATAAACTTTGTGTCTCTTTCTGACCTTAGTTTCTTCGTGGTTCCTTTTTTTCGAACCACGAAGACAGTAAGGTCACCAAGGCTCACTAAGCAGAAAATAAATTTTCATTTACTATAACTAAATTGGAAAATGTCAGAGATCGTTATTGAAAGAATCAAAGAAATATTCAAACAACATTTTGATGAGCCCGCATTTATTGTACGCTCACCCGGAAGAATAAACCTGATAGGAGAACACCTGGATTATAACCTTGGTTTTGTGTTACCCGCCGCAATCGATAAAGCAATTTATGTAGCCATTAAAAAGAGAAGTGACAATGAGATCAATCTTGTTGCAGGTGACCTGGAAGAAACTTTTCACGCTACTGTAGATTCATTGCAGTATACAGAGATAAACTGGCCCAATTACATTTTGGGTGTGGCAGACCAGATCATGAAAATGGGTTTTACCATAACCGGTTTTGATGCAGTGGTAATGGGTGATGTGCCCTTGGGTGCAGGGCTTTCCTCATCTGCTGCAGTTGAGTGTGCTACCGCATTTGCATTGAATACATTATTCGATCTTGGCCTTAACAAAAAACAAATGGTGCAACTGGCACAAAAATCAGAGAACGAGTTTGTGGGTTTACAATGTGGTATCATGGATATGTTTGCCAGTATGTTTGGTAAAAAAGAACAGGTAATACAATTGGATTGCCGTTCACTGGAGTATGCCTATATGCCATTTGATACAAAAGGCATCAGTATTGTTCTGTTTGATACGGGCGTGAAACATTCCCTTGCATCAAGCGAATACAATACCAGACGACAGGAGTGTGAGGCAGGTGTTGCCATAATTCAGAAAAAATATCCGGAAGTAAAAAGTTTGCGGGACGCTGATTTAACAATGGTAAATGAATGTTTGGCTAATGGAGATACAAATGTTTTTAAACGTTGTACTTACATAGTTGAAGAGATCAAACGTTTACAGAATGGATGCGTAGATCTTCAAAACCACAACCTGCCTGCTTTTGGACAAAAAATGTTTGCCACCCATGATGGCCTTAGTAAGTTGTACGAAGTAAGCTGCCCCGAAGCCGATGCATTGGTAGATATGGTGAGGAATAATGATTCTGTACTTGGCGCAAGAATGATGGGTGGTGGTTTTGGTGGCTGTACCATTAATATCATTCAAAAAGAAAAAGTAGAAACACTGGTTGATGAAGTAGCTGCTAAATACCACCAACAGTTTGACCTCGTATTAAAAACTTATGTGGTTACTATTGAAGATGGAACCTCTTTAGTATAATTATTTCAATAAGAGTAAGACAAGAGAGAAAGAGGGAAGAGTAAAGCTCTTTTAACCTCTTTCTCTCTTTTGCTCTTATTGAAATTGATTTGATTAGTAAGGGTTATTTATATAATTTATGCCTACTCATGAATAAAGAATTATCAGCATTATACACAAGCCGGGCCAATCAATTCAAAGAAGAACAGAAAAAATATTCTCAGCAACTGGCTTTCACCAGCTTCGTAAGATTGGTATTATTTGTTTTATTTGGATACTTTGTATACGAAGCATTTAAAGCAAGATTTACAGGCTATTATCTATTACTGGCACTCATTGCTATCATTGTTTTTGTGATCATTGTTTTGTTGGCTGGTGTATTGAAAAAGAAGATCAATTTTTTGCAGCAACTTATTCTGATCAATGAGAACGAAATCAATATTGTAAACGGACTTCCTTCCTGTTTGGATAATGGCAAAGAATATGCGCCGGACAAGGGTTTTACCACAGACCTGAACATATTTGGCAATCATTCTTTGTATCATTTATTAAACCGCACCGGCAGCAGATCCGGAAAAGAAGCCTTGAGTAAACGTTTGCAAAATCCTTTACTTAATGTTACGGCTATCAATCAGGCGCAGGCCAGTGTAAAAGAACTGGCTGGTAATATTCATTTCAGACAAACCTTACTGGCCAATACTTTATTATTTAAAGAAGAGGAAGCATTGGCTGCACTTCAGTCAAAATTACCAGAAACGGATTTTGCGGTTTTAAGAAACAGAATATGGTCAGTACTTTCCCTGATCTGGCCTGCTGGAGGAGTATTATTGGTTCTGTATTGTATTTTAATTGACAAGTATCAATTATTGTTACTGTTTGGTATTGCAGGTTTATTCCTTTTATCATTTGTGTTTAAGAAAATAGCACAGCTGTATAATCATATTTCAAAACGTAGTTATTTATTTGATCAGTATGCATTTTGTTTCCAGCTGATCAGTAATGAAAAATTCACTGATCCTTACCTTAAACAAAAACAGGAAGAGATCAAAGATGCCTCCCATGCATTTAAAAAATTATCAAAACTGGTAGGATTATTTGATCTGCGTTTAAGTATGTTCTCTTTTTTTATCAATGGACTTTTGTTGTCAGATCTTTTGTGTGCCCGCGCCTATCTGAAATGGAACAGGCAATGGCAGTCAAAGATCAGTACCTGGTTTGCAGCCATGGGTGAAATTGAAATGTTGAATTCGCTGGCTTCCTTTCATTTCAATCATCCCTCCTTTATTTTTCCGGAAAGTAAAGAAGATGGCATATTTATAGAGGCAACAGCCATGGGGCATCCGCTAATGAAAGAAGGAGTAGCAGTTGTAAATGATATTAGGATAGGTAAAAATGAATCATTGCATTTGATCACCGGGTCAAATATGTCTGGTAAAAGTACATTCCTGAGAACACTGGGTTTGAACCTTATCCTTGCACAGGCGGGTGCTCCGGTATTTGCCAGAAGTTTTGTATTTCGTCCTGTAAGGATATTAACCTCTTTTCATCATATCGATTCGCTGGAAGAAAACACTTCTTATTTTTATGCAGAATTAAAATCCCTCCAGGAGATTATACAATCGCTTTCCCAACCAATACCTGCATTGGTTTTACTTGATGAGGTAATGCGGGGTACCAATTCAAAAGATAAACACGACGGTACTGCTTTGTTGATCAAAAAATTATTACAGCATCAATGTCTTGCCATGATTGCCACACATGATACTGAATTGGGTATTCTTTCCGAAACATACAAAGGATCAGTTGAGAATTTCTGTTTCGAAAGTGAGTTGTCTGATAAAGGGCTGACCTTTGATTTTATCATGCGCAAAGGTGTGGCGCAAACTAAAAATGCAACATACCTTATGCAACAAATGGGGATAATATAAAACTTCTGTGAAACTCAGTGCCGCTGTGTCTCCGTGGTTTAAATTGAACCACGGAGACACAGCGGCACTGAGTGACAGGGAGGGATTACTCCAGTAATTTCACCACTCTGGTCATCTTTCCATCAGCATTAATACCTTCTAATACTACCTGTAATTTTTTGCTGATATCATTGTTATAAAACTGAATCCTTACCCTCGGACTTTTTTTATTGGTGATGATATACGGGTTCCAGTATAAAGTAGTACGCATATCTTTGTCAAAATTATCTGTGGGCTTATCATAGGTTGGATTGTAGAACTCTTTAAACCTTGAATAACCACCCAATATGGTATATTCCAGTCCTTTTGCGTTAGGATCTGCTTTTCTATCGCTGCCTTTTTTGGTATAGATCGCAATGGCACCGCCACTTCCACCACCAATCGATCCAAAGAAGGGAGGTCGGAATACTTTAATCATAGCAATATCCCTCACATTTGTACCCTGCACCATATCAATGGTAGATTGCATTTCATTGAGGTATAAATCTGGTGTAGCACCTCTCCAGGTCATTGTCATATTGCTTCCTGATCCTGTAATCTGTAAGCCGGCTACTTTGCCCTGTAAATAACTTAAGATATCCTGAACACCCATGCTTGACATATCATCCGACAGATCAAAAGAATACCCATCTCCACCCGAAAAAAGGCCTGAGGTATATTTTTCTTCCAATATCTGCTCTTTACTTTTTGTTCTGGTTTTAACGATCACTTCCTGTAATGTGGTTGATGCCATTTGTTTTTT
>CANBSW010000147.1 GCA_947372235.1 Chitinophagaceae bacterium | reverse complement strand
TCGGCTGTGAATGAAATAGCACTATCGCCCGGACATTCATAATTTACATTCCCATTTTTTTCAAACTCACTTATTAAAAGCATTATGCTTTCAGCCTTATGCGTTAAGCGATTAAAAAAGCTGTTAAAAAGTTGCAGAAAAATCCACTGCGTCCATTTATAATAACCGGGTTCGCAGGTGCGTACTTCGCGGTCCCAATCGTAGCAGAAACCGATATTGTCTAACTGTTTTCTGAAATTATCAATATTCTGTGCGGTACTGGTTGCCGGGTGTACACCGTGTTCGATGGCATATTGCTCTGCCGGCAGTCCGAATGCATCGTAACCCATGGGGTGCAATACATTAAAGCCTTTCAATCTTTTAAAACGGCTGTATATATCTGAAGCGATATAGCCTAATGGATGCCCCACATGCAGCCCTGCACCGCTGGGGTAAGGGAACATATCCAGCACATAACATTTAGGTTTGTCTGTGTTGTTACTTACTTTATACGCACCGGTTTCTTTCCACTGCGACTGCCATTTTTTCTCTATGTTTCTGAAATTGTATTCCATATCCCCCAACCCATAAAGGGCTTTTATTGTTTAGTGATTCGTTATTATTTTATTTCCAGTTTGCGTGATTTTTTTTCAACACAGAGGGCACGGAGATCAGCACAGAGTTACACGGAGTTTGTTTTGCCTCTGTGTTACTCTGTGCAAAACTCTGTGTTCTCTGTGTTGAAAAAAGCCCCCTGTAGAACCGAACCCTGAAGTGTGCGACCTGCCTGCCGGCAAGGCACGGCGCAACGGAAGCCCAATCAGAGATCCCACTGCCCGGACAATGATTTTTACCCTCCAATTCAATCCTAACTTTTCTTTAACCCAATTAACCCCGAAATGCGCTATTTTGACCTTCAAATCGAGTGTTTGAGTGGCTGCAAATGTAAGTGTTTAGGGTTCAAAAGCGTACATTTGCCTCAGCTTGCCCCTCTCTAAACATGGAGATAGGGAGAATGGTTAAAATTAATTTTACGTATGGCAGTTATTGGAAAAGGATCTATGAAAAGGAGTAAGCCCAACTACATTTACAGTATTGTAGGGGTGGCACTGGTTTTATTGATCATGGGAATCATGGGTTGGTTTTTTCTGAACATCAGTTCAGTGGGTAATGCATTTAAGGAAGATATCCGGATGAGTGCTTACCTGAGAACGCTGAATAAAGATACCATTGGCCAGATCCAGCAGTTTATTGCCCGGCAGCCTTATGCCAAGAATGTGACCTATGTAGATAAAAATTCTGCCAAACAGATCTGGAATAAGGAAAATAATGAAGATTGGGCCAAGATCCTGGAAGTAAACCCATTGCCTGAAAGCATTGATTTTTATGCCAAGGCCGATTATGTAAACACCGATAGCCTTAATAAGATCTCTGCCCAATTGATGGCAGAATACGGCGATCAGGTTACTGATCTTCAATATCCTAAAAGCCTTGTTACCAGCCTGAACGAAAGAGCCTCTAAAATTGGGCTGATATTTTTAGTGATTGCAGTAGTATTATGTTTAATAGTGATGTTCAGTATTGATAATACAATCCGACTGGCCATGTTCAGTAACCGGTTCCTGATAAAAACCATGCAGATGGTGGGCGCTACAAGGGGCTTTATTGCCAAGCCACTGAATATTAAAGCGATAATAAATGGACTGATCAGCTCAGGTATTGCCATTGCCTTACTGTTTACCATCATTACCTGGGCCGAAAGCCAGTTCCCTCCATTGAAAGCAATCCGCGATGTAAAACTCACGCTGATCTTATTTGGCGGACTGATTTTATTGGGTGTAGGTATTTCGGTGTACAGTACTTACAGAAGTGTGTTGAAATATTTAAAAATGAAACTGGATGACCTATATTAAAGTTTGGGGTTTGATGTTTGGAGTTTGGGGTTAAATGCCTTTTCAACACCAAACTCCAAACCCCAAACTCCAAACAAACCCCTATCTTACAACTTTAAAAAAACAATATGAGCGATCAAAAACAGAATGTAAATTCTCCTTTATTCAACAAAGACAATTATACCTGGATGTTAATAGGCGGTGTGGTTATTGCATTGGGAATGATATTAATGAGTGGCGGTAAAAGCACCGACCCAAAAGTATTTGATACCCATGAAGTGTATAGCACTACCCGCATCACCATTGCCCCGGCATTGATTATATTGGGCTTAATAGTAGAGATCTATGCGATCTTTAAAAAACCGAAAGTGGCGTAAAAGAGTGTAAAGTTAAAAGTATACAGTTTAAAGTTCTTTTATAGCGGTGCTTGCACCGCTTTTTTTATTTGAATCAATGTCCGATTCCTTACATTTACCAGTACATTTTATATATTCCTAATTCTTAATTTCTAATTATTAATTACTAATTATACCCTCCATGAGTATTTTTGAAACGATTGTTATTGCCATTGTTGAAGGCCTTACAGAATTTTTGCCTATCTCTTCTACCGGGCACATGATCATTGCCAGTTCTATTTTGCATATTTCCAGTGATCCTTTTACCAAATTATTTGAGATAGCCATTCAATTGGGAGCTATTTTATCGGTAGTGGTTATATACTGGAAGAAATTCTTCCCACTCAATAAATTCAATTTTTACCTGAAACTGATCGTGGCTGTGATACCTGCACTGGCACTGGGTGCTATTTTTTCTAAAAAGATTGATTCGCTGTTGGAAAGCCCGCTTACCGTTTCTATTACCATGCTGGTGGGTGGTATCGTTTTATTATTTATTGATAAACTTTTTAAACAACCAACCGTTGAAAAAGAAGAAAACATCAGTTTGGCCAAAGCCTTTACCATTGGTGTATGGCAATGCCTTGCCATGATACCCGGCACCAGTAGAAGTGCCGCCAGTATTATTGGTGGTATGCAACAAAAACTGACACGCAACTTGGCAGCAGAATTTTCTTTCTTTTTGGCTGTACCAACCATGGCCGCAGCAACAGGATATAAATTATTAAAAGCGTGGAAAGAAAACCCTGAGTTATTGAAAGATAAAGACAACCTGATTGCTTTAGGATTGGGCAATGTGGTCGCATTTATTGTAGCACTCATTGCCATTAAATTCTTTATCGGCTTTTTGCAGAAACACGGGTTTCGTTTGTTTGGATGGTACAGAGTGATTGTTGGTGCTGCATTATTAGCCTTAGTATTAACTGGCTATCTGAAATAATTAAAAATTAAGAATTAGAAATTAATAATTTCTAATTCTTAATTGCATTTCCGCTACTACAAATTAAAACCTTTTCTATGCAGACTGCGCCTAAAAAAGTAATCAACGGCTGGGCCATGTACGATTGGGCCAACAGCGTGTATAACCTGGTTATTACCTCTACCATCTTCCCTGCTTATTATGAAGCAGTAACGGGTGATGGTAATGATGCTACATCGAATGATACGGTGCATTTGTTTGGGAGAGAGTTTGTAAATACCTCCTTATATAATTATGCATTGGGTATTGCTTTTTTAATTGTGGCCATCATGTCGCCACTGCTTTCTTCTATTGCAGATTATAAGGGTAACAAGAAAAAATTTCTTTTCTTTTTCTGTACCATGGGTAGCATTGCCTGTAGTGCCATGTATTTTTTTGATAAGAGCAATCTGGCTTACGGACTTCTCTGCCTCATCATTGCCTGTGTAGGTTTTTGGAGCAGCCTTGTGTTTTACAATTCTTACCTGCCTGAAATTGCGGCACCCGAAGACCAGGACAGGGTTAGTGCCAAAGGTTTTGCGATGGGATATATTGGAAGCGTAATTTTACAAATCATCTGTTTTGTATTTGTATTAAAGCCGGAAATGTTTGGCATTTCTGTTGGAAAAGCATCGCAGGTTTCATTTTTATTAGTGGGTGTTTGGTGGTGGGGTTTCGGACAATTCTCTTTAAGCCGCTTACCAAAAGGAACGCCTATTGCTGCTCAGGAAGACAGAGGCAGCGTGTTCACCAATGGCTATAAAGAATTGAATAAAGTATGGAAGCAATTGAAAACAATGCCTGTACTTAAAAAATATTTAGGCGCCTTCTTCTTTTACAATATGGGTGTGCAAACTGTGATGCTTGCCGCCACATTGTATGGTAAGAGTGAATTGAATATTCCTACACAAAACCTGATCATCGCTATTTTAATTATTCAATTAATTGCGATACCGGGTTCTTATTTAATGGCAAGACTGTCTGATAAGATCGGAAATTTTAAAGCATTGATGATCACCGTAGCACTTTGGATAGTATTATGTATAGTTGGATACCTTTTACCCAGGGATGGCATCAACGAGTTTTATGGATTGGCTGTTTTAGTGGGTTTTGTAATGGGCGGTATTCAATCGCTCAGCAGAAGTACTTATGCCAAACTGATGCCCGAAACAAAAGACACCACTTCTTTCTTTAGTTTTTATGATGTTACAGAAAAGATCGCGATTGTAATTGGGATGTTCTCATTTGGATATATCAATGAATTAACCGGCTCGCAAAGAAATTCAGTATTGGCATTGATTGTATTTTTTGTGATCGGATTGATACTTTTGATCTTTGCCTCTGCAGCACAACGCAAACACAAACAAGCACAAGTAGATTAAGAATGAAATTGCACACCGTAAACACCGGCCACTTTAAATTAGATGGCGGTGCCATGTTTGGCGTAGTTCCTAAAAGCATGTGGAACAAATTGAATCCGGCTGATGAAAACAATATGTGTTCATGGGCATTGCGTTGTTTATTAATTGAAGATGGTAATCGTTTAATACTCATAGATAACGGTATGGGCGATAAACAGGATGCGAAATTCTTTGGCCATTATTATTTGCATGGCGATGATACGCTTGATAAATCATTGGCTGCTCATGGTTTTCATAAGAATGATATTACGGATGTATTTCTAACCCACTTACATTTTGATCATTGCGGCGGAAGTATTGTTCGTGAAGGAGATCAACTAATTCCTGCATTTGCAAACGCAACATACTGGAGCAATGAAAAACACTGGCAATGGGCCACTGCCCCCAACGACAGAGAGAAAGCTTCTTTTCTCAAAGAAAATATTTTACCCATCCAACAAAGCGGACAACTGAAATTTATTCCGGTAACCGACGAAGGGCTGAACGCCAGCGGACAATTAAGCACCGCTCCATTCATAGATAATATCTCTATCCGTTTCGTTAACGGCCATACCGATAAAATGATGTTGCCGCAGATCCAATACAAAAACAAAACCATTGTTTACATGGCAGATCTGCTGCCTTCTGTGGCCCATATTCCACTACCTTATGTAATGGCTTACGATATGTTTCCCCTTACCACTTTGAAAGAGAAAAAAACTTTTTTACAGGAAGCAGTCGATCATGATTACATCCTCTATTTTGAACATGACCCGGTGAACGAGTGTTGCAGTTTACAGGCAACGGAGAAGGGAGTGCGATTGAAGGAGTGTTTTAAGTTATCAGAAATTTAGAGTAATTTGAAAATTTGAGGATTTGAAAATTTGAAAATGAATCTCGATACACTCTGTGCAACTTTGTGTTCTCTGTATCTCTGTGTTGAAAAAAATATCGTATGCAAGGATTTTTTTCAACACAGAGATACAGAGGATCATAGGTTCACAGAGATTTTATTCAATCAATCTTAAAAAAAAATTAAAAATATTTACGCCACAGTCATGTTACTACACAAATCGGACATTTAAACGATATAATTTTCCGTGCTTTCCTCAGCAAAAAACGGTGTTTTCACAATACACATATTTATTTTGAATGGTATCTTGTGTTTGGAATCTCACATACTAAATCCCTTATCCTATGTCCACGAAAAACCAAGTTGCGTGCTGTCCAAACTGTGGCAGCCGGATACCCTTCAAGAAATTTATTCAGCTCAACAATTTTTCTGTGATCAACTGCGGTACCTGCAATGCCCGTATTGAGATCTCGAACAGAGGCTCAAATGCAATAATAGCAGGCGCTTCCGGAATTCTATCTGCAGCTTCTCTTGTGCTTGGCGCTTATTTGGGTTTGAAAAATTACAATTCGTTATTAGGAGGAGTATTCTTTGGATTTTGTCTGGCCGTAATTAACACCGTTTTTATTTGTATGTATGCTTACAGGCATTCAGATCTTAACCGGTTTGGTGCAGAGAATGATTCCATTCCCTCTAATGGTTAAAACTGATCATTGAGCTGAGCGGGTAACGAAGGTTTCGGTATTGCATCATATCTACTTTTACACTGCCTACTACAATAGGGCTTTCTATGCGCAGGGGAATATGGTTGGCATCATCGCTAACCCATACTGTCATTTTTTCGCCACCTTCAAACAAGGTTCCTTTTACAAGCAGTGGTTTGAATTTGATGGCATTGAATTTTCCATATTTGGTTTTAACCACTTCTTTACCCAGGTATTTGATATAGAGATTAAATACCTCATTATCTAAAAACATAGAAAAAGGAATTTTATCCTCGGGTTTGTATTTACTAAAATCGATATTACGGGCATAGTAAATTGAACTCAACACATCCTGTATACAGGTAGGCACTTTAAATGTTCCTTCTGAAGTTACAGCCGATCCTGTTTTGTGATTGAATGTGATATTCTCTGTTTTCTTAAAACCTCCCTCATTAATATCGCGCAGAAATTTCAGGGGTTGAAGAGTAGCTGTATCAATAAATGATTCATATTTATCGCGTACTTTAAAGATCCAGTCGTAGCTGGGATTAGAACTACCAGAACCCACCACATGGTATACAGGGCGGTTATTGAACTGATCAGCAGTAACTGAGAAATTTGCTGAACCAGCATTAATATAGATCCCGATCACAGAATAGAAAACATTGAAAGTAATATTTTCACCTTCCTGAAAAGCATAATTACGCAGCCCACAAAACTGATCATTTGTAGACATGGTTTGCCAGCCCAGGGATACTATCAAACAGAATACAATTGCAATTTTTTTCACTAATCCAACTCATTTATTTCTAAATAATCTGATCCCAAGTAAAAACAAACTACCTGCAATGGCAGGTATGATAATGTTAATGATCCAGATACCTGCCGCCGTAGCAACGATGCCTACAGTATTGGAACTTAACAATCCGAATAATTCTACACTCAATTTACCCCTGAACCCCAGCTCTACCAATGTAATACTAGGTATGATCGACAAAACCAAAAACATCACACAGATCATAGCGGCAGTATCCATCCAGTACAGGTTTACATCAAATACCTGGAAGAGAATTATATACTGAATTACATATATAACGTACCGGCAGACTGAAAAGATTAAAACTTTTGTTAATTCCTTCCAGTGAAAATCTTCCAGCTTCTGAATAAAGAATTTATATCTGGCAATTAAAGGGATTTTTTCCAATAATTGAACCAGCCATGATAAACGGAAATACAGGAGGATAAATACAATAATTCCTGCTGTAATTGAATAGATAAGGCTGTCAACCCAGAATACAGAAAGTCCTTTTAATTGATGTGTATTATCGAGAATATACAGGCGCATATATACCAACGCCAAAATACCCATTACAAAAGTGACAACAATCTGGCTCATGCTTCCTACAAACGATAGAACAACGCCTCTTAAACGATTGCCTTCATCCAGATAAATAGAGCGGCCGGCAGGTTCTCCTAAACCGTTAATTGTGCTAAACCCCAGAGCCTGTCCTGAAAAAACTGCCCGAAACGACCTTATAAAAGAAATATCCTGAATACTGCTTACCAGGAACTGCCATTTTTTAGCTTCGATCCCCCAGTTTACAAACATCAACCCTATTACAGTTAACAGTTTATTGAATTGCTGTCCTGAAAAAGCAGCTTTAATCAGGTCCCATGATTGCTGAACCTCGCCCTGCTTTTGAATTTGACGGTATATTGAATAGGATAACCATACAAAAAGTATTGGCCCAACAAAATAATTAAGGAATATTTTCAGTTTCTTATTCAGGAGATAGGGTTTAATGCATTGCAAAGAACGGGGTTAGTGGTGAGATAGAAAAGCGTGAGACGTGAATCGTCAGTCGTGAGTGATGAGTGGTGAATGGTGAATATCTTGCGCAGCAAAACTGACGACTCACGACTCACGACTCACGACTCACGACTCACGACTCACGACTCACGACTCACGACTCACGACTCACAATTGCCCATTGCCCATTGCCCATTCACCCGTATTTTCACCTCCGAATGAAAAAGCAAGAGATCATCCTCGGCATAGATCCCGGTACCCAGTTAATGGGGTATGCTTTGTTACGAATAAATAATAATCAGCCGCAAGTGATCTTGATGGATGTTTTAAAACTTACCAAAGAAAAAGATATTTATGCGCGGTTGAACATGATCCACACCAAAGTTTGTGAGCTCATCAAACTATACCAGCCCTCTACTTTTGCCATTGAAGCACCTTTTTTTGGAAAGAATGTTCAAAGTATGCTCAAACTGGGAAGGGCACAGGGTGTGGCTATTGCTGCGGCTATGCAGGCAAAGATTCTGGTTACGGAATATTCTCCCAAAAAAGTAAAACAATCCATCACAGGCAATGGTAATGCTGATAAGGACCAGGTTTGGAAAATGTTGCAACGCACCCTCAACATAGAAGAAAAGCCGCAATATTTTGATGCAACAGATGCTTTGGCGGTGGCGCTTTGCCATTATTATCAAACTTCTTCTATTCTTGGAAAAGCTGCGGTTAAGGGGTTGAAGGGATGGGATGAGTTTATTGCAAAGAACCCGGATAGGGTGAAGAAGAGATAGATTATAGTTAAGAGTTAAAAGTGAATAGTTAAAAGCTCTAGTTATACTATTAACTATTCACTTTTAACTCTTCTACCAGTTTTTCCTGCACCTCTTTCAACTCCTCAGCAGATAATTTCAATTTGGGCCGGTTAAAATTCAAGTCATCTGCACTATTAATAGGAATGAGATGTAGATGTGCATGCGGTACTTCCAACCCCACAACGCTGATGCCGCAACGGTTACAGGGGAATGATCTTTCGATAGCGTAGGCAATGGGTTTTGCAAAAACGAGTATTTCACTCAGGTAATCATCCGACAGATCAAAGAATTTATCGGTCTCTGTTTTAGGTACTACCAATACATGCCCTTTTACCAAAGGGAAAATATCAAGGAAGGCAAAGAATTTTTCGTTCTCTGCAATTTTATAAGATGGAATTTCTCCAAGAATGATTTTTGAAAATATTGTCATACCCCCTAGCCCCCTAAAGGGGAATTGATTTTGTTTTCAAAAGAAGATTTGATTTATTCGATAAATTCTATGCTATAAATATGTTTTTCAACTCCCCCTTTAGGGGGCTGGGGGGTGAGATTAGATAGTAATCTCCTCCACCCTAAACTTCAAAACCCCATTAGGAGCCTGAATTTCGGCTACTTCGCCAATCACTTTTCCCATTAAACCTTTACCAATGGGTGAAGCGGCTGAAATTTTACCCAGTTTCAAATCTGCTTCTTTTTCGCCTACAAGCTGGTAGGTCACGGTTTTTTTCGTGGCCAAATTGGTAATGGTTACTTTGGTAAGGATAGTAACCTTGCTGGTATCGATAGAATTTGTGTCTACAATTTTGGCATTGGCAATGGCGCCTTCGAGTTGTTTGATCTTAGCTTCAAGCATACCCTGAGCTTCTTTTGCAGCATCATATTCTGCATTTTCTTTGAGGTCACCTTTTTCTCTGGCTTCCGCAATGGCGCGGGAAGAGGCAGGGCGGTCGATGGCTTTCATATGGTGCAGCTCTTCACGCAGTCTGTCAAATGTCTCTTTTGTTACATACATAGTATTATCACTCATAATCAATCGGTTTAAAAGAGTCAAAAAAAATACAACGCCACATTTGATTGCAGCGTTGCAGGCGTCAAATGTAAAAAATCTTTGCTAACCGAACACATATTAGCTTCTCTACCCAAAAATAATTTGGCGGATTGAAAATGATTTATACATTTACAGTGTACTACTACACTAATACACTTGTTTATGATTCAATTTTCATCAGTAGATTTTGGGTACCGCAAAAAGCAGCCACTCTATGAGCATCTCCAGCTTTCTGTTGAGAAAGGCTTTATTTATGGACTGTTGGGAAAAAACGGTGCCGGCAAATCAACCTTATTAAAACTGATCGCAGGCTTGGTTTTTCCTGGTAATGGTAAAGTAAATGTTTTAGGATTTGATCCATCGCAACGAAGACCATCCTTTTTAGAGAAAATATTCTTTATCCCTGAAGAGATTGATACACCCGATATTGATGTGATCGCTTTTGCGGATGACTATGCCGTTTTCTATCCCCAATTCAATAAAACACAATTTATAGGCCTGTTGAAAGAACTGGAAGTGCCCTTGGTTAATTTGAAAGCAATGAGCTACGGACAAAAAAAGAAAACCTGGATCGCTCTGGGTATTGCGGCAAATACTGATCTGTTAATATTGGATGAACCAACCAACGGATTGGATATCCCTTCCAAACGTCAATTCCGGAAAATGATGGCTGCTACCATCAATGACGACAGATGTGTGATAATCAGCACACATCAAATTCGTGATCTGGATAGTTTGATCGATAAAATAATTATTGTGGATGAAGGAGAGTTATTGGTAAATACAGACATTCATCATATCACAGAAAAACTCTGCTTCAAACAATTCAATTCCGAAAACGAAGCATGGAATGCCATTTATTCAGAAAGCAC
>CANBSW010000146.1 GCA_947372235.1 Chitinophagaceae bacterium | reverse complement strand
TCATTTGAACACTGATGATGAGTTCGCCTTTGGTTAAAACCTCTTCAGGAGATAATCCGAGTGAGGCCAGGCTTGGCTTACGGATAATAGAGAATAAAAGCAGATCATACACATCCACAAAAAAACCTAAGGCACCTACAATTACAGGCAAAGATAAAATGCCGAATTGTTTTTGTGTAGTTGTCATACGGTAATAAAATATTAGACAGATTTCTTTTTGTTGAACATAAGTTTAGCCAGTACTGGCGCGGTGGTTACCAAAACAATTCCGAGTACTATGATCTCAAGATGATCTTTCAGATCAAACCCAAATTCGGCTAAGATCCATTTCTGTAAAAAATGTCCTGCAAACAACATACTGAAAACCCATGCAACGCAACCAATGATATTATAGGATACAAATTTCTTTCTGTCCATCTGCACTATCCCTGCAACAATTGGCGCAAAAGTTCTGATGATAGGAATAAACCTTGCTACAATGATCGCACCACCCCCATGTTTCTCATAGAACTCATGTGCTTCGGTGAGATATCTTTGTTTGAATAAAATATTTTCTTTCCACCCATACATGGCCGGACCCACTTTTCTTCCAAACCAATAACCAACTGTATTACCGGCAATCCCTGCCATTGAAATAAATACCAGCAGAATTACCAATTGAAGGTATTCGTTATCACCCGTGGGAAAAACTTCATTGGCAATATTGGCGCTATAAATTCCGGCAACAAATAAAAGACTGTCGCCGGGTAAAAAGAACCCTACAAACAAACCGGTTTCGGCAAATACAACAAACAATAAAAGCCATAATCCACCATGCTCAATATAGAACTGTGGTTGTAATAACTGGCTCCAGTGAAATGCGGCGGATAAGATAATATCTGATAACATAATTAGCTATTGGTTTGTGATGCCGGTTCTAAAGAGTTTTCCCATTTGCTCACCACGCTGGTAGCCAGTGCATTTCCCAATACATTAGTGGCCGTTCTGAACATATCGCAGAAATGATCGATCGGCAATATCAGCGCAATGCCTTCCGGCGGAATATGAAACATGGCACAGGTGGCAGTTACCACCACCAATGAGGCGCGGGGTACACCGGCAATTCCTTTGCTGGTTAACATCAATACGATAAGCATGGTTAACTGTGTACCCAGATCAAGCTGAATACCATATGCCTGTGCAATGGCAATGCTGGCAAAGGTCATATACATCATACTTCCATCCAGATTAAAAGAATAACCTAAGGGAAGAATAAAGGCAACGATCTTATCCTTACATCCAAATTTTTCCAATTCATCTGTCAACTTAGGAAACACGGCTTCACTACTCGTGGTGCTAAATGCGATGATGAGTGGGGGGAATATTCTTTTTAATAATTCAGGCAATCTTTTACCCAGAACAATAAATCCAACCAATATTAATACGGCCCATAATACCGCAATACCTGTAATAAAATAGAGTAGATATTTTCCGTAGAATAAAAACACTTCCAATCCTTTCGTAGCAATCACTGCTGAGATAGCACCAAACACACCCACCGGTGCAAAATTCATTACATAGCCCACCATTTTTAGAATGATATGTGCTACGGCATCCAATGCTTTTACCACCACTTTGGCTTTCTCGCCCAAGGCTGCAGTTGCTATCCCAAAGAAAATACTGAAGATCACCAATTGCAGGATCTCATTATTGGCCATCGATTCAATCACACTCTTAGGAAATACATGTTCAACAAATTTCTGGATATTGAATTCCTGTGTTTTTCCAACCAGGTCTTTGGCACCGCTTATATCTGCATTACTAAGATCGATTCCCGCTCCCGGTTTAAAAAGATTTACCAGTAACATACCCAACAACAAACTAACTAACGATGCTGTTACAAACCATAACATCGCTTTACCTCCCACCCTTCCCACCGTTTTCAGATCGCCCAGTTTGGCAATGCCTACCACAAGCGTTGAAAATACCAATGGGGCAATAATCATCTGCACCAACCTCAGGAAAATAGTGGTCAGCAACTTGATATTTGTGGAGAATGACTTGATAAAATCCGGACTGGACTGTGTATGTACCAGATAGCCAAGACCAATACCGGCTATCATGGAAATAATAATATATACTGTAAGCCGGTTTGATTTGTTCATGATCGCACACAAATTAGTCTCGCAATATAAGATTTCTACTGAAATGGCCCTTCCGAACCCTATTCACCTGTTTATAAAACTTTTGACCTAGTAAAAGAAGAAATGACTATTTTGCCAAAACGTTTTATTAATAGAAACCCAAACTAACTGTACTATGAGTTTATTCAGAAAAAAATCATTGGATGGCTTAATGGCCCAGGCCGCTGATTCCGAAAAAGGATTGAAGCGTACCCTCGGTGCTGGTAGCCTTATTGCATTGGGCATTGGCGCCATTATTGGAGCCGGCTTATTTGTAAGAACGGCAGCTGCCGCCGGCGAACACGCCGGACCCGCCGTTACACTGTCATTTATCGTTGCCGCCATTGGCTGTGCTTTTGCCGGTTTGTGTTATGCAGAGTTTGCATCCATGATCCCTATTGCTGGTAGTGCATATACCTATGCCTATGCCACTATGGGTGAGTTAATTGCCTGGATTATTGGTTGGGCTTTGATTTTGGAATATGCCCTGGGTGCGGCAACCGTTTCCATTGCCTGGAGCGAATTCCTGAATAAACTGCTAACGCAGTATAACCTGGGATCGATACCCTACGAATGGTGCCACTCCCCTTTTGAAAAAGCACTGGATGCAGCCAACGTAATGCACACCGGTATCATGAATGTTCCGGCTTTATTTATTTTGCTGATGTTATCCCTGTTGCTGATCAAGGGTACACAAGAGTCTGCTTTCGTAAACGCCATCATCGTGTTTGTAAAAGTTGCCATCGTTGTGGTATTTATTGTGGTAGGATGGAAATTTATCAATCCCGCCAACCATAGTCCTTATTTTATCCCTGCTGATGCACCTCCTGCCATAAAACCGGATGGTTCGTCCTATAGTTATACCGACTTTTTCAGGCATGGATATGGAGGTGTACTTACCGGCGCAGCTATTGTATTCTTCGCCTTTATTGGCTTTGATGCTGTGTCAACCGCCGCTCAGGAAGCCAAAAATCCTAAAAGAGATATGCCTATCGGTATCCTGGGGTCATTGGTGATCTGTACCATTTTATACATACTTTTCTCTTATGTATTAACCGGTGTGGCTCCTTACACCGATTTCGTGAAATCAGGTAAAGAAGCATCTGTTGCTTATGCCATTGAAACCTATATGGCTGGTTACGGATGGTTGGCCAAAGCTGTTACCATCGCCATTCTTGCCGGCTTTTCTTCGGTGATATTGGTAATGTTGATGGGGCAAAGCCGTGTGTTCTACACCATGTCTACAGATGGACTTTTACCAAAAATGTTCTCTGATCTGCATCCTAAATTCAGAACTCCGTATAAATCAAATCTGATCCTGTTTGTATTTGTAGGTGCATTTGCTGCCTTTATTCCGGGCAGTGTAGCGGGTGATTTAACCAGTATCGGAACCTTATTCGCCTTTGTACTCGTTTGTGTAGGTGTTTGGGTAATGAGAAGAAATGATCCGGACAGGATTCGTCCATTCAAAACCCCATTGGTTCCATTGGTTCCAATATTGGGTATGATTGTTTGTACAGCCATGATCGTATCATTACCAAAAGAAACATTACTAAGTGCATTGGTATGGATGATCGTAGGATTAATTGTATACTTTGGATATAGCAAAAAGAACAGTAAGCTGGTTAATCTGGGTGATATTTTACCCAAAGCTTCTGATTTTGAATAATCAACCTGACTGATCACAAAAGCCCCGGGAAACCGCGGGCTTTTTTTATGTGCCCACTTAACCTATTTTTGCAGCCTGAAAAACGAAAGCTTTCATTAAAACAGATTTTATGGGAAGGATTTTTGAAGTACGTAAAGCCACCATGTTTGCCCGTTGGGATAAAATGGCCAAACAGTTTACCCGAATAGGGAAAGAAATTGTAATTGCCGTAAAAGCCAGTGGACCAGATACTGCCACCAACCCCGCCCTGCGCCGTTGTTTTCAGAACGCCAAGAGTGTAGGCATGCCCAAAGACCGTGTAGAAGCGGCCATTAAAAGGGCAATGGGTAAGGATACCAGTAACTATGAAGAAGTTCTATATGAAGGATATGCACCTCACGGTGTGGCTCTTGTAGTTGAAACAGCAACTGATAACCACGTTCGTACAGTAGCCAACGTAAAAAGTCATTTCAACAAAGGACATGGCGCATTGGGAAACAGCGGAAGCGTAAGCTTTCAGTTTAAGAAAATGGGTGTTTTCAAATTAAAGCCTGAAGGACTGCATATTGACGATCTTGAATTAGACCTGATTGACCATGGTTTAGATGAACTGGGAGAAAGTAATGACGACCAGGGAAACCCCATCATTGTATTACGTTGTGCATTTGTAGATTTTGGAAAGCTGCAAAAAGAGCTGGAAGAAAAAGGTCTAACCCCAATCAGTTCTGAACTCGAATGGATTCCTACCACCACCGTTCCCGTTACCGATGAACAAGCCGATGATGTAAGTAAACTCATCGAAAGATTAGAACAGGATGAAGACGTGAATAAGGTGTTTCATAATATGGGATAGGAGGTTTGGGGTTTGGAGTTTGGAGTTTGGGGTTCAACAACTCCAAACTCCAAACCCCAAACCCCAAACTTTTCATTTTAACCTACCAATATGTTAAGCATTCACGCATTTCCCCACCCCATCATCTTCTTCGATGGTGTATGCAATCTTTGCACGGGCAGTGTGCAGTTCATCATTAAACACGATCCCAAACATTATTTTCGGTTTGCTTCTTTGCAGAGTGAGATCGGGCAACAGTTATTACAGGAAAATAATTTACCTACTGAAGAGTTTGGTTCTTTTATTTTGTTTGAGAATGGGAAAGTGTATACGCAATCAACAGCTGCTCTAAGAGTAGCAAAAAAACTAAATGGACTTTGGTCGCTGTTATCTGTATTTCTGATCATTCCTTCTTTTATTAGAAATGGCGTGTATAACTGGATCGCAAAGAACCGATACAACTGGTTTGGGAAGAAAGAAGAATGTTGGATTCCTACAAAAGAGTTGAATGATTTGTTTGTTGATTGATAAAAAAAAGCCGCAGATTCGCAGATTATAAAAAAATCTTACCCCTTCATTATATCCGCTTCATTCTTTTTGATAAAATACCTACTCAAACAAAAAGCAAAACAGAAGAAACAGTATCGAAATAAAAGAAAGAAAAATAGTGATATCCCTTTTCTTCTGAGCACTTTTTAGTTTCTTATAAAAAAGAGCGAGATACAGTATATGACTGATAATTAGCAATATCAGATAATCAAGTCCACCTAAAGAAATAAATCCGATACGCCAACTATAATCCTCTCCTTTTCTGTAAACTGAAACTTTCTGAACAGTATGCGTAATAAGAGACCTGCTAATTTCGATGGTATCATTTTCCATGATTTCATTATATGCTATAGGAGGAACCGTAATCGTGCTTTTTTCAGTTTGTATTCTGAAAATTGAAAGACGTATCCTGGATATGCTCCTTTCTGTTTTAGTAATAACAACTCCCTTCGATTTATCGAAGGGAAGTACATATGTTTCCAGTAAAATGAAAAGACTGATACCTAAAAAAGAAAACAGTATGAGGCGATTGATTTGGTCTGCTGTCATCATTTGCTGAACAATAAAGTCTTGCTATAAGGTACAATACTGAAAGATATTGCAGACCATAATTGGTTTCTGTTAATACATTTACAAATTCTATTATTCACTCGTCATTTCCTATATCACATTTACAATTTGTTTGTTGATATAATATTATTCGTAAAATAAATAGCCACAGAAGCCACAGACATAGACAGAAAAATCTGTGTAAATCTGTGGCTTCTGTGGCTATTTTCTTCAAATTCTAATTGTATAATCTGTTAATCTGCGGCTAAAAAAAACCTTACTCCTTCATCATCTCCTGTATCACATTAATAATATCTTCTGCATTCGGTTTGCTAAAATAATCCCCATCACTTCCGTAGCTTGGTCTGTGTGCCTGACCAGTAATGGTTCTTGGAGCAACATCCAACCATTGAAATGCTTTCTGCCCTTCTATTACCTGACTAAACATATAGCCCGCAGCACCACCCGGCACATCTTCATCTACAAAAACAATACGGTTTGTTTTCTTTAAGGAGTCGAGTATTTTATGATGGATATCAAAAGGCAATAAAGTTTGCACATCTATTACTTCGCAACTGATATCCAGTTTCTGTAAACGCTCTGCCGCATCTTCTACAATACGAATGATAGATCCATAGGTAACTATTGTAACATCTGTTCCTTCTCTGATCACATCAGGCACACCTAATGGAACTGTGAACTCCAGTAAATTAGATGGCGCTTTTTCTTTTAAACGATATCCATTCAAACATTCGATCACAATGGCAGGATCATTGGCCTGCAATAAAGTATTGTACATCCCAACAGCCTGTACCATATTTCTTGGCACACATACATACACGCCACGCAAAGAATTAATAATCATCCCCATCGGAGATCCGCTATGCCAGATACCTTCCAAACGATGGCCGCGTGTTCTGATAATTAATGGACAGCTCTGTTGCGCCTTGGTTCTGTAATGCGTTGTTGCTACATCATCACTCAATGGCTGTAAGCCGTATAATAAATAATCTAAGTATTGTATTTCTGCAATAGGCCTTAATCCCCGCAATGACATTCCTATGGCCTGTCCAACAATGGTCAATTCCCTGATGCCCGTATCCAGTATCCTGTCTGCCCCATGTTTATCCTGCAATCCGGCAAAGCCCTGGTTTACATCACCAATATGGCCCACATCTTCTCCAAAAGCATACACTTTTGGATTGTGATCAAATAATGCATCAAAATATTTATTCAATACTTCATACGCATTTACAGCAACCGCATCAAAAGAAATCAATGGTTTGATCTCTTCTACTGCCAAAGCACTTTTAGGGCCTTCATTATAGAGATCACTGTTATATAATTTGCGATTGGTATCCAGTAAATTTTGATAGAATGTTTTTAACTCTTCCATTGAGGGAGAAAACGGTGCAGTTTCCATGGCTAATGAAACCGTACGCAAAATATCACGCCGCAAAGGTTCTCTGCTGGCATCAAGATCATTTGCCAGCATTTGTAAATGATTGTATTTCTCCATATCATTTACCATCATTCCCCTGATCATTTCTACTGCCTGTTCAACCCATTCTTTAATAGGTGCCTGGTATTTTTCCCATGCTTTGTTTCTGCTGTTACGAACATATTCTTTGGCTCCTGCTTCTATTTCTGATAATTCGTCTGTATTTGCCAAAGCGGTCTCTATTAACCACTCTCTCATTTTTTTGATACAATCCCATTCTTTTTCCCAATCCAACCTTTCCGCACTTTTATATCTTTCATGACTTCCGCTGGTTGAGTGGCCCTGGGGCTGTGTAACTTCTTCTACATGAAACAGAACCGGTACATGGTCTTCACGCACACGCTGTAACGCTTCTTCAAACACTTCGCACATGCCGGCATAATCCCATGCTTTTAATTTGTAGATGCGGATACCGTTTGTGTTGTCTTCTTTTTCCAATCCTTTTATGGCTTCCGAAATAGAGCCTTTTGTGGTTTGAAAATTTTTAGGGACAGAAATTCCATATCCATCATCCCAAACAAATACAGCTAAAGGAACCTGTAATACACCAGCCGCATTAATAGTTTCCCAAAAATGCCCTTCAGAGGTACTGGCGTCACCGATGGTACAAAAACAGATTTCGTTACCGTTATGACTCAAAGATTCAAGTTCAACAGCGTGCTTGGAACTTCGAAAACATTTGGAAGCAAATGCAAGACCTAAAGCTCTTGGCATCTGGGATGCCGTAGGAGCCATATCAGAAGAAATATTTTTACGATTGGCAAGGTCTAACCAATTGCCATTCTCATCTACAAAACGGGTGGCAAAATGCGCATCCATCTGACGGCCGGCACTGAATGGATCATTTTTAACATCCGGATCGGCATATAATTGCGCAAAGAATTGTTCTACGCTGGCAAGTCCTGCTGCAAACATAAAGGTCTGGTCGCGGTAGTAACCGCTGCGAAAATCGCCCGGCTGAAAAAACTTTGCCATGGCCAACTGCGCCACTTCCTTACCATCACCAAAAATGCCAAATTTTCCTTTGCCGGTTAATACTTCCCTTCGTCCCAACAAACTCACTTCGCGGCTAACTACTGCGGTTCTGTAATCCTGTAAAATAGTATTCCGGAAGCCCTCAAACGAAAGCATATCGTCCTTATATCCCAATGAAGGTGTTTGTTCCATAAAACAAAAATAACATTAGATAGCGAATAGGCTTACGGAAATTAGCAGCTGTTGAAAATTGATGTTCAACGTTCCAACATTGCAATTAAAATAATCCAGGCCAAATACCCTACAAAATAAGATTATGGCATGAATTTAGCATTGTTGTACAGAGTTAATCTGAACCAATTCAGTAATTTTATCACTTAAACACACAAATATGAAAAAAACAGGTCTTTTGCTGATACTGGTATTAGCTGGTTTTTTCTTAAAAGCACAAACCAGTCAAAATTCCTCACCTGCCACACCTCCGGATCCTTTTGTAAAACTGCTGGAATTCAAAAATGCAGAATTTGATTTTGGTAAAATAACCGTTGGTAAACCTGTTAGTTATGTTGTTGAAATCAAAAATATCAGCAACGAAACGATGACTTTGGAGAACGCACATGCAGGTTGTGGCTGTACTACACCCAATTTTACGCCCAACCAGAAGTTTGCTCCAGGAGAAACGGTAAAAGTTACTATTCAGTTTAATGGCAGTGTAACGGGACCTTTTACCCGTTTTACTGATATTAATTTTTCAAGCGGATTAACCAAGCAAACAAGATTTAGCGGAGAAGGCATTCCCGCTGCACCACAACAATAAACCGATTAAAATAAACAGACAAGAATAAAATTATGAAAAAAATATACCTCCTCCTTTGCCTTATAATTGGTACTGCTTTAACCGTTAATGCACAAGGCGATATTACATTTAAAGAGACCACACACAGTTTTGGCAAGATCAAACAAAATATTCCTGCCACTTATGTTTTTACATTCACCAATAACGGTGCAAAGCCTGCTGTTATTGAGTTTGCCAATGCAGAATGCGGCTGCACTACCCCGGTTTACAGTAAGGACCCTATTTTAAAAGGGAAATCCAGCAGCATAAAAGTTACCTACAACGCAGTCAATATGGGTATTTTCAAAAAAAATGTGAATGTAAAATTTGTGAATACAGGATTACCTGTTACCCTAACCATTGATGGTGAAGTTGTTACTGCACCTGCCAAAGGAAAAAGTAAATAACTCTTTTTTCAAAAAGTTTTAAAAACGCAGCCACGCCGGTTGCGTTTTTTGTTTTGTATACCTGTTACCCGCAAGTATCTTTGCTTTATGTTACAGATAAGCCATCGAGGTCAGGCAATGCCGGCTTCACCCATCCGCAAACTGGTTCCTTACGCAGAAGCTGCAAAAAAAAGAGGCACCAAAGTATATCATCTTAATATTGGCCAGCCCGATATTGAAACACCTAAAATGGTATTGGATGCTGTGCGCAACAGTAACTTTAAAGTGCTGGAATACAGTCACAGCGCGGGTAACGAAAGCTATCGCAGAAAGCTGGTAAGCTATTATGAAAGTGTTGGCATACATGTAAATCATAATGAGATCATCATTACCACCGGTGGAAGTGAGGCCATTCAGTTTGGATTTTTAGCATGTCTGGATGCAGGTGACGAAGTGATCATCCCCGAACCATTCTATGCCAATTACAATGGTTTTGCAGTAGCTGCAGGAGTTACCGTCGTTCCCATTACGTCTCATATAGAAAATGGATTTGCCTTACCAGCCATCGATGAGTTTGAGAAAAAGATCACACCCCGAACCAAGGGTATTATGATCTGTAACCCCAATAATCCAACCGGTTATTTATATACCGATGCAGAAATGCAGCAGTTGAAAGCATTGATCTTAAAACACAATCTATACCTGTTTTCAGACGAAGCTTACCGTGAGTTTTGTTATGAGGGCAAGCAGATCAGTGCCATGCACCTTGAAGGTGTTGATGATCATGTGATTATTATGGACACGATCAGCAAACGTTACAGCGCTTGTGGTGGAAGGATCGGTGCATTCATCACCAAAAATAAAACCGTACTGGATGCTGTGATGAAATTTGCACAGGCAAGATTAAGTCCACCCAGTTTTGCCCAGATTGCCGGTGAAGCTGCGATTGATCTTCCGGCTGATTATTTTGATACTACCAAAGCAGAATATAAATCCAGAAGAGATTTGATTGTGAAACGGCTAAATGCGATGGATGGTGTATTCTGTCCAAACCCCGGTGGTGCTTTTTACGCAATCGCTAAATTACCGATTGATGATGCAGATAAATTTTGTCAATGGCTGCTCGAAAGTTTCTCGTATAATAATGAAACTGTGATGCTGGCCCCCGCTACCGGCTTCTATGGAACCCCCGGTTTAGGTAAGCAAGAAGTACGTTTAGCATACGTATTAAATTTAAATGACATAAATAATGCTATGAATTGCTTAGAAATGGCATTAAAAGAATATT
>CANBSW010000145.1 GCA_947372235.1 Chitinophagaceae bacterium | reverse complement strand
TTCGGCAAAAATGCCTGATGTAGTAATGCCATTAAAATTTGGCAAGAGTTTTATTAATTCATTTTTTCTTTGTGTGAGTATGGCAGAAGGTGGTAATTGACGTGGTAATAATTTTGCAGTCCGTATTAACGTATCCAATACCATCACATTAGCCAGTGAGGTAGCTGCATAAGTTGCATTGGCAAAGAACATCACACCCAACCCATATTCAGGTAAGATAACCCAGTTGCTGCCAAAGCCAGGCAAACCGCCGGTATGACCAACCGTTTCTCTTCCTTCACAATCTTTTGTCCACCTTAATCCATAAGCATATGCCCCTGTTTGCGGACAGTCTCTTCCACTCGGATATTTATACGCTGCATTCAAAGATGCAAATCGCCATGGCTGTTGCATTTCGCGAATGGAACTTCTTTTTACCGGCCCTTGTTCTGCATCATTTCTTACAGGCCATACAGATTGGTGTAATGCCACGTATTTACTGAAAGATTCTATTGATGTGATCATCCCACCCATTGCGCCATAAATACCATCATGCAATAAAGCTTCTTCACGCCAGTGATCATTGATCCATCGATAACCATGTGCCAGTTGTTCTGTGGGTACTTTGGTATATTCCCATTCTGCCTGTTGCATACCCAATGGCTTCCAGATATTTTTAGCGATGTATTCACTGTAAGGAATGCCGCTTACTTTTTTAATGATATAACCCAACATCGCAAAACCTAAATTGCTGTACTCATAACTCAATCCCGGATCGTTGGAAAAACTGATTCCTTTTTTGATGAGTGCGATCAGGTCTGCATCCGTATCAGCCAGTTGTCTATCACCCCAGGGATTGTCTTCTGGAAAGCCTGCTGAATGCGTTAATAAATTTCGAACCGTTATTTCAGGAGCATCAGTAGTTAATTTCTGTCCCTTCATTTCAGGGATATATTGATAAACAGGATCATCCAGTTTTAGCTTGCCTTCATCACGTAATTTTAAAATAGCCATCGACGTAAAACTTTTACTCATAGAAGCAATTCGGAACATCGACTTTGCAGAAGCATTTGTTTTTTTATCAATATCCGTATAACCACCACTGCCGGAAAACACCAATTTTCCATCCAGCACAATGCCAAATGCAAAACCTGGAAAATGATTTTTCTCTGCATACTCTTTGTAAATTTTTGCAACCAAAGGAAACAATGGCTGCAATTTTTGATAACGATCTGCATCGGTAAATACCGGTGGCTGATAAGCTGCATTAGGGTTGGAGATGGAAGGTTTGTTTTGCCCGAAAACATTTACAGATAAACTAACTACGCAAATAGTGATCAGGTTTTTAATCAGTGTTGTTTTCATAAGTAGTTTTACTGTGCCTTCGTGCCTCTGTGTGCAAATTAATTCTCACGCAGAGGTACGAAAGCACGGTTTTATTTTAGTGATTCCTCAATTTGTTCGATCAGTTTTTGCCTGTCCATAGGATAGCCGGCTTTTGATAATTCATAAGTTCCGTCTTTATGGATGATGGCATAGGTTGGGTATCCTGTACCTTTCAGTTTTGCCATAATATCTTCTGTGAGTTTATAATTTGCCATCAGGTGATGCCCTTCCATATTCAGGTAAGCGATCAGCTCTTTCCATTTTTTCTCTTTGCCAATATCAAAGTTGGCAACATATAAAAAATCAACTCCCTTCCCTTTGAAATAAGTTTTTAAGGCAGTACCGTTTTTAGCAATCTCTTCCCTGCAAGGCCCACACCAGGTTCCCCACATATCCAGCAAAACTGTTTTGCCTTTCATGGCAGTCAACACATTTTCAAATGTGTTCATTGGTGTATCATTAGGCACAAATACCATTTTATCTGTAAGTGGTTTTTGAAGGTTCTGTAACATAGCAGAAACAGGTTCATCAAACCTTAAGCGAAAACGGCTATCGGGAAACTGTCGGGTAAAGGTTTGATAGATATCGCCCATATTACTGATCAATTCTTCATGAAGTGCCTGCTCGATCAATGTGGCATACATGAACTCTTTTGTTTTACCTGTAAATTTCTTTTCAATTATTTTTTGTCGCAGCCTGTTATCTATATCATCAAAGAATTCTTGTTTTTTATCTGTATTATCATATCCATACCATTCTTTTAAAATACCGGTCAGATCTGTATTTGATTGTTCCGCGATACTCTCTTTAGTACGCAACAGATAATCATCAATAAAAGAAAGATAAGCCGGCGCCTGCATGGCCATATCGTTCGATAATGGTACACGACTTAACATTTCATTCAACGGTTTCTTCCAGGCATCTTTATTCCGCTTATAAGCATCTCTGATATAAAATTTCCTTTCTTCTTCAAATGAATAATAGGTGCTGAGTAGTAAATACTGTATTTGGTATTTCCATGCTTCAACAAATTCGGGCGAGGGTTTATTGGTAGCAATATATTTTGTGACGGCAATACTGTCTTTTGCAAATTCACTATTGATATATGCCAGCGGCCTGTTGGGCAAACTATCTTTTTCTTCACCTATTTTGTATAAGCCATCATAGCGGCTGATTGATAGATTTTGATTGTCATTGCTACCAGCGCCTGTTGTAGTAGTGATATACTCAGATCCGTTAAAACGAAAAACCATATTCAACCGATATCCATTCTTTATAAAAAGTGGTTGCCGGAAAGAATGGTTTGTTATTGTATCTGATCCTGATAAAAAAATAATCTCCGGATTGTTCACCGAAACTTCTATCCGAAACTTTCCGTTAGTAACAGGAATTTCCTGCGCGTAATTTTCATTTCCAAATGAGCCATCCATCTTATTCACTATTCTGAACAAACTCAGTTCGTGAATGGTGCCGGATTCTATTCGGCCATTGATGATTGCTTTTTGTGCATGGGTTACAATACAGAGTGATACAACAACAACTGTGAAAATAAATTTTTTCATACAATAGATTGATTAACTGATTTTTTGTCTCTGACAAAGCAATACTCTTGTCTTCTCGTATTGAAATAAGTGTCGTTTAGTATTTCACTAATTTCTCAACATACTCCTTCAGTCTGCTCTTCGCTAAAAAATTCTTTTCCAATTCCATATTAAAAGGGATCGGTGTATCCAATGATGCACACCGCATCACCGGCGCATCCAGTAATTCAAAACAATGCTCACTGATCCATGCGCTGATCTCGCCGCCTATTCCACCTGTTAATGTATCTTCATGTAATAACAATACCTTCCCTGTTTTGGCTACTGCTTTTTTTATGGCATCATAATCCAGTGGCAATAAAGTTCGCAGATCTAAAATGTGCAATGATATTTCCGGATGTTGCTCCTGGTACTCCAATGCCCAATGCAATCCTGCACCATAAGTAATGATCGAAATATCTTCTCCTTCTCTGGCAACTCTTGCTTTGCCAATTTCCACTTTATAATATTCTTCCGGCACCAGGCCGCTGATGCTTCTGTACAATGCTTTGTGCTCAAAAAATAAAACAGGATTGGGGTCATTGATCGCCGCTATCAACAAACCCTTTGCATCATGTGGCGTTGCAGGATATACCACTTTCAATCCCGGCACATGCGTAAACCATGCTTCATTACTTTGCGAATGAAAGGGTCCGGCACCCACACCCGCACCTGTTGGCATGCGGATTACCACATCCGCATTTTGTGTCCAGCGATAATGCATCTTGGCCAGGTTATTTACGATCTGATTAAACCCAACCGTAACAAAATCTGCGAACTGCATTTCCATCACAGATTTATATCCTTCCAAACTCAATCCCAATGCGGCACCCACAATGGCACTTTCGCATAATGGCGTATTACGAATTCGTTCTTTTCCAAATTCTTCTACCAATCCTTCCGTTACTTTAAAAGCACCACCATATTCTGCAATATCCTGCCCCATGAGGATGAGGTTGGGGTGATGGAGAAGGCTTTGGTGGAGGGCGTCTTGTATTGCGTTAACGAATCGTTTTTCGTGAGTCGTCAGTCGTGAGCCGTGAGTAGTCTGTAGAGGGTTGGAGAAATCAATAGTATCTACTGACGACTCACGACTCACGACTGACGATTGCGCCGCATAAACATCTCTCAATTCTTCCTCCTCATCTACCACAAAATTTTCTTCATCCGCTGTCTTGTGCAATTCCTCTTCAATATATCCTCTTAACTCATTACGAATATCGGCTACCTGCATTTCGGTTAACACATTTTGTTCAGCCAAAAACTGTTCATAGTTTTTAATGGGGTCTCTTCTACTCCATTCTTCAAACAATTCTTTGGGAACATATTTGGTACCGCTGGCTTCTTCATGTCCGCGCATGCGAAAGGTCATGCATTCAATCAGGTAAGGCTTTTGGTTATTGATGCAATAATCTCGAACACCACGTATTGTATCATATACTTCCAGTACATTATTACCATCAATGCGAATACCTTCCATGCCGAAGCCTTTGGCTTTATCAACCAGACTTTCACAACGGTATTGTTCGTTAACGGGTGTACTTAATCCATAGCCATTATTTTCTATCACAAAAATTACCGGCAGGTTCCATACGGCAGCAACATTGAGTGCTTCATGAAAATCACCTTCACTGGTTCCGCCATCGCCACTAAAAGTTAGTGATACTTTTTTTTCTTTGTTGAGTTGATACGCTAATGCAACACCATCTGCAATGGCTAATTGCGGACCTAAATGTGAGATCATGCCACAGATATGATGTTGCCTGCTTCCAAAATGAAAACTCCTTTCACGCCCTTTGCTATAGCCATCTTTATTGCCTTGCCATTGCATGAACAATTTATGCAGCGGCATTTTTCGTGAAGTAAATACACCCAGGTTTCTGTGTAATGGCATGATCCATTCATCTTCCTGTAAAGCCAGTGTACAACCTACCGAGATCGCTTCCTGTCCAATTCCGCTAAACCATTTGCTGATCTTTCCCTGACGCAGCAGTACCAACATTTTCTCTTCAATCATTCGGGGCAGCAGCAGGTTGCGGTAAATGTTTACCAGTTCTTCGTTAGTGAAATATTGTCGGTTGAAATACATAATAGATTCGTGTTTTTCGTGAGACGTGAGACATCAGTCGTGAGTAAGGAAATAAAAAAATACTCACGACTGACGCCTCACGACTCACGCCCACTAAGTTACTTGTATTTGCCAAGCCTCAAAAACTATCCCGCACAAAAAAGCCATCCCGAAACGGAATGGCTTTCATTATCATTAAGTAGTTAATTACTTATTGCTTCCCAGTTTGCTTAATAAACGGAGTATTTCCATATACAGCCAAACCAGTGTTACCAGTAAAGCAAATGCGCCATACCACTCCATGAATTTTGGAGCACCCATTTCTGCACCACGCTCGATCATATCAAAATCCAGGATCAGGTTTAATGCTGCAATAGCCACTATAAACAAACTGATACCAATACTTAGCATACTGCTATCGTGTATAAAGCTCACATTCACACCAAACCATCCCAATACAATGGTGATCAGGTAAAAGATCCCGATTCCCAATGTAGAAGCAATGATTACCGATTTAAATTTCTCTGTTGCTTTGATCACACGGAAATTATACAACAGAAACATCGCAATGGCCACACCAAACGTAAGACCAACTGCCTGCATTATCAATCCGGGATATTGTTTTGCAAATGCTGCATTCAGCATTGCGGATATTGCGCCAATAAACAAACCTTCCAGCAAACCATACAAAGGCGCCAGATAAGCAGCCCAATTAGGTTTGAATGAAATAGCCACTGCAGTGATCAATCCACCAAAAATGCCTACCATCAATAAAGTGGAAACCATTCCGGTTTGACCTTCTTCGAATAAATGCCAGCTGTATGCGGCACCTGCTATCACCATCAACATTAAAAATCCAAACTTATTAATGGCACCTCTTACGCTCATGGTTCCCTGAATATTAGCTTCCAGGTGCATGCTCTTGTCAAACATCTTCTGTGTTAATGTAGGATTGCCTGATTTAAAAATTGCCATAATTGTAATTTTTTATTAAGTACAAATATACGTAAAGTATGGAGGGTTTATTGTGGGGTTTGTTTAAGGAAAATCTAAAATTTGTGAATGGGCAATGATGAATGGTGAATAGGCTATGCCAAATACTAAACTCAAAACTGTAAACCCTAAACTTTAAACTCTAAACTTTAAACTCTAAACTTTAAACTCTAAACTTATCTCAACTTCTTCAACCCCGGATAATGATCCACCGTTTCAAACACATATTGTGGGTTTTGTTTGAGGATGCGTATAAATTTCAACAGCGAATCTGCATCGCCGGGGCGTTGGAACATTCTGTCGTGACTTAAAATAACCAGATGATTGGGGCTGTGCGTATCATTTCTGGCAAAAGCACTATCCACTTCCGCCGCAAGTTTTTCAGGTGTTTGTACGGGGCGGGCATTTTTATGGTTAAAATGCCATTCCACATCCCAGCCAATCACATTGTATCCGGCACTGTCTAACAATTCGGCTACAGATCTTACCAAATTAGTAGCTTTTACCTCACCCTCCCTTACCCATGACCTGTTTCCGGGAAGTCTGATTATTTTATAAGGAACATGCAAAGTATCCTGAGCCCTGAAAAAATCCTGCCCGGCCATTTGAGGGTGTTGGTAAAAATAGACGTATTTACCATTGGCATGGGTAAAACTATGGTTAGCCAGCAGGGTTTGAGGATATCCCTCTCTGATCATAGAAACGATCTTCCTGCCATCACTTTTTTGCATTGTGTGGAGACCAACCATAAAAAAACTGGACTTGATCTTTTCCTCTTTACAAAGCTCAAAGCAAGTAACAGTGCCGTGTTGCGGGCCATCATCAAATGTTAGGTAGATGTATTTTTTCGTGCTATCGTACAGAAAAGTCTTGGGCTCGAATTTATCTGAAACCGTTTGCGGCTTATCCTCTCCACCACCCCCCTTCGAATCTGTTACCCCTGCACAACTGATCAGGTAAAAGAAAATCAAAACACCTGTAAAACCCAAAATAAAGCTGTCATTCTTGTTCTTCATACCAATTTACCCATAATGGGGGCGTAAATATAAACACTTGGGGAGGAATCCTGCAGAAATGGCTTTTTTTACAATAAAAAATAACAAGTTGATAAACTGATAAAAATCAGTGATACAGATAGCTGTCAATTCTTATCTTCGCGGACATAATTAAAACTTCGATGGCTAAAAAAGACGAGCTTTTACAGGATGTAGTAATCAAATTTGCGGGTGATAGCGGCGATGGTATGCAATTGACCGGTCAGCAGTTTACCAACAATACAGCAATGCTGGGTATTGACCTGGCTACTTTTCCGGACTTTCCGGCCGAAATCCGTGCCCCGATCGGTACGCTTCCGGGAGTGAGTGGTTTTCAGTTGCATTTCTCTTCCAATAAGGTATTTACCCCGGGAGATATTGCAGATGTGTTGGTGGCGATGAATGCTGCTGCCCTGAAAGTGAACCTGAAAGCCATTAAACCTGGCGGAAAGATCATTGTAAATATTGAAGGATTTGATGCCCGTAACCTGCGCCTTGCCAATTATCCCGATGGTGTGAACCCATTGGAAGACGGCAGTTTAGACAGTTATGAGGTTTTCAAAATAGATGTAACCAAACTAACCCGCGAATCGCTGAAAGATTTTCCTGAACTGGGAAATAAAGAAAGAGACCGGGCAAAAAACATGTTTGTATTGGGTTATATCTACTGGATGTATAATCGCAACCTCGAAACCACCATCGAATTCCTGAAAGAGAAATTTGGTAAAAAACCCAATATCCTCAACAGTAATATCAAGGTATTACAGGCCGGTTACAATTACGGTGATACCACAGAAACTTTTACATCCCGTTATACTGTAGCCAAGGCAAAAATGGAACCGGGTTTATACCGGAGTATCATGGGTAATGAAGCATTAGCCATGGGATTGATAGCCGCCGGCGAAAAAAGCGGATTACCTATCTTCCTCGGAACCTATCCTATCACACCCGCTTCTGATATTTTACATGAACTGAGTAAATACAAAAATTTCGGAATCCGCACTTTCCAGGCAGAAGATGAGATTGCCGGTATTTCTTCGGCCATTGGCGCTGCTTATGGTGGTGCATTGGGTATCACCTCTACGTCTGGTCCGGGTATGGCTTTAAAAACTGAAGCTATGGGACTGGCAGTAATGCTTGAAATTCCTTTGCTGATCGTAAATATTCAACGTGGCGGACCATCAACCGGTTTGCCAACCAAAACCGAGCAGAGCGATCTGATGCAGGCTTATTATGGAAGAAACGGTGAATGTCCGATGCCGATTATTGCGTCGTCAACACCAAGCGATTGTTTTGAAGTAGCCTATGAAGCAGCCAGAATTGCTATCGAACACATGACCCCGGTAATTATTTTGAGTGATGGATATATTGCCAATGGTGCCGAACCATGGAAATTCCCAAATGCAGCAGATCTGAAACCGATCGTTGTTACCTTCAAAAAAGAACTGGCCGAAGACGAACCTAAATACCAGCCATACAGAAGAGATGCTAAACTGGCCCGCCCATGGGCAGTTCCGGGAACACCGGGATTAGAACACCGGATTGGTGGATTGGAAAAACAGGATATCACCGGAAACATTAATTATGAGCCTGAGAATCACCAGCACATGATCAATGTTCGCCAGGCGAAGGTAGATGGCGTTGCCAACAATATTCCATTACAAACCATTGATAGCGGTCCTGAAAAAGGAAAAGTATTGGTAATTGGATGGGGATCTACTTATGGTGCAATTAAAAGTGCCGTACTGCAATTACAGGCCGAGGGTCATGCAGTAAGTCATGCACATATACGTTATGTACGTCCTTTCCCTAAAAACCTGGGGGAGATCATCAAGAATTTTGATAAAGTATTGATCCCTGAGATCAACAACGGACAACTGGTAAAGATCATCCGCGACCAATATATGGTTGATGCGCAGCCTTATAATAAAGTAATGGGTATTCCTATTACCAAGGGTGAGCTGGTAGATGTGATCAGTAAGATGTTATAAAACAGCTGCAAGCTTTAAGCTTCAAGCTATGAGCCATCTGCTTTGAGTTACTGAGAATTTGATTTTTATATCATAATTTGCCAGTAGCTGGAAGCTAATAGCTCATAGCTTTTTTTATGGATATAGAAGAACTGAGAGAATATTGTTTAAGCAAACCCGAAGCCGAAGAAACCCTCCCCTTCGGACCGGATACTTTGGTGTATAAAATAAAGGGTAAAGTTTTTCTATTGATCGGTCTCGAAAATCATCCACTACGTTTTAATGTAAAATGTGATCCTGATAAAGCAATTGAATTAAGAGAAGAGTATCCTGAAAATGTTTTGCCCGGCTGGCACATGAATAAAAAGCACTGGAACACCATTGTGGTTGATAGTGGATTGAATAGAAAATTAGTACATGAGTTTATTGACCATTCGTATGAGTTGGTGAGGGGGAAGAAGAGATCGTGAGGCGTGAGGCGGCAGACGTGAGTAGTCAGTTGTGAGTAGTGAATAGTTTTAGAAGCACTCATTATCAGTAAAATAATCTTCACTATCTATCTATGTCCCGGTAGGGACAACCGCTTTGTAACAAAAAGCGGAATTACAAAATTCATTTGCCCCGGTAGGGGCTAACCTTTACGATTTAATTATAGGAGCGTTTATAAAATCAGTTGGCATGTAAGTATAGCACCCTCAGTTATGCACCTACCGGCGCATCTGTTGGTATATATTTGTTGTGGTTACAAAGCGGTTGCCCCTACCGGGGCAAATACTATTTTAGAGTAGTACCCGTATTTTTTTTCTGTGGCATCTGTGGCAATAAAAATATCTACTTCAACTTCGAATAATAATAACACATCCCCTGCAACCCACACCCTTCACATTTAGGGCTTCTTGCCAAACAGGTATATCGTCCATGCAAAATCAACCAGTGATGTGCTTTGTGTACCATTTCTGTTGGAATATGTTTGATCAATTCTTTTTCGACTGCCAATGGTGTGGATGCTTTTTGTGAAACCAATCCCAAACGTTTACTAACACGAAACACATGCGTATCAACAGCCATATTGGGTTGTTGATCTATCACACTGGTAATTACATTCGCTGTTTTGCGGCCTACACCGGGTAATAAAACCAGTTCATCTACCGTCATCGGAACTTCGCCGTTAAATTTTTCTATCAGCATATTGGCCATGCCGATGAGGTGCTTGGTTTTATTATTGGGATAAGAGATACTGCGTATCAATGGAAACAATTCATCAAACGTTGCTTTGGCCATTTTTTCGGGAACCGGATATTTTGCAAAGATGGAAGGTGTAGTAAGGTTTACTCTTTTATCGGTGCATTGAGCGGAAAGAATAACAGCTACTAATAATTGGTAAGGATTATCATACAACAATTCCGTTTCCGCATCTGGATCGTTCTTTTGAAAATAATCGAGTATGAGTGAGTATCGTTCTTTCTTGGTCATTGATGTACTATTTAATTTTCGCACAAAGGCACGGAGGCACGGTTTGTTGCAGTAGATGGAAATTGTAACTTTTTTGATTAAATCCGAAAAATTAGCGGCCACAAATATTCGAAAACAAAAAACTGTGCCCCCGTGCCTTTGTGTGCCAAATTATTTTCTGTAAAGGTGCAGCAAAAAAATTATTGAAGTGGATACGTAATCGGGAACGCTGATGATCGTTCAGGTCGCTACAGCGTCCCGACCGATTCGCTTTAG
>CANBSW010000144.1 GCA_947372235.1 Chitinophagaceae bacterium | reverse complement strand
TTGATCAATTTTTTTTCATCTCCAAAAACCACATTAGAAGCAACGGGTTGTAAATAAGATGCTACCAGCATATTGGCCCACATCGGAATGATTGCGTCTGCCGTACAGGTAATGGCAACATTTGCTTCTTTATATTGCTCCCAGTCGGTAGTTTGTAATGCCGCACGAAAATCTTTTTCTTTCAGGATCAATCCCATAAATAAATACTCCTTCAGGTCAAATATTTTGATCTCTCCTTTGGGATAATATTCTTCCAGATCAAAACTGATCAATCCGCTTTCGGCCACTTTATTTACAAACACTTCGCTCATGACTGGTTTATTTACGCTGCAAAATTACAGCGTTCTCTGTTTACATTGTTTCGGTATGCGTAAAACAAAGCCCGGCGTTTTAGGCGCCGGGCTTGCTATATTGTATACTTAGATCAGATTAATAGAACTTGGAACGGTTGTCTTTAATGGTGGCTGCTTTTTTCAAAGCTTCAATTCCGCGGTAAGACGCCATTTTTGCATTTTGTACCATTCCTGATTTAATGGTTGCGGGGTCGGCTGTTGTTGGTTTTGCTCCGGTTGTTTCTACTTTGATAGCAAAAACACCCGTTGCTCCGGCAATTGGTTCTGATGCTTTTCCGGCAACAGTTTTATTAAATGCCGCACCAACAATTTTTGGTTCGCTTCCTACACCTGAAATAAAAGGAGCAGAAAAACTAAGGCTGTCTGCATGCATAATGGGTGCTCCGCTGCTGGCAGAATAAGCTTCCAGCGTATTACCCTTGAATTTGGTTTCTATGATCTGTTTTGCTTTTTTCTCGTTTCTGATAATCGTTTCCACAATTGGTCTTGCTTCTGCTACAGAGGCGGTTCCCGCTTTATTAACTGCAGAAATGATAGCAACTATATAACGGTCTCCTATTTCTGTTGGTTCTGATACATCACCCGCTCCGTGTTCATAGATCCAACGAACCAATTGACGGCTGGAGCCTAATCCCTGAATAGCGAAATCGTTTTGTTTGATATCGTTTGCGGGCATAATAGCCATTTGCTCTTTTAACGCGTTTTCGTTGAACTTCTTGGGGTCTTTACTTGATACAGCGAACTGAGAAGCCGCAGTATTGGCCGCACTAACGGTTTCATTGCTTGCATTGATGGCTTTGGCCAGATAAGCAATTTTATACGCTGGACTAGGGGTTTTCTGGGCTAGAATTTCTACATAGTGGTATCCAAATTCTGTTTTTACAACACCCTTGGTTCCAACGGGTTTATCAAAACAGTAATCATTAAAAGGTATTACCATTTGTCCCTGAGGGAAGAATTCATAAACACCTCCTTTATCCTTATTACCATCATCAGAATATTTAGAACAGAGGGTATTAAAATCTGCTCCGGATTTAACGGCGGTTTCAATACTGTCGATCAGTTTCTTGGCCAATGTATCCGGGCGGATCTGCTGTCCGCTTCTTGGGTCTGCTGTTCCTATCAGGATATGACGAACCTTAACACTGTCGGGCCACTGTTTTATACCTACCATTTTAGCAACAACATAATTAGCTCCGTCTATATAAGGACCATATACTCCCCCTACCGGGATTTTAGTAAGAGAGTCCTTATTGCTCTGTTGCATTCTTGCTTTACTGAAATAACTATTGTAAAACGGAACATCACTTCCGTTCTTTGAAATAAAAGCTTCAATATCCGTTGCTCCGGCAAAATCACTTTTTAGATTCAATACAGAATTCAAAACCGCAGCAGAATCAGCTTTACTGGGCGCAGAACTGTATGTAACATAAGAGATATTTCTTGTTTCTTCTGTTTTGCGGAATTCTTTGCTGTGTTTTGAAACATATGAGGCGATCTCATCATCAGAAACTTTAGCGGTGCTATCACTTACGGCCTGATACGGTACATATATATAAGAGAAAGAAGCAAAGGCGTTATTATCTGCCTGTTGTTTTTCAACCATCCATTTTGGTACATAGGCAGCCTGAACCAACAGGTTCTGGTATTTACCGCGTAATGTTTGCTGAATTGCTGGTTCAATATATACACTATTGATCATTTTGATCTGATCTGCGTTCTTGCTTTTTTTCATCTGAGCAAATGCCTGTTTGGCATTGTTCACCAAAAATTCACCGGTTTTAGGATCTGTAAATTCCTGTTTTAAAGGAGAGTTTTCACCAAATAGGATATCAGTCAATTCTTTAGGTGTAACCTGAAGACCCAGTTTATCATATTCCTGGCCTAATACAACTTTATCAACTATCTGGTTCCAGGTAGACCCGATCAATTGCTCACGTTGTGCTCCCTGCGCGCCATACATGCGCTCCTGAAGAGCTAATTTCTCTTCAAACTCTGCTCTTTCTATCTTTTCACCATTTATTTTGCCAATGGTAGAGGTATTGGAAAAAGTACTTCCGCCACGTCTAACCCCATCCTGAAGAATAAATGCAATCAAAGCCAGGGCAATAATCCCGAAGATGATCCATGCACCTTTGTCACGAATACGTTGAATTACAGACATAATAATTTAAGTTAGTTGAATTGTTTGGTCCCGTTGAAATCTCAATTTTATAGGGAGGCAAAAATAGGGGAATTAAACATCAGAACAAATTGTGGAAAACCTCTTTAATCGTAATAATATCAGCTATTTTGGTAAATTCCGGGTTCCGGACCACAGAATCTTGAAAATTTAGGCAAAACGGAACAAATGAACAGGAATTTATTAATGCACAAGCCCCTGTGCATAAGCGTGAATTCCGGTGGAAAAATCGGGTTTTTATCTTTCAAAAAGTGGAAACAGATGGAATAACCTCCCTGCCCCGGAATAGAATTCCGCGTAAGCACAAAACTCACTTGCATTTTATCCCTGTTAATTCACAGTGCAATAAAAGTGGATAGTGAAAATTTTAATATGTGAATTAGTTAATACACCAATGTTGAAAACTGAACTAAACCGAACAATACTTATAAAAAGACATGTGAATCATTTTGTTAATAGCAGTGGATAAACCAAGTGTAATTACCTTTACCATCTGGGGATAAGTAAGTTATCCCGATATTAACACCCGTAATAATAGTAGTTAGGTTTTATAAATAAGTATATAATAATACTATTACAAGCTTTATGAACATTGCAAAAAACAGAATTTTAGAGAAAGGATTTTTGGACATAGAAATTGATCCGCGTCTGGATTTATTTGCCGAGATTGAGCGTCTAAAGAAAGAAAAAAATGCCGTCATTCTCGCCCACTATTACCAGGAACCCGATATACAGGATGTGGCAGACTTTATTGGCGACAGTCTGGGTCTTGCCAAACAGGCACAGGATACCGATGCCGACATTATCGTTTTTGCCGGCGTACATTTCATGGCCGAAACAGCCAAGATCTTAAACCCAGCAAAAAAGGTTTTATTACCCGATCTGAAAGCCGGCTGTTCACTGGCAGACAGTGCCCCTGCCCCACTCTTCAAAGCATTTAAAGAAAAACACCCTGATCATTTAGTCATTTCCTACATCAACTGTACAGCAGAAATAAAGGCATTGAGTGATATCATCTGCACCAGCGGAAATGCAGAAAAGATCATTGAAAGTGTTCCGAAAGACCAGCCTATTTTATTTGCACCGGATAAGAATTTAGGGGCTTATCTCAACAAAAAATCCGGCAGAAATATGTTGCTGTGGAATGGTGCCTGTATGGTGCATGAGATCTTTAGCCTTGAAAAAATGACCAAACTAAAGATCCGTCATCCACAGGCAAAAATTCTGGCACATCCGGAATGCGAAGAAGCAATACTTGCTATTGCAGATTATATTGGCAGTACCACCCAGTTATTAAAATATTCATCCTCTGATAGCGCTACACAATACATTGTAGCCACCGAAACCGGCATCCTGCATCAGATGCAGCAAAATAGCCCTAACAAGACATTTATACCCGCTCCACCCACAAACAGTTGTGCGTGTAATGATTGCCCGCACATGAAGCTGAATACGCTGGAGAAACTGTATTTGTGTATGCAGTATGAAACTCCGGAACTAACCATGAATGAAGAACTACGAATTGCTGCAAAAAGAAGTATGGACCGGATGATGGAGATCAGTAAGGCAGCAGGACTGATCGGATAAAAATAAAAATAGACAAGACAGAAAAAATCGTTAAAAAACGATCTACCCTTATTTACAGGCAACGATAAATAATTCTTTGCGCTCAATCCATTGTATATTGTTAACAGATAATCATAAAACCAGGGATATATGCAAAGAAGAGAATTTTTAGGAAGTCTTACCGGACCGGTTGTAGCCGCATGTGCGGTTTGTTTGGGTGCCTGCAATAAATCAAGCAGCGGAGGTAGTAACGGAACATCAACCGCAACAGCCAATTTTACGCTGGACCTGAGTACACAATTACTAACTGTGGGTTCTTCTGTTGCAGCAAACGGAGTTTTAGTTGCCAGACTGACATCAGGTACTGCACCATCTGCTTTTGTTGCAGTACAACAGGCATGTACGCATCAGGGAACCAGTATTAATTTTGTTTCGCCCAGCCAGGGTTTTTTATGCCCAAACCATGGAGCCATTTTTAATACAGCAGGAGCCAATACAGGCGGACAATCCACGGCTGCTTTAAAAGTATATACTGTTTCAGTAAGCGGATCAACAATGACTGTTTCAGGATAGATAAAAAAAAATCAATAAAAAAGGGGAACGTTGGTACGCTCCCCTTTTTTTATCTGCTGATAATTAATAAGGGCGCAAAAAATACCGTTAAAAAAAATACCTTTAACGGCTAACAACAAAAGATGCCGTTTCAAAGAAACATTTTTTACCAGCAGTTTTTCAGGATATCGCTTGCTTTACTGGGCACCATTTTACTGTTGCGTATTTTCGAATACGTTGCTATCGCCTCTAAATCATTTGCAGAACAGGCTTACAAATATGAATTGATTGGTATTGTGTATGATGTTTGGCTTTGGTTGATTTATTCTGCTATTATTTTTATTCCCCTGTTTTTGCTGGCGCGGTTAAAACAAAAAGCAGCAGATCTTTTATTTCATACACTTAATATTTTTTTACTGTGTTCTTATATAGGACTGCTGATTACTTTTTCTGAACGAAGTTCCCCGTTTGATCATGAACTGTTTACCCGCAACAGCAAAGACACAATTGATACAGTAAAGCAAATGCTTTCCGGAGGGATGAAGCCCTATATCCCATTCCTTATTTATTTACCTACATACTTTATCCTGTATAATGGTTTCACAAAAAAAATTGATGTATCAAACAGGTTATTGGCAACACTTGGCGTTCTTGCTGTGCTTTCTGTGGTATTCATTAAATATGCCAATCCATCACCGGATAACTTTCAAAAAAATGCTGCATATAATCTTACCTGCAATAAACTGAGTTACTGGTGTAACGACAGTTATCATTATTTTAAAACAAAGAACGGAGGGGGAAATATTAAACCGGAGCTTTCTGAAGAAGTTGTATTTTATCAAAAAAATCAGCCTTTTTCATTTACCTCCAGTGAATATCCGCTGATGCATGAGAATACAGAAACAGATGTGTTGGGCAGTTTTTTTAACCTGCAAAAAACACCGCCAAATATTGTGATCATGGTGATCGAAGGGTTATCTCGCGATTTTAGCGGCGATCATGCATTTGCAGGAAGCTTTACGCCCTTTCTCGATTCTTTATCACATCAGGGTTTATCCTGGGATAATTTTTTGAGTACCGCTCCGGGCACATTTGCTGCGCATCCGGCTGTTTCGGGGTCCCTGCCATATGGTAAACGTGGCTTCTCTATTATGAATGTGATGCCCGATCATTTATCACTGATCAAGATTGCAAAATCTAACGGATATCACACAAAATTTTTGGTAGGCTTTAATCCTGATTTTGATAATATGGGCGGCTATATCCGTGCACAGGGAACGGATTTTATCTTATCTCAATATCCTTCCAAATACAAAGAAATGGGTATTGGCAAAGAAGGATGGTCCATGGGTTATCCTGATGACGCCTTATATAACCGAAGTTTTGAAGTGATGGATTCTATCCACACCACACCGTACTTAAATATTTTTCATACCGGCACCACACATATGCCTTACCTGTTTGAACAGAAACCTCAATATGAAAAACTGTTTGACCAGAAGATCAAAACAATGAATGTTTCGAATAACATTAAACGAACCCTGAAAGAAACCAAAGAAGTGCTGGTTACTTTTATGTTTTCGGATGATTGCCTGCGTAAATTTTTTCGCGATTATGCAAAGCGGCCGGAATACAGTAACACGATCTTTTTTATTACCGGCGACCATCACATCGGCTCTTTCCCAGCTACCAGCGAGATAGATGATTACCATGTTCCGTTTATTGTGTACTCGCCCTTGTTAAAGAAGCCACAGAAATTTTTATCGGTTAACACACATAATAATATTGCGCCAACAATTATGGCCTTGTTGAATGATAATTATCATCCGGCAAACAACCCAAAAGAAGTGCATTGGCTTTCGGGTGTAATGGATACTGCAACAACATTCAGAAATATACAGAGTATGCCGTTTATGTCGTGGAGCAGAGAGATTGAAGACTATATTTATAAGGATTACTTTATTTCGGGCGACCAGTTGTATAAACTTGGATCAGATCTTTCGATGAATAAGATCCAGAACGATTCGCTGAAAAAACACATGACCCATCTGCGCGAAAACTTTAAAGCGATTAATGACTATGTGTGCGACAACAACAAAATATACCCATCACAAAAAGATATCCTTCCCGGAAAAAAAGAACTGCTGCTCGATTATGCCGATACGCCCTATAAGTATATTTTCACACGCAGATCGGATACCAGCCTGATGCCCTATTACCCCATCCCGCCAGGTAATAAATACAAATACCTGTATGTGGATTTTTCTGCCAAAATAAATATTGCAGATACCATACCCGATAATTATCCCACGCTTCGGTTTGCCATGATAGATACCAAAGGAAAGCGCATGTATTTATATTACAGCAAACGCGATCTGGCCACACTAAGCAAAACAACATTTATTCCCAAACAATGGAATGATATCTCTGCAACAGACCTTTTTACAATGAGTGATTATAAAGATATCAAAGCACTCAACTTCGAGCTGGCCGTATGGAACTCACCCTTCCCCAATGATTTTAAATTAAGGGACTTGCGTGTGAAGATTTATGGAATAAAATAAAACCCACCCTGCTGCTGTGTCTCTGTGGTTCATTTTAAACCACAGAGACACAGCAGCGGGGTGGGGCACAAAGAAAAGTATTTGTATATTTAAGAACAATTATGTCATTAGTTCCTCAACAGATACGAACGTCTCTTGAAACAGCCTATCCGCTTAGCGCGGAACAGATTGCATTCTATCAACAAAACCGATACATCAAACTAAAAAATGTATTAGACCCGGAAACGCTACAATATTTTAATGATGTGGTTGGTCAAAAAGTGGCAGCATTGAATTCGGTAAAAACAGCGGTTACAGAAAGAGACACATATGGAAAAGCGTTTTTACAATTGATGAATTTGTGGAGAGAAGATGAACAGATCAAAGCCTTTGTTTTCAGTAAACGCTTTGGAAAAATTGCGACGGAATTAATGCAAACAGAGGGCGTTAGAATATACCATGATCAGGCACTTTTTAAAGAACCCGGCGGTGGAATTACACCCTGGCATGCCGATCAATATTACTGGCCATTAGAAACAGATAAAACAATAACCGCGTGGATACCTTTGCAGGAAACACCACCACAAATGGGCCCGCTGGAGTTTTGTGCGGGCAGTCACCAAATTACAGAAGGCCGCGAACTGGCCATTGGTGATGAGAGTGAACAAATGATGCAACAAAGACTTCGCGTAACAGATTATCCGCATGTGATAGAAGCGTTTGATGCAGGAGAAATCAGTTTTCATTCCGGATGGTTATTTCATCGAGCCGGCGCGAATACAACAGAAAAAATGCGTAAGGTGATGACCATTATTTATATGGATAAAAACATGCGTCTTAAAAAACCGGAAAATAAAAACCAGCAACTTGATTGGGATGTATGGTGCCCGGGAGCAGAGATCGGAGAAATAATAAATACACCAATTAACCCGGTAATCTATTAAAAAAATCTCTGCGAAAACACTCCGTTCTCCTGTACTCTTCGGTGAAAAAACTATTTTGCTTCTTACTAAAACAAAATCATTTATGAGTCAGCCAAAGTTTGTAAAAAACACTATCACAATAAACGCACCATCATCAAAAGTTTGGGATGCATTAGTCAATCCGGAACAAACAAAGAAATATATGTTTGGCTGCGAAACCGTTTCTGACTGGAAGGTTGGCAGCGAATTATTGTGGCGCGGAAATTATGAAGGACAGGAAATGGTGTTTGTAAAAGGACATATTGTAGAGATAGATCCCGAAAAGTTTTTAGCCTACACCACCATCGATCCAAACTCAACCATTGATGATGTGTCTGAAAATTATTTAACCGTAACCTATCATTTACAGGAAGAAAACGGGCAAACGGTTTTTACCGTAACACAGGGCGATTATGCAAAAGTAGCAGAAGGAGAAAGAAGATACAAGGAAGCATTCAACGGCGGCGAAGGATGGAATCCAATATTAGCAGAAATAAAAAAAATAGTGGAAACGAATTAGTACTAAACAAAAAACCGTGCCTCTGTGTATTCTAAGAAAATTATTTTGCGCACGGAGGCACGGTTTGGAGAACTAAAGAAAAAACACCCTCAATGAAAACAGTAACAAAAAATGTTATCGCAGGATGTTTGTTGTTAATATCGTTTTCTGTTCTCTCTCAGGAAAAAAAACCACTCTTTAAAATAATCGCGTTTTTTACTGCTAAAAAGGATCTCGCACATATCAGTTTTGTAAACGAAGCCAATCAAAAATTTCCGGAGTTTGCCAAAGAAAATAATTTCACATACGATACAACCAGTAACTGGCAAAACTGTAATGCTTCTTTTCTTTCACAATACAGATTGGTTCTTTTTTTAGATACCCGCCCCGAAGCTCCGCAACAAAGGGCTGCGTTTCAGCAATTCATGGAGAATGGGGGGGCGTGGATGGGTTTTCATTTTTCAGCATTTGCTTTAACGCCATCGGGCTATAACCAGGATTGGGATTGGTACCACAATGTTTTTTTAGGATCTGGTCAATACAAAAGCAATACCTGGAGGCCAACATCGGCGGTTTTGCGGATAGAAGACAATCAACATCCGGCAACAAAACAAATGCCCGCCACCTTTCGCTCATCGCCCAATGAATGGTATCGATGGGAAAATGATCTGCGAAAAAATCCCGATATAAAAATTCTTCTGTCGATAGATGCAACAAGTTTTCCATTAGGGACGGGCCCAAAACAAAACGAGATCTGGCATAGCGGGTATTACCCCGTAGCCTGGACCAATACCCGTTATAAAATGGTCTACCTCAACATGGGCCATAATGATATGGATTACGAAAACAAAACCAACGCAACGCTTTCTTTTACGTTTGCGAATGAGATACAAAACCGGTTTATTATAAATAGCTTGTTTTGGCTGGTCAGGGAAAACAAGGGGCCGCTTTGAAAAAAGAAACGATTTTGTATCTTTAGGAAAAGAAATCAAACCAATCTATAGAGCAGAAATGAAGCAATGGAAATCATATATTATCCTAATTCTTTTTATCGCTGCGATTACTTCTTGCAGAAAAGGGGCAGCGGTTGCTTCCGAAGAAATCTTCTATGGAAAATGGGCAACCAATTACGGAGACACCATTCGCTTTTTTTCGTCCGGAACAAATAATTCAATTACGTATAAAGATTATTTCACATCACCCAAACTTGAAAAAACACAGGCGTACACCTATCAAAATAACAGGCTTGGAATAAAAAACTGGCTGCTGGGTCCGGCGGATGATTATAAGTTTTTCGAAACATTTAAATGGATTCAGGAAGGACAGATTTTTGATGTACAAAGCCTCGAGTGGCATCCGTTTAGATCTTCTACGACAGTATATTATCGCTTTACAAAAATCCAGTAAGGGCGTCTTGTATCTCAAGGTGTATTATTAACCGGTTAAAATAAAACGAAATGCTTAGCAAGCCCAAACTAAAGGCGTTTATTCCCACAACAAAACCAGAAGAGGCAAAAACATTTTACAGAGATATTGTAGGATTAACTTTTTTATCCGGAGATAAATACGGAATGGAGTTTAATTCCAACGGAATGCTTTTGCGCATTAATACTGTGCCGGAATATACGCCACACCTGTTTACCATATTGGGATGGAATGTGGAAGATATTTCTGCAAACATCCGATCGCTAAACGAAAAGGGAATTCAATTTGAAAAATATCCGTTTCTTGAACAGGACGAGTTGGGAATCTGGTCCGCACCCGGCGGAACAAAAGTAGCATGGTTTAAAGATCCCAACGGAAACATTTTATCACTAACAGAAGAAATCAATTTACAATAAAAGGAAACTGTGCAGAAACATAAACCGGCTTCTGTATTTGCTGGCGAAGGCTTTTAAATGTTTCAAAAGGGCCCTTCGTATCAAACAGAATGGTAATCCATGCAGGGAGTGTGCCTCCGGGATCGGCCCTGAGAATATATTCTACCGCAAGCAGGCCATGCTCTTTTTTGATTAGGGTCCACTTACCTGTTGATGAAAGCATTCGTATTACCCCGTGTTTAACCGGCACAAAACCAACAACGTTTTCTGCATCAATGGTAACGGTTTTGGTGTCGGGGTTTTGCGATACACGCATGTGACCAACAAAATCACGATTGGCGGACGGCCAGGGAAAATTGAGCTCAGAATAATAATATA
>CANBSW010000143.1 GCA_947372235.1 Chitinophagaceae bacterium | reverse complement strand
AGATATCTGATACTACTACGATGTTGAATGGATATTCCAGGAGCGGTCAATCTGTAAAATATTCAGATACATTATCGATGTTGTCAAACCGATTGAAGATATCTGATACAACAACCATGTTGAATGGCTATTCGAAAAGTGGTCAATCCGTAAAATACTCAGATACATTATCGATGTTATCAAACCGATTGAAAATATCGGATACAACTACTATGTTTAGTGGCTATTCGAAAAGTGGTCAATCCGTAAAATACTCAGATACATTATCGATGTTATCAAATCGATTGAAAATCTCAGATACAACTACTATGTTGACTGGCTATTCGAAAAGCGGTCAATCCGTAAAATACGCAGATACATTATCGATGTTATCAAATCGATTGAAAATCTCAGATACAACTACTATGTTGAGTGGTTATTCGAAAAGTGGCCAATCCGTAAAATATTCAGATACATTATCGATGTTATCAAACCGATTGAAGATATCTGATACTACTACGATGTTGAGTGGTTATGCCAAAGGTGGACAGACAGTAAAATATTCAGATACATTATCGATGTTGTCAAACCGATTGAAGATATCTGATACTACTACGATGTTGAATGGATATTCCAGGAGCGGTCAATCTGTAAAATATTCAGATACATTATCGATGTTGTCAAACCGATTGAAGATATCTGATACAACAACCATGTTGAATGGCTATTCGAAAAGCGGTCAATCTGTAAAATACTCTGACACTTCATCAATGTTATCAAACCGATTGAAGATATCTGATACAACTACCATGTTGACTGGCTATGCAAAAAGTGGCCAATCTGTGAAATATTCAGATACTTTATCAATGTTGTCAAACCGATTGAGAATCTCGGATACAACAACTATGTTGTCTGGATATTCCAAGAGTGGTCAATCCGTAAAATATTCGGATACATCATCAATGTTGTCAAACCGATTAAAAATCTCGGATACAACTACCATGTTGAGTGGCTATTCCAAGAGTGGCCAATCCGTAAAATATTCGGATACATTGTCGATGTTGTCAAACCGATTGAGAATCTCGGATACAACAACTATGTTGTCTGGATATTCCAAGAGTGGTCAATCCGTAAAATATTCAGATACATTATCAATGCTGTCCAACCGATTGAAGATATCAGATACTGCTAACATGATGTCAAAACGATTAAAAATATCTGATACTACCACGATGTTGAGTGGTTATTCGAAAAGCGGCCAATCTGTAAAATACTCTGATACCTTATCAATGTTGTCTAATCGATTAAAAATATCTGATACTACCACGATGCTGAGCGGATATTCCAAGAGCGGCCAGTCTGTAAAATACTCAGACACTTCATCAATGTTATCAAACCGATTAAAAATATCTGATACTACTACGATGTTGAATGGATATTCCAGGAGCGGCCAATCTGTAAAATATTCAGACACATTATCGATGTTGTCAAACCGATTGAAAATATCGGACACAACTACCATGTTGAGTGGTTATTCAAAAAGTGGACAATCTGTAAAATATTCAGATACATTATCAATGTTGTCAAACCGATTGAAAATATCCGATACTGCTAACATGATGTCAAAAAGACTCAAGATCTCTGATACCGCTACCATGTTAAGTGTAAAAGCACCCTTAAATTCCCCATCTTTTACCGGCATCCCAATTGCTCCTACTGCTTCTGCAGGTACTGCAAATACACAAATAGCAACAACAGCATTTGTAAATGCTGCTGTTCTCTCTGCTACACCTCCCGGAACTTCGTTAACAGGAACAACACTCGCTTCAAATATTATAAATTCATCACTTACATCAGTAGGGCCATTGACTGATCTTGCCGTTATTGGGGATCTTAATGTAAATGGAACAATAACCGGTACAAACGGGTTGAATGCATCAGCTGCATCAAGTACAAATGGTATTGGGTATACTTCAAATGGACAGACTATAACTCAATCTACAAATTCTAAAACAAAAGCAATAACGGTTAACGGTTATTCCGGGCAAATAACTACGAATGCGGGAAGGATCAATTCAAATAGTTCTGCATCATTTGTTGTTACCAATTCTGTAGTAACCGCAACAGATGTTCCTTTTCTTGCAATTGCAAGTGGAGCAACAGTAGGAAGTTACCAGGTTCAGGTAGATCAGGTTACCAATGGAAGCTTCACCATAACTATATTCAATAAAACCGGTTCCAACCTTTTCGAAAATATCGTTTTAAATTTTGTCATTTTCAAAGGAAACTAAAAGTATCCTTTTGTTAAGCTTGTTTATTATCCAATATCCATGAACTGTTCCTCACAATTCAGCCTCCTTTGTAAAAAGGGGGCTGTTCTTTAGTAATTATTTTTTAGCAGATACTATTATAATAAACAGAACTATTGGAAGGACGATAAACCCCGGATAAATAGGGATCCTGATTGCATCGTGTATAATAAGTATGTTATATTGGGGGTGCTTAACAGTTTTCTCTTTTCCTGATTTAATAAAGTAAATTAAAAACTACCGGCCAATGACTGTTTATTATAACAATAATTAAAAGATATATACATATGAATTCGATAACTTCTTCGAACCCTGATAATAATAACCTGTTCCCTGTTTTTCTAAAATTAGAAAAGTTGCGGTTGCTGATTGTAGGTGGCGGCTATGTTGGTAAGGAAAAACTAGAGGCTGTTATACAAAACTCACCGGCAACATCTGTAAAATTGGTAGCTGAAATGATCAGTAATGATATTCAGGAGTTTGCAGTATTGCATAAGAATATCACACTGATTGAAAAACGGTATGATATGAATGATCTGGATGCTGTTGATCTGGTGATAGCAGCTGTTAATGATCTTGAAGTAAGTCAACAGATACAGATAGATGCAAGAAGCAAACGGTTATTGGTAAATGTTGCAGACAAACCCAATCTATGCGATTTTTATCTTAGCTCAGTAGTACGAAAAGGGAATCTTAAAGTAGCCATATCAACCAATGGTAAATCTCCCACCATTGCAAAAAGATTAAAAGATTTTTTTACAGATCTATTACCCGATGAGTTAGATGAGATCTTAAGTAATATGCAACTCATCCGCGAATCACTCCATGGCGATTTTTCTGAGAAGGTTAAACAGTTAAATGATCTTACGAGAATACTTGCAGAGAAACAAATATCGGTAGATGATAAAAAGTAAACGGGAAAAAATGATTAGCTGCAGAAATGCAGTTGTTACGGCTGAATTAGTTTAGTTAATTTATTAATATCAATAATACTGAAATTCTTTCCCTTCATTTCAATGGCTTTATCCTCTTCCAGCTCATTCATAATACGAAAAACAGTTTCATATGTAGTGCCTGCATAAGAAGCTATATCCTGCTTCGTAATAGTGATATCAACAAACCCATCATTGGTAATGCCAAATTTATCTTTCAATTTCAATAATGCCTGTACCACTCTTCCTCTAACCGGCATATGTGCCATGTTTCTCATTTTCTTTTCAGATTCCTGCAGTTCTTCTGCAAAGAACATCATTAATTGAAAAGTATAATCATGGTTTACTTTCAGCGAGGAAAGAAAAAAGGTAAGATCAATAAAACAAACAGTAACAGATTCGATTGCAGTACCTGATACGGGGTAATAAATATCTTTACCCAGACCCCTGTGCCCCACAATATCTCCCTTACCGGCAAACCTTACAATGAGTTCTTTTTCATCATCCCATTTCTTGTGCACTTTTACTTTACCTGTATTGATAAAATACATGCCTTCCACTTTATCTCCTTCCTTAAAAAGAAGGTCACCTTTTTTAAAATGATAATTTTTTCTGTTGGCATCAATAGCGGGCAGCCATTCCGGTAAACAGGATCTGCAAAAAGTACAGCTCTTAAGATCGCAGGTTTCTTTGTTTTTTTTCATCTGATTTTTGATAGGGGGCAATATACGTTTTTATCAAAGAGGGATGAAGTGAAACCACTTCTCCAACAATAATAATAGCAGGGTTTGTAATACCTGCATGTTGCGAGCGGAAGACAATATCTTTTACTGTTCCAATGATTATTTTTTCTTTATCAGTAGTGCCATCCTGTATGATGGCTACCGGTGTTTCATTTTTATCATGTTGCTGAAAGATCTCCATGATGGGTTCCAGTTTACTCATCGCCATCAATATAATAACCGTAGCGGATGATTGCGCTGCCAGTTTAATATCTGCAGAAATATCACCACTTTGGGTGGTGCCGGTTGTTACCCAAAAACTTTCATTGATACCGCGACAGGTAAGGGGGATCATTTGTGTGGCAGGCACAGCTAGCGCACTGGAAATACCGGGAATGATCTCTACCTCAATGCCATGGCTCCTGGCTATTTCAATTTCTTCCTGCGCGCGACCAAATACAAACGGATCCCCACCTTTTAAACGCACCACTCTTCCATGTGAGAAAGCATATTCGATAATTAAGTGATTGATCTCAGATTGGGATAATGCATGACAACCATATCGTTTACCCACAAATCGGGTAACCGCTTCCGGGGAAGCATAACTAAGTAGTTCTTCATTGGCCAGGGCATCATATAATATAACATCTGCCTGCCGAATAGCCTTTATGGCTTTCAAAGTGATTAGTTCCGGATCTCCCGGTCCGGCACCTACTAGCGACAAAAGAGGGGTTTTCATGCCGTATTTATTATATTATTAAAAATAAAATGTTAATTAATTTTAGTAAAGTTATTTGATTTATTAAAAATAACCACTAAATTTATGATATAAATAATATTAATTACTCGTTTTTATCAATAACTTGTAAAAATAATATTAAATGTAAAAATACATAATACGATTGTTTGCCATTCCGGGCTTTTATTTATTAACCTAAATCACAAATGATGAAAATCGTGATTATTGGAAACGGAATGGTGGGTTTTAAGTTTTGCGAAAAACTGGTTGCCAAAGCGCCAAAAGACAGTTTTGAAATTACTGTTTTTGGCGAAGAAATCCGTCCTGCCTACGACAGGGTACATCTGAGTGAATTTTTCTCAGGGAAAACAGCCGATGACCTAACCCTCGCTCCGGCCGATTGGTATGCGGCCAACGATATCCAACTCTATTTAGGTGATCCTGTTAAGGAAATTGACCGGGAACAGAAAAAAGTGTATTCCATAAGAGGCCTTTCTGTTTCATACGACATATTAGTATTAGCCACAGGTTCATCAGCTTTTGTTCCGCCTATTCCGGGTGTTGAAAAGAACGGAGTATTTATATACCGTACCATTGAGGATCTGGAAATGATGCGTGACTGGGCCAAAAAAACCAAAAAAGGGGCAGTAATAGGTGGCGGGTTATTAGGGCTGGAAGCTGCCAAAGCCATGATCGATCTGGGAATAACAGATACCCATGTAATAGAATTTGCCCCTCGTTTAATGCCAAGACAAATTGATGAAGCTGGTTCAGTAATTCTTAAAAACAAACTGGAATCACTTGGCTTGAAAATTCTCACTAACACAAATACTACTGCGATACAGGGTGAAGACTCCATCAAATCCATGCTGTTTGCCGATCAGTCGAGTATTGATGTAGACATGCTGGTAATTTCTGCCGGGATTAAACCAAGGGATGAATTGGCAAAACAGGCCGGGCTGGAAACTGGTTCACGCGGCGGCATTGTAGTTAATGAGCAAATGCAAACAAATGATAAAAGCATTTTTGCCATTGGTGAATGTGCTTTATATAAAGGAATGATCTATGGCCTGGTGGCCCCGGGTTATGAAATGGCCGAAGTGGTTGCTGATCATTTGGTTGGCGGACAAAAAACATTTCATGGATTTGATATGAGTACCAAACTGAAACTGATCGGTGTTGATGTGGCCAGTTTTGGAGATCCATTTGTTGCGGCAGGAGATGGACGTACCGTTGTATTGGAAGATACCATGAAAGGAATTTATAAGCGGATCAATATTTCAACAGACGGAAAATATTTATTGGGCGGGATCTTGATTGGTGATGCGGATGCTTATAATATGTTATTGCAGACCGCCAAGAACAAAGTGATCCTTCCCCCAAATCCGGAGGATATGATTTTGGGAGCAAGAGGTGGTGAAAGCAGCGGTGGTGATAGTGTTTCTGCTTTACCGGATGATGCCATCATTTGTAGTTGTGAAAGTGTGACCAAAGAAAATATCTGTAAATCTGTTACAGAAAATAATTGCGAATCGGTTGATGAAATAAAAAAATGTACCAAAGCCGGTACGGGTTGCGGTGGTTGTGTACCGATGGTGAAAGACCTGATGCTGCATACGATGGCAGCCAATGGAAAATATGTACGCAATGTGATCTGTGAACATTTTCATTATTCTCGTCAGGAATTATTTGATTTGGTAAAGATCAACCAGCTAAAATCTTATGATGAAGTATTGGATACTTTTGGAAAGAATGATGGTTGCGAAATATGTAAACCGGTTGTATCCTCAATACTGGCAAGCCTTTGGAACGAATTGATACTTGATAAAGGCAATGCCGCTGCGCAGGATTCGAATGATCGTTTTCTAGCAAACATTCAAAAAGGGGGAACCTATTCTGTTGTTCCGCGTATACCGGGTGGTGAGATCACTCCTGATAAATTGATTGTGATCGGGCAGGTTGCCAAAGAATATCATCTCTACACAAAAATTACCGGAGGCCAGCGGATTGATCTGTTTGGTGCGCATCTCTCTGATCTTCCTGCCATCTGGAAAAAATTAATTGAAGCCGGTTTTGAAAGTGGCCATGCTTATGGTAAAGCATTACGTACTGTGAAAAGCTGTGTAGGAAGTACCTGGTGCCGTTTTGGTTTGCATGACAGTGTAAGTTTTGCCATTCAGATTGAAGAGAGATATCGCGGACTAAGGGCGCCGCATAAAATTAAATCCGGTGTATCGGGCTGTATTCGCGAATGTGCAGAAGCCCGCTCAAAAGATTTCGGCATCATCGCTACAGAAAAAGGATGGAACCTGTATGTATGCGGTAATGGCGGATCCAAACCACAACATGCTTTATTGTTTGCAACTGATCTGGATAGTGAAACCTGTATCCGGTATATAGATCGCTTCCTGATGTTCTATATCAAAACAGCAGACCCTTTAATGAGAACAGCACCATGGCTCAATAAAATGGAAGGCGGGATCACGTATCTGCAAAATGTGATCATCAATGATAGTTTAGGAATTGTAGCAGAACTGGAAAGAGAAATGCAATTACTGGTAGACAGTTATAAATGCGAATGGAAAGAAGTGGTAGACAACCCGGAGCTGCAGAAAAAATTCAGCCATTTTGTAAATGCACCCGAAGAAAAAGATCCTTCTGTGAAGTTTGAAGCAATGCGGGAACAGAAGAAGGTGGCGGATTGGAAATGAGTAAAACCTGAGTCGTGAGACGTCAGTCATGAGAATGTACTCACGATTCACGACTGACGATTCACGATCAACAATAATCTTAAAGTAAACCCATGATAACAACAGAAACAGAAGGAAAACTCAGCTGGTTCATTGCCTGTAAAACCGAAGACGTTCCGGTAAACGGCGGCGTTTGTGTAAAATACGAGGATCGCCAGATTGCACTGTTTCATTTTGCCAGAAGAGGAGCATGGTATGCTACGCAGAATGAATGTCCGCACAGAAATCAAATGGCATTAAGCAGGGGAATGATAGGTAGTCTGGATACAGAGCCTAAAGTGGCATGCCCTTTTCACAAAAAAACATTTTCACTGGAAACAGGTGAGTGCTTAAACGGTGATGATTATCAAATTAAAACATACCCTGTTAAAGTAATGAACGGCCTTGTGTATATAGGCGTTGACGGGGAATAAAATAAATCCGATTGCTACCCATAACAACCAAACCCAATTGTTCATCAAAACAATCCTTATGGAACAAACCTAAAAAAAGAACCCGGCAGAGTGCAATCTGACCGGGCAAGACAATCAAGATGGCTAAAAATTATCACCTTAAAAATCAACCAAAATTAACATGAAAAAAAGTACAACACTCATATTATGTACAATTATTTTATGTTCGGCCTTTAACCCTGTAAGAAGTCAGTTTTCTTTAACAGGCCAACTAAGAACCCGAACCGAAATACGCAATGGCCTTGGCAACCTGGTTGTACAAGGCTCACCTGTGGCTGCATTTACCTCTCAACGAACAAGACTGGTATTTGGATATAAATGGGACAGACTAACTTTTGGCGCTTCCATACAGGATGTACGGGTATGGGGCCAGGATGCTTCCTCTGTAACCAATAATGATGGCAGCCGTTTGATGCTGCACGAAGCATGGGCCGATCTTACGCTGGCAAATATGGCTGATACCACGGTTAAATTTAAAATGTTTGACCTGATGTCGATCAAAATAGGCAGGCAGGAACTGATCTATGATGACAGCCGTTTAATAGGAAACCTTGACTGGCTGCAACAGGCGCGCCGACATGATATGGCGCTTTTAAAAACGGTACACCATGGATGGCAGGTTGATCTGGGTTATGCGTTTAACCAGAATGCAGATGCATTTGGAACAACGAATACTTCTTATGTTCCGGGTAATCTTCCTGCATATACAAAAAATTCATTTGGTGTGTTGGTTCCAGTTCCTGCAGGCATCGTTCCACTGGCAGCGGGTGGAAGTGCTGCAAACAACAGTTCATTGGGTGGGGCCTCCATTTTTGCAAACCCCACCAGTACCAACGGTGCAACACAACAGTATAAATCATTCACCAGTTTATATATCAGCAGAAAATTTAATCAGACAAAATTTTCGTTTTTATTCTTCAACGACAATTTTGGAAAGTATAAAATGGACAGTGTAGGCAGTGCTGCAACCGGGTATGTTTATGGACGACGTTTTGTTACATCCGGTTCAGCTGATACCTATGATTATTCCGGTGCACAACATCGTTACACATATGGGTTGATGATCAACCATACATTGGGTAATGCATCGGGTTTTGGTAAGATCGCTATTCAGGCGGCTTATTATAAACAGTCTGGTAGTAACCGTGATGGGGTTGATCTGGATGCCTATCACTACACACTTGCTGCCACTTACCAGAAAGGCAAATTCAGTTTCACCCCGGGTTATGATGTACTCTCAGGAAATGATGCAGTTGCTCCTACAGGAAAAGATAATCGCTTTGATCCCTTATACGGAACACCGCATAAATTCTGGGGTTATATGGATTATTTCTATGCAGGAACCGGTTCGCCCGCAGGTGGATTGAGCAACGCTTATTTTAAAGTGAAATACACTTCCAACCTGCTTACACTGGGTGCCGACTTCCACAATTTTTCATTGAACAAGGATATGAAGAAAGGTGACGGAACCGTGATCGATAAACAATTGGGAACGGAACTGGATCTGCAGCTGAGTTATAACATGAACAAATTTACAAATATTGAATTGGGTTATTCTTTGATGAATGCAACGGTAAGCATGCCTTTTGCCAAGGCACAAGTTACCACAGATGCAGCGGCTGCAACTTACCGTACCAACGGTAACTGGTTTTATGCCATGTTAAAGTTTACACCTGACTTTTTATATACCAAGCCTGTTGCTATAAGACAATAGACTTTTCTCTTGATTGTTTGCTTAACACCCTTCGATTGCCTGCTGTATACTTTGTATTCAACATTTTATCACTTGTCAATTCTAATACATGAAACTCATTATAAAAAAATATTGCCTCATACTTTCATTGGTGCTGGTTGTTACCGGAGCGATGGCTAATCCTGTTAATCCACCGGGAAGAAAAATCAAACTGGGATTTATTCCGCTTACAGATTGTGCACCGCTTGTGGCTGCCAAAGAACTGGGATTGTTTGCCAAATACGGAGTAGATGTAGAGCTTTCGAAAGAAGCATCCTGGGCCAATATCCGCGACAAAGTTTTGAATGGAGAACTGGATGGTGCGCATTGTTTGTTTTCGATGCCAATGTCGGTATACACAGGGATTGGCGGCAAAGCAGGTTCTGAAATGAAGATCGCAATGATGCTGAATAACAATGGACAGGCCATTACATTATCAAAAGATTTTTGTGGGTTGGTTGGCTACAAAGAAGTTAATAAAGTAGCTGCCGCGATAAAGAGTGTACAGGCCAGAAAAGAAGTAACGTTTGCGATGACATTCCCCGGTGGTACACATGATATCTGGCTTCGCAACTGGATGGCAGCTGCGGGCATCAATCAGAAATCAGTGGGTATCATCACCATCCCTCCTCCACAAATGGTGGCCAATATGAAAGTGGATAATATGGAAGGCTATTGTGTAGGCGAGCCATGGAACGGTGTTGCTGTAGCACAGGGTATTGGCTTTACACATATTTCTACACAGGATATCTGGAAAAACCATCCTGAAAAAGCATTGGTGGTAAATGCACAGTTTGCTGCAAAAGATAAAGAAGAATTGAAAAAAGTAATGAAAGCAATTATCGAAGCGAGCATCTGGTTAGATGATATGGGCAATCGTAAAAAAGCAGCAGCCTGGTTAGCAAAACCCTATTATGTAAATGCGCCGGTACAGGTAATTGAAGCAAGGTTAATGGGTACCAGCGAATTGGGTTGCGATCTGGGTGTACAAAAGTACAAAGATGACTACATGACTTTTTACAATAAAGGTTTGGTGACCACACCACTCAAAGCAAATGCCATCTGGTTTCTGGCACAATATGTTCGCTTTGGTTATTTAAAAGCAGAACCCAATTATAAAGACATCGCAGAAAAATTAATACTCGACGATCTTTTTGCGGAAGTGGCCAAAGAAATGAAAGTACCTGTTCAACCGGATATGAAACCATTTAAAACAACGTATGATGTTGCTTTCGATCCCAATAATGTTGGGGCATATTTGAAAACCACCAAACGTTAAAACAAAACTTATTTCTATGAAATCATTTTCTATAAAAAAGACCGGATCTAACCTG
>CANBSW010000142.1 GCA_947372235.1 Chitinophagaceae bacterium | reverse complement strand
CCTAAATAAGGCGGGCCGGATGTTCCACCTGCCCCATCTATTCCTCCCCAGTAAAATTGAAGATATCCCTGTAGTTGTTGCCCCATCTGTTGCGGCATCTGTTGCAATGCTTCTATTGCTTTTGATTTATCTTCTGCTACTTCCAGGTTACCACTGCTTCCTCCATAGATCCGTGGAAACATCATTACCAATGGCTCCGTTTTATACATACTGTAACTCATTGCATAATCTTTACTCAAACCGGTTTTGGTAAATACGCCTTTATCATCGCCCAATTCACTTCCTCCGCGGATGGTTCTTTTTGAATAATCATAAGTAGTAAACAATACAACGGCATTTACCAGAATACCCAGCACGGCTGCACCCAGTGCAAGTCCACCTGCTGTGAATAAATGTTTGAAATCTTTTTGTTTGATCCAGTTGATGCCAAAACCGATACTCATGATAATAGCGATCAAAAATGCATAATAGGTGATCTGAAGGTGATTGGCCGATATCAATAAACCGGTAAACAAGGCCGTTAAAGCCGTTCCCCACAGATAACGTTTATCATATAATAATAATAGTGAGGCAATAAAAGCAGGTAAATAAGCAATGGCCTGCATTTTTGTATCATGCCCTACAGAAATAATAATGGGATTGTATGTTGCATAGGCATAGGCAAGTGCACCAAAAATGCCAATATAAGGGTTCACTTTTAATACCAGACTTAGGAAATAAAAACATACACAGGCCAGTACAAAAAAGCTGATAGGTTTGGGCAGGTTGAGGGTTAATATATTACCCACATAAATGATAGAAACCGGATTGCTCCCCACACTCGTAATCTGGAAGCCCGGCATGCCACTAAACATTCCATTAGACCATAACGGGAATTCGCCATGTTTTTTCTGATATTCAAAGGAGTTCTGCGCCATTCCCTTCCATTGGGTAACATCATGCTGTTGCAGCACTTTGCCATCGAGGGTGGGTTTGCAATACACGAGAGCTACTACAATAAAAACCACCAGTGCAATTATATGGGGCAGTAACTTTTTCCATTGAAAATTTTTCATCAGTTATGGGTTAAGTGCAGCAAATTAATGGTATTTTGAACGAAATTTTTTATGAAGGGGCTTTTATTTTTGTCAAGACTGGCGCTGATCTGCAATACACTCTTTTTGGTATGCCTCGTTATGCAAAGAACGCAGGATATTATCAGTGTTGAATATATAAAATCGCCAATTATTATACTAGGCTGGTTATTGGCACCTTTTATAAACCTTTCTGCCAATATTGGATATTTCATCAGACTGTTAAAGAAACGTGAAGTGAACCTTCCGGTTTGGTTAGGTGTTACCAATGTATTGTTCCTGTTTTTACAAATATTCGTTCATTTTATATTGCCCAGATGATACATGCTATCCTGAAAGACAAACCAACAAAATTATTTATAGGAATCACCGCTTTTTTTGTGGCCAATGCATTGATCGCTGAATGTATTGGCGGGAAGATTTTTTCGCTGGAGAAATTTCTGGGGATCCATCCTTCGAATTTTACCATTTTTGGACAATCAGGATTATCTTTTAACCTAACCTGCGGCGTATTATTATGGCCATTGGAATTTATCATCACCGATATTGTGAATGAATATTATGGACCCAAAGCGGTAAGAAGGATCAGTTTTACTGCCATTGCATTGATATCCTATGCTTTTCTGATGTTCTATGCCGCTATGAAAATTCCTCCGGCAGATTTCTGGATAGGTTCCAAACAGGAAAGCGGTATTGCCAATATGCAGGATGCATTTGGAAGCATTTTTGGGCAGGGCATGTGGATCATTTTGGGAAGTTTAACGGCATTTCTTGTTAGCCAGATTGTGGATGTAACCGTATTTCATAAGATCAAAAAAATAACAGGTGAAAAATGGGTTTGGTTAAGAGCTACCGGATCTACTGTTGTATCTCAGTTGGTAGACAGTTTTGTTGTTTTATTTATTGCTTTCAAAATTGGTAATGGCTGGAGCTGGCAATTGGTGATCGCTATTTGTATTGTGAACTATGCCTATAAATTTACCATGGCCATCATACTCACTCCATTGATCTATCTACTCGAAAAACAAATAGAAAACTACCTCGGCCATGAAACTGCAAGGAAAATGAAACTGGCTGCGATGGGGAAGGAGGAGGAGTAAATACCAATTAAAAATTAGCAATTAATAATTAGAGGGAGCAGTTTTTTCTTAGTACAGAAGGTAGCCCTTTTTGTTTTAGCAATTTGATCACTACTTTATCGATGGGTAATGACATATCATTTTCGGTAATGCTGTTCCAGTTTATCCAACGAAATACTTCACTTTCACCGTTGGGGTCGGCGGTTTGGTTGGGGGCAAAGTCGAAGGGTTTTGTTTTGCTTTCGATATTGATTGGTACCAATGATTTTACTGCGTAATAGATGGAGATGATCTGGTCTTTGTTATTGAAGGCGGAGATTTGAAAAAAATCTGTGGTGTATATGTGTTCGCAAATTTCAACTTCCAGTCCGGTTTCTTCCATGAATTCGCGTTTGAGGCAATCGCGGGTTCCTTCGCCAATTTCCAAACCGCCGCCCGGTAGTTTGGTAAAATAATTGCCACGGATAAATTCATCACTTACCAATAAGCGGTTCTTATCATCTAACAATATCCCGTAAACACGAACATTAAAGAGTGCCATACTAAAACCATTTTTTCTTCATAAAATACCAACTGATCACCACCGAAACTACAATCGATAAAATAATGGGAATATAAAATGCATGAGGAGAATGCATATAAGGAATTTCAACATTCATCCCATAGATGCCCGCAACCAATGCAGGAAGTGAAAGGATGATCGTAATAGAAGTTAAACGCTTCATTACAGTATTCAGGTTATTACTGATGATACTGGCAAATGCGTCTAATGTACTGGTAAGAATATTGGTATAGATATTCGCCATCTCAAGCGCCTGACTGGTATCAACGATCAGATCCTGCAGAAACTCTCTTTCTTCTTCATTCAAACTTAAAAAATTGGTACGCTCCAGCTTCATCATCAGCATTTCATTACTTCTCAATGCGGTAATAAAATATACCAGACTTTTTTGAATTCTCATTAGGTTAAGCAGATCCTCATTGCTGTTACTTTCGTACAAACTCGTCTCATATTGGTTGCGACGATGATTGATTTCTTTCAGAAACTCCATAAAATTCTGCACCACTTTTTCGAAGATCTTTAGCAACATCATATTCTTTTTATCCGGGTGGCGTTTCTGAAAAGAATTCAGAAATTTTTTAATGGCGCCATTGTCAAAAGAATTTACCGTAACAATCTGAGTATGCGTTAAAATGATACAAATAGGAATGGTAATATAAAAAGCGTCGCTGTCGTTAAATGAATTGTTTTCAGTAGGGGTTTTGATAACAACAAACTTAACAAGGTCTTCCATTTCGTAACGGGGCCTTTCATCAATATCCAGCGAGTCTCTCAAAAATTCAATAGGTATTTCAAGGTCTTCACTCAGTTCAACAAATTCTTCTTCTTTAAAAGGGGGTACAAGATTTACCCAAACACCCATATCCGGTTTGTCTATCTCAAGTGTTTGCCCGTCTATGTTTTTGAAATACTGAATCATGGGGTGGGGTGTTAAGTTCTAAGTTTTTTAATTTTGAATTTTGAATTCGTTTCAGCGCTGCAAAGCTACTGTGTAAAAGAATAATGAGTATTAAATAAAACTTATCACTTACAACTCTACTTCCCCTTTGAATACAAACGTGGCAGGACCGCAAAGCCAGATATTTTGAAAAGATTGTTCTCCGGTTTTATCAAATTCTACGGCAAGATGTCCGCCCTTGGTTTGTACTTCTATCCGGTTAAAACCATTATCGTTATGTGCAAATACGAGTGCAGCCGCAGTTACGCCGGTACCACAGCTAAAGGTTTCATCTTCTACGCCTCTTTCATAAGTGCGTACAATGATCTGTTTGCTTTGGTTCTCCACAAAGTTCACATTGATGCCTTTTTCTTCAAAGTCTTTACTGTTGCGGATGTCTTTCCCTTCTTCAAAAACATCAACACGCATCACATCATTCACACTTTTTACATAGTGAGGTGAGCCGGTATCTAAAATAAAATCTCCATGATAATTGTGAATGCCATCCACATCTTTCATCTTCAAATGAATCCAGCCATTGTTGCCGGGATTGGCTTCATGTTCACCATCTATAGCAATGAATTTGTAATTCTCTTTTTTGATACCAATATCATAGGCAAATCTTGTTAAACAGCGTCCGCCATTGCCACACATGCTCCCTTCTTTTCCGTCTGCATTATAATAGATCATTTTAAAATCATAACCATCGCAGTTGTTTAGTAACATCAGACCGTCGGCACCAATGCCAAATCTTCTGTCGCATAAATCGTTAACCTGTTCTGTTGTTAAAGAAATTTTTCCATCCCGGTTATCCATAATGATGAAATCATTTCCGGTGCCCTGGTATTTATAAAAGGTTACTGACATGATCTTTGAACTGTTCTTCTGTTTGATAAACTGGTTACATTCCTGCAATAATACCTAATGATTTGGTGATCAGATTCTCTACCGCCAATGCCCCATCCTTGCTAAAAGTCTTTTCTACCCTGTTTGCCACTATTGCACTTAAACTTAAACATTGATGGCCTAACAATTTTCCCAATCCATAAATCGCACTGGTTTCCATTTCAAAGTTAGTGATGCGGTGGTTGCCGTATCTAAACTGTGTAAGCTGGTCTATCAGGTCGGGATTGGTCAGCCCCAAACGCAGTACCCTTCCCTGGGGGCCATAAAATCCGGGGCAGGTAACGGTCATGCCCTGGTAAAATCCCTCAACAAAATGTTTTTGAACAGATGGCCCAGCAGAAGCAATGGAAGGGGTGGCCAGATTAGTCATTTGGGTATGGGTAACAAATGCCCTTATCAGTTGTTGTTCTTCTTCATTATTATCCCTGCGATAAAAATTAAGCAGGTTATCAACCCCAATGCCATGGGTACTTGCCACAAAGCTGTCAACCGGAACATCCGCCTGTAGTGAGCCGGAAGTACCTACCCGGATAATGGTTAACCGCGAAAGTTGGGGTTTAATGGTTCTGGTCTCGAAATCGATATTAGCCAGGGCATCCAGTTCATTTAATACGATATCAATATTATCAGTACCAATCCCGGTAGAAACCACCGTGATCCTTTTTTTGCCGATATAGCCGGTATGGCTGATAAATTCGCGGTGATTGCAACGGGTTTCTATGGTGTCGAAATGTTTGCTTACAGCTGAAACCCGATCCGGATCACCAACAGTAATAATGGTATCCGCCAGTTCTTCTGGTCTGAGATCGAGGTGATAAACAGCTCCACGGCTGTTAATGATCAATTCACTTTCTGCAATCCGGTTCATATAATGGGTTATTAGGAGGCAAATTTCGTGTTTTCAGATTTAGAATTTTAAATTTCCTTTGATTGCTTTATTTTCGCCTTCCAAAAGGGATTTTTTCCCGGATTTGAAAAGACCGTGTAGTTAAAAGGTTACAAGGTTTAAACATCGAAATGGTCCTGTGGCCGAGTGGCTAGGCAAAGCTCTGCAAAAGCTTCTACAGCGGTTCGAACCCGCTCGGGACCTCCTGATTTTACAAATAAAAACCCACTAACTTAGTGGGTTTTTATTTGTAAGTACTTGTTAATCAGTTGTTTATTAGGAATAAAACCAAGAAGTAAATTTCCCCGTATATATCTCCCGAAACTGCTCGATCAGATTAAAAAAAAATGTAATCCACACTGTGGAAATCTTTTAAAAATTTTTCCTAAAAAAATTTCTTTACGTAGATGATTTCATTACATTTGTAGTGTAATCTTTACAAACGTTCCGTTGTTTTCACCGAAGGATTACAAACAGAAAGCCCGGATTCTGTAAGTTCCCGGCCTCAAAATCCTCTCCAATTTCCTATCCTGATTAGCCTCTGGTCCCTTGCCAGATTGAGTTTCAAGGTTTTTAGTTTACAAGTTCCGGTAATATTGAAATCATCAGTGATCAATTTAAAAAAAATTGGTTGCCCATTATTGATAAAGTTTATGAGTCTGAAATTCTACCCAAAATCAAAACAAGCGCTGATTTCATTTAAGAAATTTGTCGTTTTTTCTGTTTTTACACTTCTATCATTTGGATATTCTTTTGCCCAAACTCCCGGAACTGCCTTAAATTTTGACGGAGTAAATGATTATGTGACTGTTCCGGTAAGTCCATCTTTGAATATCAGTTCAAGCATTACCCTTGAAGCATGGGTATTTCCTACAGGTAGTGTTAATTATGTTCAGGATATTATTTGTAAATCTTCTGATTATTCAAGTGATGGTTATATTTTCCCTAGAACTTCTGATGGTTGGAGAACAGTAGAATTTTTGCTTAATATAAATGGCTGGGGCTGGCAGGTATTATCTGTTAATTATGGGTCAACAACAGGTCAAAAGCTTAATCAGTGGCATCATATGGCTGCAACCTATGATGGAACTTTCATGAAAATATATGTGGATGGTGTATTAAAAGGTACCAAACAATTTGCGGGAAGTATCACTGTAAATAATAATCCGATCACCTTAGGTGCTCAGGCAGGATTTGGTGATGAGAATTTTCAGGGTAAGATGGATGAGGTTCGAATCTGGAGCCGTCCATTATCTCAATGTGAGATCACCAATAACATGAATTGTGAATTAGGCGCTACTCAAACAGGATTGGCGGCTTATTATAAATTTAACCAGGGACTTGTAAATCTTCCTAACTTATTGGTGAATAGTGTTACCGATGCGAGTGGTAATAATAATAATGGGTCATTAGTAAATTTTGGACTTGCAGGACTTACTTCAAACTGGTCAACCGGAAATGTAACAGGAACTTGTTCTGTTTTAGTGCCTGTAACTGCAACCGCAGGAAGTCTTCAATCTGTTATTCCAATTGGCGGAACTATCAATTTAACGGCTTCAGGCGGAACTACCTATTCCTGGACCGGCCCCAATGGATTTACTTCTAATTTACAGAATCCTTCCTTATCTGGGGTAGGTTTAAATGCAAGTGGTACGTATACCGTTGTAGTTACTCAAAACGGATGTTCGGCAACAGCTAGTACTAGTATTACAGTGGCGCTGTTTGCAGGCGCTTTAAATTTTGATGGAGCTAATGATATTGTTACCATCCCTAACAGTGCTTCACTAAATTCTAGTTCAGCAGTGTCTTTTGAAACCTGGATCTTTCCAACTTCTTCCAGTCCATCTGTTCAAAATGTATTGTGTAAATCAAATATTAATACCAGCACAGGATTTATCTTTCCAAGAACGGATGATGGATGGAGAACATTTTCTTTATGGCTTAATATCAACGGTCAGTGGAAAGTATTATCAGCACCATATGCCAACCTCAATCAATGGAATCATGTGGCAGCTACCTATGATGGCTCATTCATGAAATTATATCTGAATGGTAACCTGGTGGGTACAATGGCCATGACAGGTGCGATTACCTTAAATTCAAACAATATAACGATCGGTCAACAGGATGGATATGCTGAATTTTACAAAGGAAGTATTGATGAAACAAGGATTTGGAGCAGGGCACTAACGCAGTGTGAAATTCAAAATAACCTTACTTGTCAATTAAATGGAGCAGTCAATTTAGGTAATCCATTAGGTATTCAATCTCAAACAGGGTTAGCTGCATATTATCGTTTTAATCAGGGATTAGTAAACGTTAGTAATAGTTCAATTACAACTCTTGCCGATTCGAGCGGAAACGGAAATGATGGTGCTTTACGATCATTTTTATTAACCGGTACAGGTTCTAACTGGGTATCAGGTAATGTTAATGGCACCTGTTCAAAATTTGTTAATTCAAATGTAACAGCAACAAGCAATGGACCATTTGTTGAAGTAGGTACCACACTTTCATTGTTTGCAACAGGCGGTAATAATTTTTCATGGACAGGTCCTAACGGATTTACTTCATCACAGCCAAATCCTACAATTGCAAATGCAGGATTAAACGCAACTGGTGTTTATTCGGTTCAGGTTTCCGGTAATGGTTGCACAAGTATTGCAACTACAAGTGTTACTGTTGCTTATAAGGCAGGAACCTTGAATTTCAATGGTTTAAACTCAAATAGTATTACTGTTCCAAACAGTCCTTCTTTAAATATTTCTCAAACCATTACTGCAGAATCATGGATCTATCCAACTGATAATGCAACAACTATACAGGATGTGATGAGTAAATCTTCCCGTTCGGCCAATAATGGTTATATCTTCCCAAGAACGGATGATGGTTGGAGAAGCATTTCTTTCTATCTCCATTTAAATGGAAGGTATGAAGTGTTGAGTGCACCTTATCCAGGAATTAATCAATGGCACCATGCTGCTGCTACCTATGACGGATTTTATATGAGAATCTACATTGATGGTGTATTGGCCGCTACTAAAGAAGCTAAAGGATCTATCACTGTAAATAGCAATAACCTTATAATAGGAAATCAAACAGGATTTAACGAATATTTCTCCGGACAGGTAGACGAATCACGTTTGTGGAACAGGGCGCTGAATCAGTGTGAGATCATCAATAATATGAGTTGTGAGTTAGACCCTGCAGCTTACAATGGATTGGTTGCGTATTATAAATACAATCAGGGTTTTGCAAATGTAGATAACATTGCAGTTAGCACTTTAACTGATGCAAGTCCGAATGGCAATAATGGTACACTCTCTGCTTTTACCTTACAAGGAAATAGTTCAAACTGGGGAACATCCAATATTACCACTACTTGTGCAATATTCTCATTGCCTCCTGTAACTGCCGCTTCAAATGGTTCTGTATTTGCTGTTGGAAGTACCATACAACTTTATGCTACAGGCGGTCCTAATTACACATGGTCAGGACCAAGTGGATTTACGTCTACCAATGCAAATGAAACCATTAATAATGCTCAAATAACAGCTTCGGGAACATACACTGTTCTTGCAAGATTTGTAAGATGTGATGTGTATGCAAGTACAAGATTAGAGGTAACTTCACTTGATCCTATTTTAGCAAGTGGTCCAACTACTATTTGTCCTTCAACATCGGTTACTTTATCAATTAACAGAGCAGGAACAACGTATAAATGGTATAATAATAATGTGTTGATCTCTGGGGCAACTTCCTCATCTTATGTTGCCACACAAAATGGAAGCTATTTTGTAAGTGTTACAGATGCTAACAATAATATTTATGTAGCCGCACCGGTAACTGTAACGGTAGTTGATAATATTGCACCTCAACCAGTTCTTACTGTATTACCTACATTAAATCTTGCTACCCCTGATGCAAATGTGACAACTGTTCCAACAGCAACAGATAATTGTAGAGGTACAATTTTAGGAACGACAATTAATCCAACTTCTTTTGAAACTCCGGGTACTTATACAATAACCTGGTCATATGATGATCAAAATGGACATATTGTTACTCAGGATCAATCGGTGGTTGTTGTGTTGGGTGTTGATATTATTCCACCTGTATTAACATTACCAAATGATCTAAATCTAACCGGTGAATTAAGCCTTTGTGGTGCAGTAGCAAATTTTGCTGCCACTGCAACTGATAATTTCCGTTTGCCGGTAACCATTACTTATAGTATTAATCCTGGAACGGTTTTCCCTTCAGGAACTACAATTGTTACTGTTACTGCTACTGATGCTCAAAACAATGTTTCAACCGGAACCTTTACTGTATTTGTTTCACCTACCACTGTTTCACCAATTACAGGTGCAAATTCAATTTGTGTTGGTGCTAATACAGCGTTCTCTACACTAAGTACGGGTGGTAGTTGGAGCAGTGCCAATAGTTCTATCGCTACTGTAAATGCTGCAGGAATTGTAACTGGAGTTTCTGCAGGATCAGTAAATATTTTATACACCAATACATGCGGTGTATCAGCATCTAAAACAATTACTGTAAATCCATTACCTGGATCTAACTTAACAACAGATGGCCCAACAACTTTCTGTGCAGGTGGATCAGTTAATTTGAGTGCAGAAGGGGGGAACTCTTATGCATGGAATAATGGAGCAACCTCACAAACTATTTCTGTAAGCGCAACAGGTACCTATAGTGTAATTGTTACCACTGCAAGTGGTTGTACTTCAACCTCTGCTGCAACCTCAGTAACAGTTAACCCAATACCAGCTGCTGTAATAGCAGCAAGTGGTTCAACTTCATTCTGTGAGGGTGGATCGGTTACTTTAACTGCCAGTGCTGGATCTTCATACTTATGGAGTAATGGAGCAACAACTTCAAGTATTATGGTTGATGCTACCGGTTCTTATAGTGTAACTGTAACAAACGCAAGTGGTTGTTCTTCAACTTCGGCTGTTACTTCAGTTACTGTTAGCCAAATGCAACCTGCAATTATAAATGCAGCTGGACCAACTTCATTCTGTTCAGGTGGATCAGTGATCTTGACAGCAAGTGCAGGAAGTTCATACTCTTGGAGTAACGGAGCAACAACACAATCTATTTCTGTAAATACTTCAGGTTCCTATAGTGTAACTGTTACCAATGCAAGTGGTTGTTCATCAACTTCAGCTGCTACTGCTGTAACAGTTAACCCAACACCTTCCTCTACAATATCAGCAAATGGTGCTGCCACATTCTGTGACGGTGGTTCAGTTACCTTAACAGCGAGTGCTGGAGATTCATATGCGTGGAGTAATGGAGCAACAACTTCAAGTATTATTGTTAACACTACTGGCACTTATAGTGTAACTGTAGCAAATGCAAATGGTTGTTCATCAACTTCTGCTGCTACTTCAGTTACAGTTAACCCAATACCATCTGCAATAATTAATGCAGCTGGACCAACTACATTCTGTTCAGGCGGATCAGTAAACTTGACAGCAAGTGCAGGAAGTTCATACTCTTGGAGTAACGGAGCAACAACGCAATCTATTTCTGTAAATACTTCAGGTTCCTATAGTGTAACTGTTACCAATGCAAGCGGTTGTTCATCAACTTCAACTGCTATTGCTGTAACAGTTAACCCAACACCTTCCTCTACTATATCAGCGAGTGGCGCAATTACATTCTGTACAGATGGTTCGGTAACTTTAACTGCCAGTGCAGGAAGTTCATATTCATGGAGTAATGGTGCTACTACACAATCAATTATTGTAAGTACTTCAGGTTCCTATAGCGTAACTGTAGCCAATGCGAGCGGTTGTTCATCAACTTCAGCAGTAACAG
>CANBSW010000141.1 GCA_947372235.1 Chitinophagaceae bacterium | reverse complement strand
GCCCGCCAGATTCGCTCTCAGGACAATGTGCCGGGTGTAATTTACGGGGGTGCTCAGGAGGTAAATTTTTACGCTTCTGCAAAGGCTTTCAAGCCTTTGGTGTACACTGGTGAATTTCAGTTGGCCTTAGTTACAGTTGAAGGCAAAACGTACAATTGCATTTTGAAAGATCTGCAGTTTGACAAAGTTGAAGATTCACTGATACACGTTGATCTGTTAGAACTGGTTGACGATAAGAAAGTGGTAGCCACATTGCCTATCAAATTTACCGGCGTTTCTGTTGGTGTAAAAGGTGGTGGTAAACTGATCACTAAAATGAAATCTCTGAAAGTTAAGGCTTTGCCTAAGGATTTAAGAGAAACCATTATTGTAGATATTACCGATCTTGATCTTAACGGAAATATCCGCGTAGAAGATGTGAAAATGGATGGCGTGGAGATCTTAAACTCTCCAAGAATTCCTATCGCGTCTGTGGTATTAACCCGTCAGTTGAAGCAGGAAGAGGCTACAGCAGGAAAAGACGAGAAAAAGAAATAATCTTTCGATACTTTTTTATAGAGGCCCGGTACTTTGTATCGGGCTTTTTATTTTGCTTCGGGGAGGGAAATATAAAAACGGCTTCCGCTGTTTTCTGTACTTTCTACCCAGATCCGGCCATTGTTTTTTTCGATAAATTCTTTACAAAGTTTTAATCCAAGCCCGGTACCTTTTTCATTATCGGTACCAACACTGGAAACCATGTTTGCAGTGTGAAATATCGAATCTCTTATTTCCTGATTCATTCCAACACCAGAATCTGCGATTTGTATAACTACCTGCTGGTTATTGGTAACTGCGCTTACTTCAATTACACTTTCCGGATAACTGTATTTAATGGCGTTGGAAATCAGGTTCCTTAATACCAGCCTGAGATGATCAGGATCTGCGTATATAAACACAGTAAGATTGGTGAATTTGAGCCGGATATTTTTTTGATCAAGTGATTGATTAAAGAAGATATTTTTTTTCTCAAACATATCTTTCAGATTAATTTTTTCAGGAACAGCATTAATTCCCTGCAATTGGCTGATACTCCATTTAAGCAGGTTATCCAAAGTAGTATGCAGCTGGTCTACTTCTGATGATAATCTGGCGGAAACTTTTAAAAAATCTTCGGGTGAAATGTATTCTTTGTTTGCCAGGTCTAAAGAATTTTTCAGTTGCCCGATAGGTGAACGAAGGTCGTGCGCAATAATGGAGAATAATTTTTGCTTTGTATTATTCAAGAGATGGAGCTCCTTGTTTTGTTCTTCAATTTTTTTCATGTAATTGATCTGTTCTCTTTTAAAATATTGAAGTGTTAATATAATGATTAACAGACTCCAGCAAATATTGAAAACAATTCTTCCAAACGAAACAGTTTGATAAATAGGGCCGAGTTGTATAAATACTTTTATCCCCAAAAAAAGTAAGGCGCTGATGATGCTGATCAGTATAAGATATTTTCTTTCGTTAAAATAGATAATGATCACGATCATGTTCACGATGAGAAAATATTCTCCGCCATTTCTGTAAAAAACAGCACCGGTAGTAAAAAGGAGTGAAGCGAAAAAAGTAAGTAATAGTCTGCCCAGTAAAAATTTACGATAACTGTTAATGATAAGAATTACAAACCCACCTAATAATAAAAGCAGGTTATTTATGCTTAGCAGATACCAGTGTTGAAAGGTATTCACTATAAAAAAAAATATATTTACAGGAATACCGGTGGCAACAATTATGTTGATCAGTTGTGTTTTTTTCTTCTCGGTAAAATCCAAATCATCCGAAACCCCGATATTGGCAATGCGAACCCAAAAAGAATGGATTTTATGATAGATGGATTTGAGCATTGGTTCATCAGGGGATTGATGGTGAAAATAACAAAGAATCCGGGAAATTGTTAATTACGGTTTAATTTAATACGACAAATAACTTTTGAAAATGAAAAGTTTTGTTAGGTTAGAGAAATGGAGGTATGTAATTACCCGCTAATTTTGAAAACGTATGAATAAATTTCTAATCATTGGTTTGGGAAATATTGGTGATGATTACCGGCATACCCGTCATAATATAGGATTTGATGTGGTTTCGGCCTTTGTATTGAAGAATGGTGGGTTTTTTAAACCCGACAGGCTTGCCGATATTGCAGAAGTAAAATGGAAGGGAAAACTCTTTATTTGCATAAGGCCCACCACTTTTATGAACCTGAGTGGAAAGGCTTTTAAGTATTGGCAAGACAAGGAAAAAATAGACATAGCCGCAACATTAACGATTGTGGATGATCTGGCCCTGCCATTGAGCAAACTCCGGTTACGGGGATCGGGAAGTGATGCTGGCCACAATGGGTTAAAAGATATTCAGCTTACTTTAGGTACGGATCTCTATCCTAAACTGAGATTCGGGATCGGTAACGAGTTTCCCAAAGGAAGACAGGTAGACTTTGTTTTAGGAAAATGGGCAACTGAAGAAATGCCCATCGTTCAAAAGAAAATTGAGAAATGCTGTGAAGTAATTGAGTCGTTTGCTGCTATTGGGCTTGAAAAGACCATGAATATGACAAATAACCTGATTTTTGAATAATAAAGCGGGTTGTTTTATAGTTATTAAGAAAGGAAATATAATATAAGTAGTGAACCAATATCCTATCAGTTAAGAACTAACACCCAAGCTATTTAATTACTATTTAAACCGAATTCATTATGAAAATATTTTGTGTTGGCAGAAACTATGTAGATCATGCCAAAGAACTGGGTAATGCAGTTCCTGAAGAGCCGGTAATATTTATGAAACCGAAGACGGCTTTGATGCAATCAAACGCCCCATTCTATTACCCTGAATTTTCTAATGAACTTCATTATGAAGCGGAAGTGGTTTTAAGAATCTGTAAGAACGGAAGATATGTGGATGAATACAGTGCTTCCGATTATTATGATGCTTTTACGATTGGAATTGATTTTACAGCACGCGATGTACAGGCAGAATTAAAGAAGAAAGGATTACCCTGGGAAAAAGCCAAAGCCTGGGATAATTCTGCAGTGATAGGTAAGTGGGTTGAGTTTACGCCGGCCATCAGAAAGAAGCCCATTCTTTTTTCTTTGCAGAAAAACAGGGAAACAGTGCAGAACGGAAATACAGAAAATATGATCTTTTCATTTGATTATATCGTACATCATATCACCCAATATTTTTCTGTGAATATTGGAGACCTTATTTATACAGGAACACCGGCAGGCGTTGGAGAATGCGTAACCGATGATCTGCTGGAAGGGTTTTATGAGAAAGAAAAAATGTTTGCATTGGATATTAAATAGCGAGTAAATTTTCACGCAAAGGCGCAGTTTGGGTTGTATATTTTTTAGAGTAACTCAGGAAGAACCACTCGTTACATAATTACTCACATCATTCTAAATAAAACCAAGAATTACAGAATACGATCCATCAGATGCTTACGCCAGATATATTATTAGAAGCTTACAAACTGATGGTTACTGCCAGAGCGATGGCTGATACCTATGATGCGAACAGGCAGGTGTGTAAATATGTTCACTCTACTTCCAAAGGACATGAATCTATTCAGATTGCAACTGGTTTACAATTATTACCCTGCGATTGGGTAAGTCCGTACTACCGCGATGATAGTATGTTATTATCCGTTGGATTTACTCCTTATGAATTAATGTTACAATTACTGGCAAAGAAAGATGATCTGTTTTCTGGTGGGCGTTCTTATTATTGCCATCCCAGCAGTCGCGATTCTTTTAAACCATCCATCATTCACCAAAGTAGTGCAACGGGTATGCAGGCAATACCAACCACAGGTATTGCACAGGGCATTCAATACCTTGAACAATCACAATCTTTCTTATTAAGAAAAACAGCTGATGGAAAATTACCGGTAGTGGTTTGTTCATTCGGCGATGGAAGTATAACCGAAGGTGAAGTGAGTGAAGCATTTCAGTTTGCAGTTTTAAAACAACTGCCTATTGTTTATCTGGTACAGGATAATCAGTGGAGTATCAGTGCATCTGCTGATGAGATAAGAACTTCGAATGCTTATGAATATGCGGCAGGTTTTAAAGGATTGAAACGATTGCAATGTGATGGCAGTGATTTTATACGAAGCTATGAAACCATGGAAGAAGCTATCAACTATGCAAGAACAGAACGCAGGCCGGTATTGGTACATGCAAAAGTTCCGTTGCTGGGCCATCATACCAGTGGTGTTAGAAAAGAATTCTATCGCAGCAGGGAGGACCTGTTGAAACATGGGTTGTATGACCCTGCTCCTAAACTTCGATTGTTATTAAATGGTGTAGGATATCCGGAGCATGAGATCAATCAGACAGAAACGGAAGCACTGGATAAAGTATTACATGATTTTACAAAAGCCCAGGCTGCTGCCGAGCCAGATATAAGCAGTGTGGAAGATCATGTTTTTGCACCTACGCCTGTAACAGAAGAGCGGGGCAAGCGGGTTTCTAAGAACGGAGAACGTATTATGATGGTAGATGCTGCCTTACATGCAGTGGAAGAAATACTGGAAGAATTTCCGGAAGCGGTTTTGTATGGACAGGATGTTGGTGCCAGATTGGGTGGTGTATTTAGAGAAGCTGCAACCCTTGCAGACAAGTTTGGTGCCGGTCGTGTTTTTAACACGGCAATACAGGAAGCCTACATTGTTGGATCTACGGTAGGTTTGTCTGCATTGGGGATGAAACCCATTGTAGAGGTTCAGTTTGCCGATTATATTTATCCGGGCCTGAATCAGTTGATTACTGAAGCTTCAAAATCATGTTATCTGTCTAATGGAAAATTTCCTGTACAGATGGTTTTGCGGGTACCTACCGGAGCGTATGGCGGCGGTGGGCCTTATCATAGCGGAAGTATTGAAAGCACGCTGTTATCCATCAAAGGCATTAAAGTGGTGTATCCTTCCAATGCTGCTGATATGAAGGGATTGATGAAAGCCGCTTTTCTGGATCCCAATCCCGTAGTAATGTTGGAACATAAGGGTCTTTACTGGAGCAAGGTTCCCGGAACGGATGATGCACGTACCATTGAACCGGATAAAAACTATGTGCTGCCTTTGGGCAAGGCTAATACGGTACTTGATGCAGACCCTGTTAAACTTCGTAAAGGCGAAACGGTTTGCATCATCACTTATGGAATGGGTGTTTACTGGGCCAAAGCAGCTGCAACATTATTACCCGGCCAGATCGAGATCATTGACTTAAGAACACTGTTTCCATTGGATGAGGAAGCTATCTTCAGTGCTGTTAGAAAGCATGGTAAGGTGCTTGTTTTGAGTGAGGAACAGCAAAATAATTCGTTTGCAGAGGCATTATCACTGCGAATTTCTAACCAATGTTATCACTTTTTAGATGCAAAAGTGGAAGTAATGGGTGCCAAAAACCTGCCCGCAGTGCCCATAAATACTGCATTGGAAGCTGCTATGCTGCCCACCCCTGCCAAATTAACTGAAAGGATACAGAAACTTTTAGCTTACTAAGGGTTTTCATTTTACCCAAACCTCCTATATTTGCAGCCCGTTAGCACAAACCCATCCCGTTGTTGGCGTTGTAGAATTAACCTTGGCGAGGTAGCTCAGTTGGTTAGAGCACAGGATTCATAACCCTGAGGTCACGAGTTCAAATCTCGTTCTCGCTACACTTATTATCAACCACTTACGTTAAATCGTGGGTGGTTTTTTATGTCTGCGTGAGGAAGGTGCGTGAGGAGCTGCGTGAGGAAATTTACTTTTTTCCGAATACTCTTACCTCCAATGCTGCTCTTTCAACCGCTGACAAAACCTTAGGGTCAAGGTAATAATCCTTCAATACCTGAGTGTGGAGTGGGAGGTTAATAAACCAGTTTGATTACCTAATATGAATATGGGATTACAATTCATGTATAAAACAGCTATCTCTATTTTTTCTTTTTCAGGTAGTCAGTCATTTTTGAAACATTTACTCTTGAAATGGGAATTTCCATGTCTCTGATAAATACTGATTTTGAATTGGTTCGCTGTACTGCCCTGAGATTTATGATATAGGAACGGTGAATACGCATGAACAGGTTCTCCGGTAATTCCAGTTCTGCCCATTCAAGAGATTGGCGTGTGACCACTTTTTGTGTTTTTGTAAAAATATTAATGTAGTTGCTGCTGCCTTCAATATAAAGGATCTCATCAAAATCCAGTTTCAGATTGGTATTATTCTCCTTGATCAACAGGAAAGATGTTTCAGGTTTGAATTTTAATTTCAATGCGATCTGGATAGCGGCAAAAAGATCAGTTTTTTTGACAGGTTTGGTAATATAGCTGGTTGCTTTTGTGTTGATGGCTTCCTGAATGATAAGCATATCCGCATTGGCAGTAATAAAAATATATGGCGGACCACCTCTCTCGTCTATCATTTTGGCAATGTCTAATCCATCTTTAGGCTGCTGCAGATGCAAATCAAGCAGTATCAGGTCTGGATTTACAAGATCGATTATCTCAATGGATTGTTTTTTTGTATGCGCTAAATATACATGGCTGAAGCCAAAACTAACCAGGTAATTTTTGATTAGTTCAGAGATCAGTACCTCGTCTTCTATGATCAGGATCTTTATTGTTCTCATAATTCAATGATTTTAAATTGAAGTACATAAGTAAAATGACCAATGCTCTGTATGGTATATTTCCCTTCCAGTTGCCTGCTGAATATGTCTATTAAACTACTTCCTAAACCATTTGAAATTCCAGATTGCTTCTGGTAGCCATTTCCGTTATCGCTTACTATTAGTGTGAACAATCCGGTATCCGGATCTTTTTTTAATTGTATTCTTACTTCCGGCTCCTCTGTTTCTTTAAATGCATGCTTTAAAGAATTGCTTACCAGTTCAGAAATGATCATTCCGAGTGGAAGTGCAGTTTTTGAACTTAAAAGAAGATCTTCCACTTCCATTTCAAAGTTTACCGGGTTAGAATCGTCAAGGGCCATCTCTGTCAAATTTTCTATCAACTCTTCTATATAAGCCCGTATCGATAACCCCTGCTGCTCTTGTTTATTATATAACAATTCATGAACAAGCGACATTGCTTTGATCCTTCTGGAAGTTCCCAGCAATGCCTGTATGATATCATTGGAAATCTGGTTATCCAGCTGCAGTTCCAGGATGGCAGCTATGAATTGCAGGTTGTTTTTTACCCGGTGGTTAATTTCATCGATCAATACGCCCCTTTCCTGGTTTTGATTTTCGATGGTCTGAAAACTACGGAACAAAGCATCTTTCTCGTTTACAATAATTTTTGTTTGCTCCTGCACTTTCTTCTCCAACAGGTTGTTAATGATCATCTGTTTCCTTGCTTTCTGCCTGTAATAAAACACAATCCCTGTAATGACCAGTGATCCGAAAATAATGCGGAAGCCCCATGTATTGTACCAGAAATTTTTTACCACTAAAGGCAATGCATCAGAATAATACGTTTCATTGTTATCCCTGGCAATCAAAACAATCTTATAATTTCCGGGCAGGATTCCATTGATTGAGATATTTCCTCTATTTCCAATATTATGCGTAATGGTGTCGCCCCTGTTTGAAATAAATAAATAGTTAAGGTGTAAAAAGTTTTCCCTTCCCCAATAGATGGCTGTAAAATTGATATTGATTTTTTGATCGGGTAGTATAGATATTTTTTTATCAGTAGTAATATCCTTTTCGTCAACAAGAATTTTTGTGAAAGAAAATATTGGCTTTTTTGTTTCGGTTTTTTGAAACACCGGATTAAAGATGATTTTTTTATTTCCGCTTGTCCAGAACGGGTTTCCCAGTTCATCCTGTAACATCAAACCGGGAACGGAAACAAAATCGCCATTTGATTGGTTGAAAAACTGGTGCTGCTTTAACGTAATTCCATCGAAAATAAAATTTTCAATTCCTTTATCTGTTGTAACCCAAATTTTTCCTCCGGCATCCGTAACAATTGAAAGTATGTTATTGGATGCAAGGCCATTTTTTGTGTTTAATTGATATACTTTGTTTTGATGGATCACATATAAACCATAATTGTTTACCGCCATAAAACTGGTTGCAGCGTCTTTAACAAATAAACAGTTAACCTGTTTGGTAAACAGACTGTCTCCAATAAAAAGGTTTTGAATGGTGCTTCCACTAAAGCGCTGAAATCCGTTGCTGTATGAACAACACACCCTATTTTCTGCATCAAGGAACAATTGCAGTGGAAACATGCTCCGTAAGCCGGATGTAACCGTATAATGCCTGAATACTTTATTGTGGTAACTGATCAAGCCATAGTTATGGGTACTGAACCAGAGTTTTTCATCCGCATCTTTCTGCATGAAAAGAATAGCACCGTCTTCTTTAAAATCAGTGTATTTATAACACACGAAATCCTGTCCCTTTCCATACATAATCCCTTCTCCGTCATATCCCACCACCCACATAGATCCGTCTTTATTCAGTATACCATCTTTGGGATAATAAATACCGGCAACTCCGTTCGCCAGTTTATTCATGTATTGGGTAGCCAAAGTATCATGCAGGTAAAACAGGCCAGACCCCCCTGTAAAAACCCAGGTTCCATTTTTATCATCCCGAATTATTTTTTCTATGTTGTTTATTGATTTATTGGGCAATGACTTTTGGTAGAACAGGTTTTCATTCAGCCTTGAAAATCCACTGGACAAGTCAGAGATCCAGAGATTATGAAAACTGTCTTGCATCATGTAATATGCATACTGAGTAACCAGCCCGCTTGTACCCCTGACTGAAAAAAGATCTGTATCACTTAAATAGGTTACACCATAACCATAAATGGATAACCACATCCCTTTTGGTGCTTTTTTAATATCAAAAATCCTGTCTGTGTATTTTCCATTAATGGTGTATTGAATGGTATCCTTAGGTTGCATGCATAATAAACCATTTGTATAGCTACCCATCCATACACCTTTTTCATCTTCAATAAAAGAGCGGATTATCGAGATCCCGAGTGCAGGGCCATCCATTTTGGCAAACAGATTAACCATCTTATCAGGTTTAATGATAACCACCCCGCTGTTCCATAAAGTAATGTAGATATTGTTATGTTTATCAATGAAGGTGCTAAACGCATAACTATTGGGCAGCCCGCACCTGGCATCATATACCTGCATCTTGTTTTGTGTAATGCAAATTGCACCATTTTGTTTTGTGGATACCCAGATTCGCTTTTGTTTATCTTCCTGTACTTTGAAGCAATAGATATTAGAAAAATCCACGTCCCTGCTTGATGCAGCATAGAGAGAATCATGCTGCATATAATATAATCCCTTCGAAGTGGCTATCCATAATCTTTTCTGTCCATCAAATAAGAGTGAATTAATTTCCGTAGCAGGAAACTGATTTGTTTGCAGATACTGGTAATAATGGTAGCCATTGTATTTTATCAATCCTGTTTCAGATGCTATCCAGATATTATGTGCATCATCTTCTGCAAAATCGCTGGTGTTGGTACCTGCAAACCCATGTTGTTTATCGGTATAGTTAACATTAAAATCGGTATTATCCCTGGTAAGTAAGGGGGCTGCTTCTGATATTTCCGGAGCGGGGAGGGGGATGCTTTTATACATTACCGATCCCGGAACCGGCACCGTAGGTCCTGTTCTCAGGATCTTTGTTTTTGGATCTATTTTTCTATGTTGAAAAGTATTTCGTTCATTTGGAAAAACGGTTTTTTCCATCCACATCTTATGAGAGGTAACCGGTAGTATTTTGGGTTCAGCTTTGGTGGCTGCATTTACCCAGGAAGTATTGCCTATATATACCGGCTGTTGTAATTGTGCATTACAGGTAACTGTGAAAATGAATATAAACAATATGACAGAGGCCACTCTCATAAGCGGTGACTAAAATAGTTATTTCAATGGCTTTTAGTACATTTTTAATTTGAATAGCATGATTTTGTATGCGGATGAAAACAATCACCTTTTATAACCTTTTGTTTTATAGAAAGCAGCCGGTTTTGTTTTTAATGATTTATCTGGATTTGCTCACGATTTTCAAATCAAAGAAATCGCATCGACATAAAGTGCGGTAAGTATTTTATAACGTGTTGTGCTATTTAAAAAATGAAGATCTCGATTATTCGGAATTCATTGTCGCTCAAGGCCGCTGGGCCCCGTCCCTGTTACCGGACTACTTTGGCCTCTTCCAAAATGTGCTTCGCATCATTTTGGATGCCTTCGCCTTCGCTTGGCACCGAACCCAAGGAGGTCCGTCCACAGGGACTGATTAGAAATTATTCATCAATCACGCCTTAATTATGAATTCTATTTCATAGGCTAGGTATTATTTGAATCATCTAATAGCACAACATGTTATCTTTTAATATTCTATGCGCTATATATCTCCTTCCATCAAAAGCGTGTATAAAATTTTATGCCATTCGCATCTGAAAAACTGTCAATCACAACATTCAGTTGAATAAACTTTTTAATATCTCTAACAGTTTATAGATTAGTTAAGCAGATAATCACACTGGGTATGTTGTGTTTAAAATTTGCAAGAACTTCTACAAATGTGCTTTGAATTTCTTCCACATTTAGCAATACAGGTTGTTGGTATAAAGATTTGTTTATCATACGATTGATGCCTAAAGAAATGCAGCTCAATACAAGTAAGTATAGAATCTGATTCAAAACAAGATCTGTACTAATATAAAAAATATCATAAAAGAAATAAATGAAACGAATTCTACCGGTGGTTTTTTTACTGGGTTTTTTCTCTACGATCGGGGCGCAAACTACCCGATATGTAAAACCAACCGCCAGCGGTAGTGGGGATGGTTCATCTTGGGTAAATGCCAGTGCTGGTTTGCAGGCGATCATTACCGCTTCTGCTTCCGGAGATCAGGTTTGGGTAGCCGCTGGAACATACAGCCCCGCAACCAACGGTTCTTTTTCTATGAAAACGGGCGTTTCTATTTATGGGGGTTTTGCCGGAACAGAAACTTTAGTGAGCCAACGTAACTGGGTTACCAATGTAACCATTTTGCAAGGTAATGGAGTAGTGGTTATCAGTAATTCTAGTATCAGTTCAACCGCATTGCTGGATGGATTTACCATTTCAGGTGGAACTGCAACAGTTAATGCCGGTGGGATGGACAACAGTTCTTCTTCTCCAACTATTGTGAATTGTATTTTTAAAAACAACACAACCAGTGGTGGCTGGACGGGTTTTGGAGGAGCTATTTTAAATGGCGGCGGTGGTGCTATCCATAACAGTAATTCATCCC
>CANBSW010000140.1 GCA_947372235.1 Chitinophagaceae bacterium | reverse complement strand
CTTTTCACTTGTGATTTGATCGTTTCCAATACTTCTTCAAAGGTGTACAATTCATTTACTCTCACATCCACCACAAAATGACACTGGGATGGAACCACATTGTGTGCCCTGTTCTCTGTATCAATTACGGTAACTGTCATTTTTACTTTTCCCAGCAGCTCAGAGTTTTTTTCAAACTGATAATTGCGGAACCATTCAATATCAGGCAGGGCTTTGTATAATGCGTTCTCTCCTTCTTCACGTGCAGCATGACCGGCTTTACCTGTTGCTGTAACATCTAATACCAATAATCCACGTTCGGCAATGGCCATCTGCATTTGCGTTGGCTCGCCTACAATTCCAAAATCTATTTTAGGTAATTGAAATAAGAGAACCTCAATACCATTGATACCCGAAATTTCTTCTTCGGCTGTAGCAGCAAAAACAATATTGTAAGAAAGATCTTCTTTTTCGTATAAATAAATAAATACTGCAAGCAGGGAAACCAAACATCCTCCTGCATCATTACTGCCAAGTCCGAATAATTTACCATCGTTCTCGAATGGCAAAAAAGGGTTTAGCGTGTAAGCTTTATTGGGTTTAACGGTATCGTGGTGGGAGTTGAGTAATACGTTGGGCTTGTTATCATCGTAGTATTTATTCTTTGCCCAAACATTGTTCATGTAACGGTTGGCTTCTACGCCTTTCGATCGTAAATATTCTTCAAGGATATTGGCCGTTTCGTGTTCTTCCTTACTGAAAGAAGGTGTAGAGATCAGTTTCTTCAAAAGATCTACTGCTTCATTCTGTAATTGTTGTATGTTTTGTTCCTGGTTATTCATGTTTGATGGTTGTTCCTGCCGTACCGGCAAGTAATTGTTGTAACTGTTCAGCTTTTCCAATGATCACTCTTCCAACACCATTGCTTAATGCGGCAAATGCGTTGTCTAATTTGGGTATCATACCCGCAAAGATGAGTTGTTTAGATTTTAGTTCGGCGTAGCCCGCCGGGTTGATCACGGGTATTACAGAGTTCTCATCATCTACATTCAGCAACACACCATTCTTTTCGAATGAATAGATCAATGCGGTTGTATAATATTTTCCCATTGCTTTGGCTATTTCCTGTGCAATGGTATCGGCATTCGTATTTAATAAAGTTCCCTGGCCATCATGTGTAATGGGTGCAGCTACTACCGCGATATCCTGATCCAATAATGATTTGATCAGGTCTGCATTTACTGAATCAATATCACCTACAAAACCATAATTAATCGTCACATGTTTTCTCTTATGCGCAAGGATCATGTTCCCATCAGCACCAGTTAAACCAATTGCGTTGCAACCGTTCGCCTGCAATTGAGCAACAATATTTTTATTGATGTAACCTGCATATACCATGGTTACAATTTTCAAAGTTTCTGCATCGGTAATTCTTCTGCCATCTATCATTTGTTGCTGCACACCCATCTGATCGGCCAGTTTGGTAGCCAGTTTACCGCCACCATGCACCAATATTTTCTTCCCTTTTACAGAAGCAAAATTCTGCAGGAACGAAGAAAGTTTGGTTTCGTCATCAATAATGTTACCGCCAATTTTTATGATAGAAAGATCACCCCCCTGCCCACTGAAGGGGGAGTTGGTATTTGCACAATTGATATTCTTATTTACTTCCATCTGCGGGTTACATAATTTAAATACTTTACCATCAAGTTCACTTTCCTAACTCCCCCTTCAGGGGGTTGGGGGGTGTTGTTTTAATATTTCACTCAATACCGCCTGCGCCGCCCAAACCCTGTTACCCGCCTGACGTGTAACCAGACTATGATCACTGTCCAAAACCTCATCACTCAATTCAACATTTCTTCTTACAGGTAAACAATGCATTACTTTGGCATTGTTGGTGGCTTTTAATTTCTCTTCTGTTAACATCCACTCAGGATCGTTCTCGTATACTTTACCGTAATCGTTAAAGGTGCTCCAGTTTTTTACGTATACAAAATCTGCATCTTTCAAAGCAGCATCCTGGTCATGTGTGATGGTTGCCCCTTTGGTAAATTCTTCTGACAATTCATAATCCTGTGGATGGGTGATCACAAAATCTGCCTCACCCCATGCATTGATCCATTGCGCAAAACTATTGGCTACACATTGTGGCAAAGGTTTGATATGTGGCGCCCAGGTTAACACAACTTTAGGTTTACCCCCAGCCCCCTCCTTTTCGGCGGGCAAGCCTAAAGGGGAGTTTTGCATACTTTCTTTAATAGTAACAATATCTGTTAAGGATTGTAAGGGATGCAGTGTGGCACTTTCCAGACTTACCACTGGCACACCTGCATATTTGATAAATTGATTGATATACATTTCACTGTAATCATCTTCCCTATTCTTTAAAGATGGAAATGTTCTGATACAGAGTATGTCAAAATACTGACCAAGAATGGGTGCCGCATCTTTTATATGTTCTACCGTATTTCCGCTCATGATGGCGCCTTCTTCAAACTCAAGCATCCAGCCTTCTTTATCTACATTGAATACTATGGCTTCCATACCCAGGTTCTTTGCGGCGATCTGTGTGCTTAATCGTGTACGCAAACTTGGATTAAGGAATAACAATCCGATACGTTTATTCTCACCAAGTTGTTTATCCATCAACGGGTTTGTTTTATACGCCAATGCTTTTGCTGCCAGAGCATTGATATCGGTTACATCGTGAACGGAAATAAATTTTTTCATCTTTTAAAGGCTTAATGCGTAAGGCTGAATGCTCAATGCTTTTTATTTACGTATGGATTTTATCAGATTAATCAGTTTTGCTTTTACTTCATTTATTAATTTACTTGCTTCATCATATTTAGATTGGTTTAGATAAGTCAGATCAAAAGCCAAAAGGAAGCAATATTCTAATTCCTGACAAGAACCAAATGCGATATCTAAAAAATGAACGAAATCTTTATCAGTATTTCTACCACATCCTTCTACAATATTAAGCGGAATTGAATAGGCTGCCCTTTTCAATTGACTTGTTATTTCAAATTGCTGACCTTGGAAACAAAGGAATAATTTCTTTGTACACGTATAGTGTCAGCGCATGCGATTTTTGCCAAACATCATATTTATGATAGTCTCTCATAACAGCATTAAGCATTCTGCATTAAGCGTTCAGCTTTAATCTCTTCTATTGCCTCATTCAATGAATCCAGAAAATCATCGATCTGTCTTTTATTCAAAGCAAGAGACGGCAATAAACGGATCACATTCGGTTTTGCTTCTCCCGTAAATATTTTGAAATCGTATAATAATTTCTTTTTCAGATTTTTTAATTCTTCAGGCACATCAAAACCGATCATCAAACCACGGCCTCTTACATTTTGTAAACCTTCAATAGAACGCAGTTGTTCCATTAAATAATTGCCGTTTTCTTTTGCGTTGTTGATGAGGTTCTCATTATCGATCACTTCCAATACTGCCAATGCTGCTGCACATGCTAATTGGTTACCGCCAAAAGTGGTTCCCAACATGCCATGTTTTGGTTGAATGGATGGTGCAATTAAAATACCGGCCACCGGAAATCCATTACCCATTCCCTTTGCCATGGTATAGATATCTGCATTTACACCGGCATGATCATGTGAAAAGAATTTGCCGCTTCTTCCATATCCACACTGAACACTATCCGCAATATACACTGCACCATTTGCATCGCATAACTGACGGATCAGTTGCAGAAAAGAATCATTTGCAATATTAATTCCACCAACACCTTGTATACCTTCTATAATTACAGAGGATATTTCTTTTCCGTGTTCTGCAAAACAATCTTTTAAAGCCTGCTCATCATTAAAGGGAAGAAAAATAATATTATCCGTTTCATTCACCGGCGCAACAATGGATGGATTATCGGTTGCTGCAACAGCGAGCGATGTTCTTCCGTGGAATGATTTTTTAAAAGCAATAATTTTTTTGCGTCCATTATAAAACGAAGCCAGCTTCAAAGCATTTTCATTCGCTTCTGCTCCACTGTTACAAAGGAACAATTGGAAATCTTCTTTACCGCTCAGCCTGCCCAGTTTTGAAGCCAGCTCCTGCTGAATAGGAATTACTACTGAATTAGAATAAAACGCGATCTTCTCCAATTGGTCTTCAATTCGCGTTACCCAATGCGGATGTGTATGACCAATACTGATCACTGCATGGCCCCCATACATATCTAAATACTGAACCCCATTTTCATCCCATACATAAGAGCCTTGTGCTTTAGTGATGGCGATGTTGTTTAATGGGTATACGTCGAATAGTTTCATGTTGTATGCTTAATGCTGAATGCTAAATGCAGAATGCTTTTTGCGTTAAGCATTGCGCATTATGCATTCTGCGTTTTAAAAATAATTTGCTTTCAATTTCAATCCCGCCGTTTCTTCAAGTGCAAACATCAGATTCATATTATGCACCGCCTGACCACAAGCGCCTTTCAATAAATTATCAATAGCTGAATGAACTACTATTTTACTTCTTTGCTTTTCTACATGCAATAAACATTTGTTGGTGTTCACTACCTGTTTCAGATCTATCATGGTTTCACTCAAGTGGGTGAATGAATGTCCGGTATAAAACTCGCGATACAATTCTTTAATAGCATCCAATGGTAAACCACAATCAATTACCGAGCTGATATAAATGCCTCTTGTAAAATCTCCACGCCATGGAACAAAGTTCACCTGCATACCATCATTGCCCTGTAACTGTTGTAAACTCTGATGAATTTCATTGATATGCTGATGCTGCAATGATTTATACGCCTGAATATTATTGGCCCTCCAGCTAAAATGTGAAGTAGCGCTCAATCCCTGTCCGGCACCGGTTGAGCCTGTAATACCGGTTGTATATACATCTCCCAATACGCCCGCTTTGGCCAATGGCAACAATCCCAACTGAATAGCTGTTGCAAAGCAACCGGGATTGGCAATGTTTTTGGCTGATTGAATTTTTTCTTTATTCAATTCAGGCAATCCATATACAAACTCACGACCATTGATGGTTGATTGCGCACTCAGTCTAAAATCCTGCGACAGATCGATCACCTTAATACTTTCTGCAATGGTATTTTCTGAGAGAAATTTTTTGGCATCGCCATGTCCTACACATAAGAACAAAACATCAATATCATTTTGCAGATGATCAGTAAAAACCAGATCCGTTTCTCCCTGCAAGTCGGCATGAACTTTACTTACTGCATTACCTGCATTGCTTGTGCTATGTATGAATGAGATATGAACATTGGGGTGATTGATCAGTAACCTGATCATTTCACCACCGGTATATCCGGCGCCACCTACTATTCCAATATTTACTTTTTTCATGATTTATAGATTGATCCTGTCACCGGTAGTAGAAGGTTGCGATGAAAGAATAAATTCCAGTTCTGTTTCTGTTTGATTCAGTATCCTGTGTTTCTGTCCTGCTTTAATATGAATTCCTTCCTGTGTGTTTACTTCAATTTTTTCACCATCAATTTCAAAACTGGCAGTACCAGATAATATAAAAAAGAATTGTTGTGCCTTTTCATGGTAATGCAGGTTTTCTGCAGTGCCTGCGGGCATTCTTTCTTTTTTTACTGATAGTGTTTCTTCCTCTACCAGGTTCCATCCATCACAGCCTTCTCCCCATTGGTAATGTTTCAAAGGCTCCTGTGCAGACACTTTTCTCACTTGTTCGATTCTTGAATATTATGATAAATAGCCGTCTGGTTTCCGAAGATCTTTGAGAATCCGCGAACATCATCACCTGTCCAACCGGTATTCATCTCACCATATTTTCCAAACTTGTCACTCATTAGATCATAAGCAGATTCGATACCAATGATCTGGAAACGATATGGCAACATCTGAACAAATACATCACCCGTTACATTCGCCTGCGAACTTCCCAGATACGCTTCAATATCCCTCATTACCGGATCCAGTATCTGTCCTTCATGCAGCCAGTTTCCGTAAAACTGCGCCAACTGGTCTTTCCAGCCCAATTGCCATTTGGTTAATACATGTTTCTCCAATGCATGGTGCGCTTTCAAAATTACCATGGGTGCTGCTGCTTCAAAACCTACACGACCCTTGATACCGATAATAGTATCGCCCACATGAATATCTCTGCCCAAACCATACGGACCCGCCAGTGTTTGTAAATATTGAATAGCTTCAGAAGGATGATCAAATGATTTGTCATTGATCCCCGTTAACTCCCCTTTCTCAAAATGCAGTTTTACTTCTTCAGCTCCTGTTTTGGTAACCTGTGTTGGCCATGCTTCTTCAGGTAAAATACCTTTTGATTGGAGGGTTTCTTTTCCTCCAACACTGGTTCCCCATAATCCTTTATTGATTGAGTAGGCGGCTTTCTCAAAATTCATTTCCACTCCTTTCGCTTTCAAATAAGCGATCTCTTCTTCACGGCTCAGTTTCAAATCGCGGATTGGTGTAATAATTTCCACTCCGGGAATCAGGATATTAAAGATCATATCAAACCTAACCTGGTCATTACCCGCACCCGTACTGCCATGCACCACAGCTTCTGCTTTCAGTGCTTTGGCATGTTCTGCAATATGCAATGCCTGACTCAATCTTTCTGCACTCACACTTAATGGATAGGTATTGTTCTTCAACACATTTCCATAGATCAGGTATTTGATAATACTGTCGTAATAACTTTTTACTGCATCAACCGTAGTATGCGTTTTCACACCCAGTGTATAGGCATGTTTTTCTATCTTCTGCAATTCTGCTTCACTAAAACCACCTGTGTTTACAATTACACTGTGTACTTCATAACCTTTTTCATCGGTAAGGTATTTTACGCAATACGTGGTATCTAATCCACCGCTAAAACCAAGTACAACTTTTGAACCGGCAGGAGCGTATCCGCTAATAGCATTACCAGCCGCACCCCCAGACCCTAAAGGGGAGTTTGAGATGTGGTTATTTAGGAAATTTGTTTTCATTGTATATTCTTTAATTCTAATGTGTTACTAATTCCCCCTTTGCGCCGACGCTGAGGCTTTAGCTCAAGCGTTAGGGGGTTAGGGTGTGAGATTACAGATTAAAAAACTGACTAAACAAAGATTTCGGTTTTACTGCAGCCCCGCCATTGCTTTCTTTTTTACGAAACCATTGTAACAGTTTGCTATGTTTCACCTTCATAAAACGCTCATACAGTTTTGAATTCTGTTTGAAATCTGTTGAGGTTTCTATTGGTTCGTAATGATCTTTCGGATCGTATAGCATGGCAGTACACATACAGTTCTTCCTGTCTTTACTCATCAATATATCGTAGTTAACACAGCTTTTGCAGCCCGCCCAAAATTCTTCATCATCTGTTAACTCACTGTAGGTAACCGGCTCATAACCCAGATCACTGTTGATCTTCATTACGGCAAGGCCCGTGGTAAGACCGAATATTTTTGCGTCGGGATATTTTTGTCTGGAAAGATTAAAGATCGTTTGCTTGATCCGCTTAGCCGTTCCGCTTTTTCTGTATGCAGGGGAAACGATCAAACCGCTATTGGCCACAAACTGCTCATGCCCCCATACTTCTATATAGCAAAAGCCAATCCAGGTGCCATCGGGCAAAACAGCAATCACGGCCTTGCCTTCTTCCATTTTTTGGGCTACATATTCGGGACTTCGCTTGGCAATACCGGTTCCACGGGCTTTTGCCGATGATTCCATCTCGTCTGTTATGGTTTGTGCGTAATGAGTGTCGCCACTATTCGCTACACGAACAATAATATTATCTTCCAACTTGTAAAAAATTAATAAGAGTGAAAAAGAAAACACCTCTGTGTTTTTAAATCCAATTCCGGGAGAAATTCCACTGATAGGGGCAAGTGCCAGTTGCTCGTCCTATCAGCAACCACGTCGTGGTCGCGGTAGCGGGTTACAGGCTGGAGTTGCCGGAACCATGGGTTCGGTTGGAGTAACCGGGTAAAATCTAATATGTGTAACTTGTTGTTTCACTGCTTTGTATGAAAAAGTGACCTATATTTTCGGTAAAAGTATAACAGTTTGCTGTATTGGAATACATTTTTTTATAAAAGTTTGGTTAAGGATTGGATGATGATATACATATATCCCTCATTACCCCGCATTTCAGTGTGGGGATATCCAAGACTTTGTTGTAAACTTTTTGGGCTTTAGTCCGGCGTTTCGATTGCATACTTTTGAAAAAGGGCGTTTATTGGTCTTTTGGGACTAAAGTCCCCCCTCGAAGAAAGAATAAAAATACTTTATCCCCACACTGAAGTGTGGGGCAATAACACTGAAGTGTGGGGCAATAACACTGAAGTGTGGAGCAATAACACTGAAGTGTGGAGCAATTTAAGAGTCATTAATACATTTTTCGTTGCCACGTAATAAGCTAAAAAAAGCCGTTCACAAAATGTGAACGGCTCCAAGGGTATAGTATAGTTTTTGTTGAGACAACTCAGTTATTCTCCACCACCTCTGCGGCCACCGCCGGCACCGCCAAATCCACCACCACCCATTCCGCCCATGCCACCCATCATACCTTCCCTCATACCGCCGGGGAAGTTACCACGCTGACCCTGGCCTCTTTGTTGCTGGCCCATCAGGTTACGGAGATTATAGGTAAAGGTTAACATGAAATAACGGGTAAGGTTATTGGTTCTGCTGTTTACAAAAGTGTTGGCTGTAGCTGTGCTGCTGATGGCTACGTTTTGTTTCAGTACATCAAAACAGCTTAAACGAAGCTCACCCGCTTTGTTTTTCAGGAACGATTTTGCAATTGATGGAGTGATCAGGAATACAGTTGTATTGTATCCGGGTGCACGGTTACCATAATGTGTGTAATCAAAATCACTCGCAAACAACCAGCCATTGTTGGAATACACGGTAAAATCTGCTGCCAGTGTCTGTGTTGTATAATTTGTATTCTGTGTAGTAGACAATGTATTACGAATTGGGTTATAGGTAAATGCATAACTCAGATTCATATCAAAATTGTTCTTAAGGTTGGTTGTCCATTTAATGGTTTCACCCATACTGGTGCTGCGTGTATAGTTGCTAACATTATTCAGTAACGACTGGCTCTGGCTATAATTTAAATTGGTTTGCAGATTCAGGTTTGATTTAGGGCTCTTGATCGGGAAACCATAGTTAAAGTAGCCTGATAAATTATACGTACCACCAAGGTTTACATAGGTAGTTGTTTTACCACCATTTGCATTTTGGATAATAGAATTCTGAATATCGTTACCGGTAATGGTTGCATTAACTGTAGCAAAAACAATACGTTGTGTAAATGGATCGAATGAGCTATACAATAAACGCAGGCTGTTTGTGAATTGTGGTTTCAGATCGGGGTTTCCTTTCTGGAAATTGATAGAATCACTGGTGGTAATAATAGGCTGCAACTGAGAAGTGCTTGGCTGGCCGGTTCTTCCATTATAGAAAACACGCAGGCTCTTTGTTTTTGTAAAGTTATAAGTAAAGTTCATAGTAGGAGTGAAGTTTACAAAATCACGCTTTACCACTACTTTTTTAGTAGTGTTATTACTGTTGATATCCATAAACTGTAAACCGGTACTGATGTTCAGGTTGTACTTCTCCTGTTGAATTCTCCAACTAACATTAGCTGTATTTGAAGTAGAAGTGTATTTGTATGAGTTACTATACAAACTGTCGAACACAGAGAACTTCTGTCCGATATTATCAAAACGGTACGTGTTATTAATGGTGGTACTGTTTGTATAATTATACGTATACCTTAATTCGAGCATTTGGTTCTTACCAATGGGTTCTGTATAAGATACGGTTGGATTAAGGGTTACCGACCTGGATGAATCGATATAATGTTGGTTGATGGTATCCGTTTTTACAATGGGTTTGTAAAAAGTGTTCACTGAATAATTGTTTCCGTCGCCGTTATTATCACTGGCAGAGAAATCAAAGTTCAACGAGATCGTTCTTCCCTTTTTCTCAAAACGATGGCGCAATTGAAGATTAGATCCGTTAATATTATAACCCTTATTAAAACTGGAAGATTTACTAACCGAAGAGTTGATCAGTGTTCCATTATTTCCTCCTGTTGTAATATTCGAAGAAACTGAACTGGGGTTACTGTTCTGGAAAGCGATATTTGGACGGAAGATGAATGAATTAGCTGAATCTATTCTGTCTTCCAGATTAAAAGTGAACCTATGGTTAGCACTATTGGAAATATTGGATGATGTAGAATTATTGAACGTAGATGAATCCTGCGTTAATATATTCTGGGTATTGCTGATTGATTCAGTAGCAGTTCTTGGAGTATTGTAAAAATAACTTCCGTAAGCATCTACTTTGGGGCTCCAGGCATCGCGGTAGTTAATACCACCGGCATACACGGTAGTGATACCACTGTTGGTTCCACCACCACCACCAAAACCTCCACCACCGCCACCATTACCACCTCCGCCGCCACCGCGACCGCCACCAATATTATTCTGGGTAAAGTTTTGTTTGTTGATATCATTGGCCTGACCCAGCAAAGTGATCTGCTGATCGCCATTCATATGACTAAAGTTCATGCTCTCATCAAAATTACCATCAGTACCGGCACCTACAACGGCTTTACCAAAAGTGCCTTTACGCATTTCTTTTTTAGTAACGATATTGATGGTTTTAACACGGTTACCATCATCAAAGCCGGTAAACTTGGCCTGATCACTCTGGTCATCAAAAACCTGGATCTTGTCGATCACATCGGGAGGCAGGTTTTTGGTGGCCATTTTAGGATCATCTCCAAAAAAGCGTTTATTATTCACCAAAACCCGCTGAACAGCTTCGCCCTGCGATTTGATAGAACCATCTTTTGCCACTTCCATACCCGGCATTTTGCGGATCAGGTCTTCTGCTACGGCATTGGGTTTGGTTTTAAAAGCCGATGCTCTAAACTCAACCGTATCTTTTTTCATTGTAATGGCAGATTGCGTAACTGTCACATTTCCAAGATCATTCGATGCCGTTTTCATAAAAACGGTTCCCATATCAACAGATGCATTTGCTTTTGAAAAAGTGATGTTTTTAGAAACGGCCTCATATCCCTGGAATTTGATCTGAACGATCATTAATCCAAAAGGAATATTGGCCAAAGAGAAACTACCATCTTGTCTGGCAAGTGTAAATACTTCTAAACTGGAATCTCTGCCGTCTAAAACAGTAATCGAAGCGTCTTTCAAGGATTGCTTATTGAGCGAGTCTATCAGTTTACCCTTCACGGTACCGGTTATTTGAGCCGATGCTGCTCCTGTTAGAAATAAACAGGTAATAAGTGTAATTATTTTGTTCATAATGTTTAGGATATAAATCAGAAAACAAAGGTAGTCTTCCTCTTTTACCAATATAGGTAGTTAAATATTAGCGGAAAATTACATTGATAGTTGGGTAGCATCACTTGAAAATCGGTGAAAACTAAGCTTCGATAGGTA
>CANBSW010000139.1 GCA_947372235.1 Chitinophagaceae bacterium | reverse complement strand
CTGGATTATCATCCCAAAAGCATACAAACATTGGTATTGGTAGAAAGAATGCATAAACTGTTTCCCGTAAATCCGGATTATGTGGGATTATCTGTTGCCACTACTTTACAGGAACATATTCAGGTAGAAGTGGAGAATGGAGAAGTGGTGGGAGCTTATGTAGAATAAACTTCCGGATCACCATTTTTGACTCAGTTTTTTTCTCAGGTAAAAGAAGCCAAATGGTATTGGTAAAAGCATGATCAGAACCGGCCAGCGTGATCTTTCATACTCGTTGAAACTATGTGTATTGGAATTCCGCAAATCCAATATTGCAGCAACGGCAAACACATATTGTAATGCCATACATAACAGGAACAAGATAAAAACATTAGGCCAGTGCATTAGTTTGCACATCAATACCAATATTAATGAAGCAACGGCAAAGCCGTATAATAGTGGGGTTACCCGATTTGTTGTCATGATTCTAAGTTAATTATTTTCTTGGTAAGTATGGTGAGCAAAATTAAATCAGGTGCATATATTTTCAAACTGATACTCTACTAATTAATCTAAATTACTTTTGCATTAGTGCTGAAAGACAGAAAATGGAAAAATATTCATAAACTTGTTTCGTACTTTTAGCTTACCAATTAAAACTCAATATTATGGACGCTGCCATTCAGGAAAGGATCAATGTCTGGATCAACGGAAACTACGACCAGGCCACAAAAGATACCATCACCCAATTACAAACTGCACAGCCCGATGAACTGGCAGATGCTTTTTACCGCGACCTTGAATTTGGCACCGGCGGATTAAGAGGTATCATGGGTGTGGGTACCAATCGTATCAATAAATACACCATTGGTATGGCTACACAGGGATTTGCCAATTATCTCAAAAAAACCTATGGCAGCGAAGAAGTAAGGATAGCCATTGCGCATGATAGCCGTAATAACAGCCGCTTTTTTGCAGAAACCACTGCTAATGTATTTGCAGCCAATGGTATCAAAGTGTTTTTATTTGAAGCATTACGGCCAACACCTGAATTGAGTTATGCGATCCGTAATCTGGGATGTAAAGGAGGCGTGGTTTGTACAGCTTCACATAATCCCAAAGAATACAATGGATATAAAGCTTATTGGAACGATGGCGGACAATTGGTACCGCCGCATGATGGTAATGTGATCAAAGAAGTGGAAGCCATTACCAGTGTGAATGATGTGAAATGGGATGGAGGGGCAGCCAATATCACCATTATCGGAAAAGACATGGATAACGGATACCTGGATATGGTGAAAGGATTAAGCGTATATCCTGATGTGATTGCAAAGCAGCACGATCTTAAAATTGTATATACACCCATTCATGGAACCGGCATCACATTGGTACCCGAAATATTGAAGCGTTTTGGTTTTACCAATGTAACCATTGTAGAAGAGCAGGCAACACCGGATGGTAATTTCCCAACGGTGAATTATCCCAATCCCGAAGAAAGCGAAACCATGAGCATTGGTTTGAAAAAAGCCAAAGAACTGGACGCAGATATTTTATTGGGAACCGATCCTGATGCAGACCGCGTAGGGATTGGTGTTAAAAACCACAAAGGCGAATGGGTATTAATGAACGGAAACCAGACCGCCGTTCTCGCATTCAGTTATATGATGGAAGCCCGCAAAGCCAAAGGGGTAGCGCAAGCGAATGATATGGTGATCACCACTATTGTTACCACAGAAATGATCAATCAGGTAGCGAAAGAAAATGAGGTGGCCTGCTACAATGTACTTACCGGATTTAAATGGATCGCAGAAAAGATCAAAGAACTCGACGGACAAAAAAATTATGTGATAGGAGGAGAGGAGAGTTTTGGATTGATGATAGGAAATCAGATCCGTGATAAAGATGCAGTTAGTGCTGTTGCCTTGATGTGCGAAATGGCAGCCTATGAGAAAAATCAGGGTAAAACATTGTTCGAGAAAATGATAGAACTGTATATCAAATACGGATTCTATTATGAGAACCTGATCAGCATTACCAAAAAAGGAATGAACGGACAGAAAGAAATTGCTGATATGATGGAAGGTTATCGAAGCAATCCGCCTGCAACCATTGCCGGCGCTCAGGTAAAAACATTGCTGGATTATCAATTACAAAAAGGTACCAATCTGGTTACCGGCGAAACCTGGACCATTGAACTACCCAAAAGCAATGTGCTGCAGTTTATCACAGAAGATGGAACCAAGATCTCGGCCCGCCCTTCCGGTACAGAGCCCAAGATCAAATTCTATTTTAGTGTAAATACGAAATTAGCCAGTGCGGCTGATTTTGATGCAACCTATGCTGCTTTGGAAGGAAAGATCAGTAACATTATTACTGATATGAAGCTGAAGTAATATTTTTTGCCACAGAAGACACAGATTTTCACAGAGTTATTCTGTGCTATTCTGTGTCCTCTGTGGCAATTTCTTTCTCTAATGTGCAGAAATCATATAGATTATTTTTCTTTTCACACCCTTCTAATCATCTCATGCCCTTGCTTACTTAGCAGTATATTCGTACAGCTATGAGAAGAACATACGAGGATACATACCAACACAAAGGGCTTAGGAAAAAACTGATAGATGAGCTGAAAACAAAAGGCATCACCGACGAAAAAGTACTGGATGCCATCAACACCATTCCCCGTCATTATTTTCTCGATTCGGCTTTTGATAAGATCGCATATGAAGATCGTGCTTTTGAAATAGCTGCCGGACAAACCATCTCACAACCTTATACAGTTGCTTACCAAAGTCAATTATTACAGATCAAAAAATCGGATAAGGTTTTAGAAATCGGAACAGGAAGTGTTTATCAGGCAACTGTATTAGCCGAACTGGGTGCATGGGTGTACACGATAGAAAGACAAAAAAAATTATACGATCTGCAGAAAGAATATTATTTCCGAAGTAAATATCCCAATATCAAATTCTTTTTTGGAGATGGGTTTATGGGTTTGCCAACCTATGCACCTTTTGATAAAATAATTATTACGGCAGCTGCACCATTCATCCCGCCAAAATTAATTGAGCAGTTAAAAGTAGGCGGATTGATGGTGATCCCGGTAGACGAAGGCGAATCGCAACGCATGCTGCGTATTACCAAACTCGGAGATGGCTCTGTGAAAGAAGAAGCTTTTGAACAGTTTTCTTTTGTGCCAATGTTGACAGGTAAGAACCATTAGGTTTGGAGTTTGGGGTTTAAAGTTTGGAGTTAATAGCTGCGAGGAAATAATTATTCCTGGAAAAAAATAGCTACAGAGGCACTGGTTATTCAAGAAATCTGTGCTAATCTGTGAATCTGTGGCGAAAAAAAACGCTCATGTCACAAACCAATAAAAAACATATCCTTCCCATCATCGTTCTTGCACAGTTTGCCTGCACTTCTCTTTGGTTTGCAGGTAATGCAGTGATCAATGATATTGTAAAACAATTTTCATTACAACCCAATGCATTGGGGCATTTGGTTTCTGCCGTGCAGTTGGGATTTATTTCAGGAACATTGTTATTTGCCATCTTCACCATCTCAGATCGCTTTTCTCCTTCAAAAGTTTTTTTTATTTGTGCGATGGCAGGTGCAGCATCTAACCTGTTTATTTTTTTTGCAGATGGATTAACAACGATCATTGCATCAAGATTTATCACAGGATTATTTTTAGCAGGTATTTATCCGGTAGGGATGAAGATCGCATCTGATTATCATAAAGAAGGATTGGGTAAAGCATTGGGATGGTTGGTTGGGGCATTGGTATTAGGAACAGCATCACCACATTTAGTTCATGCAGTAACAGAAAACCTTTCGTGGAAAATTGTAATGATTGTTAGTTCTTCTTTGTCTGTAATAGGCGGATTCATAATCCTGATATTGGTACCAGATGGCCCACATGGCAGCCGAAGTAAAGGCATTGATATGTCGGCTTTTGCCAAAATCTTTCACAACAAAGATTTCCGTTCAGTTGCTTTCGGATATTTTGGCCATATGTGGGAGTTGTATTCGTTGTGGGCATTTATTCCTGCCATTCTTACAAGCTACGCCGCCATACATAGCGAAATCAAAATGTCGATACCCTTGTTTTCTTTTTTTATAATTGCCAGCGGCGGATTAGGATGTGTACTGGGCGGATATCTTTCTCAATATTTTAAAAACAGTATCATCGCATTTTCTGCATTAACAATCTCATTGATTTGTTGTCTTTTGTCCCCTTTTTTATTGCATCTTCCTTTTACTTTTTTTCTCTTACTGTTATTTGTCTGGGGTATATCTGTAACCACCGATTCTCCTCAATTCTCTACTATGGTTGCCCATTCCGCCCCAAAAGAATCAAAGGGAACCGCATTAACCATCACAAACTCTCTCGGGTTTTTTATCACTATCATCAGCATAGAAACCATCAATTACCTGCGCTCTTTCATCGATCCAAATGATATCTATTTACTATTGGCGATAGGGCCATTGCTGGGATTGATTGCTTTGGCGGGAATTGCATTTGGGAAGATAAAAGTGAATAGTTAAAAGTGAATAATACCTATTTGACATTTAATTTGTCCTAAACAATAGCCCTTTTAAGACTTTTTTGAAACACATAGGAACAATAGGTTAAAGCCAAGAGCATATAGGATAGAGATACTATGTGATCTTTTGCCTAACCTATTGTTCCTATGTGTTTCAAAAAAAAGCTATAATCAGATTGCTTTTCAATCGACTGTTTTTAAAGTCTAATTGGTATAAATAGTGAGATATTTTTAACTTTTACCTAAAAAAAAGCCGCTCAAACACTGAGCGGCTCCAAATTATTAATTTCTAATTATTAATTTTTAATTACTCTTACTGCTGCATCATCTCCGTTCCGCCACCCTGATCAGCTTTATTGTTCTTACGTTTGAACAAGGTTGCATCAAACTTACCAAAACGGTAACTGAAGTTTAAGCGAAGGATCTGCTGATCTCTTGTTCTTTGACTTGTTTGCGTAAAGTAAGTACTTTCTGAATATGATTTGAATACCATGGTTTTAAAAATATCATTCATACTCAGGTTAAGTGATCCGCTTTGTCCGTTCTTCCATGTCCAGTCTTTACGAATGGCCAGATCAAATCCATAACGTGGCAGGTTGTAACCCTGTGAAGTAGATTGTGGTCCACCACCAAACATCATTCCACCACCGCCTCCACCGCCGCGGCCACCCATTCCACCACTACCGGAGTTTGGCGGAATAACGGTTTTAGCCTGATAATCGCCACTTAACTGTACAGACCATCCTTTGGCTACTTTGAATGTGCTGTTCATTTTTCCAAACCAGCTCACCAATGAATTGCTCAGGCTCTGGCCGGGAATAGTTGCATTGATTTTTGAGTTGAAAAGATTCACATTCAAGGTCAGATCCCACCATTTTGTTACCGCCATTTTATTGGTCAGCTCTAAACCGTATGAATAACTGTAATCAGCATTGATGTAGGTATTGAAATAAGCACTGTCACCAGAAGTTAAACCATTCTTATCCCTGTACACATAACGTGTGATCAGGTCTGTTGTATGTTTAAAGAATACTGTGGCTAAAAAGTTAGCTCCTTTTGTATACGCATTATTATAAGAAACTTCGAATGAATTGGTAAACTCAGGTTTCAATCCTGCATTACCAATATTGATATTCTGTGGATCAGAATAATCAGGGAAAGGCATCAGCTGGAAGAAGTTAGGACGGTTTACCCTGCGTGAATAGTTCAACTGGAAATCCTGTTTGTCATCCACTTTATAAGTAACAAATGCACTTGGAAACAAACTCAACGGATAACTCACTTTAAAAGTTGTGGAGTCAATTCCTTTCGAATTTAATAATGTGCCTGAATAACTTGAACTTTCTGCACGTAACCCCAATTGGTAACTCCATTTGCGTACTTTAAAACTATAAGTGGCATATCCCGCAGAAACCACATCATGGAATTTGTATTTGTTACTGATCGATGGAACCAACAGGTAAGTACTGGTTGTATAATCATAACGATACTGGTCACTGATATTTGAATTATCCCTGATCGCAGTTCTGGCACCCGCTTCTAATTTCGAATCTTCAGAGATAGGGTTTTCATAATCCAATTGGAAAGTATAGTTTTTTGAATTACCGCTTCCCAATGTTTGCTGTAATAATGCATTTCCTTTTTTGCTGTTATCAATATTATAGGTTTGCGTTCCAATATTGCTGTTGTTATTATTGTTACTTGAATTATAATTGAAATCAGCAGAAATATCATGCCCGTTCTTTGCAAAATTGTGTTTGTAACTCAACTGAGAGCCCATATTCTCAAACAACATATGACTTGTGTTTGAAATAATATTATAATTTGATAAGACCGACTTGATTGTTGAATCCACATGTTGGGACTGATCATTATCAAAGGAACCTTTCACATAATTTCCTGCAATGGAAAAAGTATTTCTGTTATCAATCAGATAATCAACACCACCACGCATAAAAGCAAAATAACCGGTACTGGTTCCACTGGTCACATTATGTACCAGACTTGGTGTAGTAAGCAGGTTACTTCTGTCTGTGATTCCTTCACTTAAAGATTTACGCTGGTTATAGTTACCACTCAGGGTAATATTGATCTTGTTCTGACGCAGGTTAAGATCGCCACCCAAATTCAGTTTACCACGCGAGTCAATACCCGTTCTGATCCCGCCATTGTAACCGGTTTTCTTATTCTTTTTCAAAACAATGTTAAGAATACCCGCGTTACCACCTGATGCATCATATTTGGCACCGGGATTGGTGATCAGTTCTACTTTATCAATGATATCCGCCGGAATCTGGTCAAGCGTTAAAGTAGTGGGTCTGTTATCAATAAAAATTGTCGGAGATGCATTTCTCAAAGTCACATTTCCATCTATATCCACATTCAGTGAAGGAATATTTTTCATGATCTCAGTAGCGGTTTGACCGGTACTTACCAGGTTCTTATCTACATTAAAGATCTTTCTGTCAATACCCAGTTCAAATTGTGGTTTGGAAGAAGAGGTCACCGTTACATTACCCAGATCAGTAGCATCGGCTTCCATTTTAATGTTACCGAGGTCCTTATCGGCCATGCCAATCAATTGCTGCATCATCCCCGCCTGATCCTGTCCGCCACCACCTGCAGGTCTGGCACCACCGCCACTTGCACCGCCGGCTGGCATTTTCAAACCAAAACTGAGAGGTATTTCCTGCGCTTTAAAACCCAAAGAGCTGATTTTCAATTTAAAAGAACCCATCACAGAAAGGTTTTCAAAACTGAAATCTCCCCTTGCCTTGGTTACTAATGTTCCAAACACCGCTTCCTTCATTTTTTTGGTTGCAGTATCGAATTTATTGCCTACAAGCAATACTGTTACAGATTCTAGGCCTTTATTGGTTTTGCTGTCCACTATTTTTCCGTAAAAATGGCCAAGATTCATGTTTTGTGCATTTGCTCCGCCCGGTCTTCCACCACCCATTCCTGTAGGCATTTGTGAAAAAACGGTGAGGCTAAACAGGCTCAGAACAAAAAAGGTAAAAAGTTTTCTCATGATGATTCTTATATTATATGATGCAAAGTTGCGATGTTGGCGTATGAAGGCATATTTTCATTACACCAACGGTATATGACAATTTTAAATGGATAAAGTTGGATGGAGGATGCCATGATTTGGCTGTTTTGTCGGTGATTGACAAAATCCGGCTCCTTTTTACTGTAAAACAGTGATCAAAACCTGTAATAATCCGATCACAAACCCCAATACCCCACCGATGATCTCCACAAACCGGAATTCTTTGGACATGATCGAATTCAATACCTGTTCCATCTTATCAGACGAAAAGCCGGCCACTTTTTGCACAACTATCTTTTCCAGATCCAGATCTTCCTGAAGGCTGTTCATATAGCTTTTCATAATTACCGGGAAAAGTGTTTCCAGCTCGCCTGTAAACACTGTTTTTAGCTCATTTATTGTTTTGTCGCCAATAAACATGCTGATGACGGGCATCTGTTGAGGTAGTTTTTCCCTCAAAAACAGGTCAATATGCCCTTCAATTAACGGCATCAGCTTTTGAATATTGGCAGGATTGGTGATTTTTTCTTCGATGTCACCAAAAGAAAGCAGCTCTTCACTAACCAGTTTTCCCAGTTTTTCGGCAAACTGTCTTTGCCTTTTAGGGAAAATCCCATGAAAAGTGATCCCCAATATTTTTTTAGGTTCACGCGGATGAAACAGCATTTTAATGGCTATCCAGTTGGTAAACCAGCCAATAAATGCCGAAATCAATGGAATCAGTAATAATCCGTAATGCATCTGTAAAATTTAAAAACCTATAAGGAACCGCCTTATAGGTTTTATCCTGGGAGAACGAGGGGTCTCGAACCCCCGACCTTCAGTGCCACAAACTGACGCTCTAACCAACTGAGCTACGCCCTCCATTTTTGGACGGCAAAAATAGGATAAAACAGGATTAGTTAGCACTCAAATTTTGAATCTTTTTGAATACCGTCCATCAAAACCTTTGTTAATTGGGTTAAATGAATGATTTATAAAAAGGTTTTTAAGCTATTTTTGGAACTGTCATGCAAAAATTTACGCAATTTATGAAGAGTAGAAAAGGGTTACTGCTGCTGGCCATCGTTTTATTTGGCGGTTTGTTCTTTGCTTTCAAAAGCTCAGGCATTGGTGGAAAAGATATTATTATTCCCCAAAAACAAAGATTACTGGCAGCCGTTGGTACGATTCTGGAAGAACAACATTACAGTCCGAAAAATATCAATGATGATTTTTCGAGAAAGGTATTCAAAAAATACCTGGAAGAACTGGATGGCGATAAATCAGAATTTCTTCAGTCGGATATTGCCTCACTGAAAAAATATGAAACTGCACTAGATGAAGAGATTCATGGAAATGCACCCATTGAATTTACTCCTGCCGTTAATGCTATTTATGATAAGCGTATCAAAGAAGTAATAGAAGTATATAAAGAGGTATTGGCTTCTCCTTTCGATTTTACCAAAGAGGAAACAGCGGTATTGGATGGCGAAAAACTGGCGTATGTGGCCACCCCAGAAGAAAGAAAAGAAAGGTGGAGAAAGAAATTGAAATATTTAACACTGGAGCGTTATTCGGATCTCCTTGATGAGCGCGAAAAAAATAAAAATATAAAAGACTATGTGGTAAAAGCAGATTCAACATTGGAGAGGGTTTCGCGTGAAAAAGTGTTGAAGATCATGAATGATAATTACCAGCGTATCCAGAAAACATTTACGGAAGAACAGCGCTTTAGTTCATACATCAATGTGATCACTAACCTGATGGATCCGCACAGTGATTATTTTCCACCACAGGAAAAAAGAGCTTTTGATGAGCGTATGAGTGGCAAATTCTATGGTATTGGTGCGCAATTACAAAAAGATGATTACGGGGTTAAAATTGCCAGCGTGGTTACAGGTGGTCCGGCCTATAAATCAGGAGATATTATTGCCGGTGATGTGATCGTGAAAGTAGCCCAGGGCAAAGACGAACCTGTTGATATCAGCGGATATGAAACAACTGATGCGGTATTGCTGATTCGTGGTAATAAAGGAACAGAAGTAAGACTTACGGTTAAAAAACAGGATGGTACCATTAAAGTAGTGAGCATGATTCGCGAAGAGATTGTGCAGGATGAATTCAATGCAAGAAGCGCGGTGATCACAAAAGGCAAAGATAAAATAGGGTATATCTGGTTGCAGGATTTTTATGCCAATTTTGATGATATCAATAGTCACCGCTGCTCAGAAGATGTAGCCAAAGAAGTAGTAAAATTAAAAGCAGAAAATGTAAATGGTATCGTGATCGATATCCGTAACAATGGTGGTGGTTCTTTGTATGAAGTGGTGAAAATGGTTGGACTCTTTATAAAAAACGGGCCTGTTGTTCAGGTAAAAGAAAGAAGTGGCAAGGTTGACCAGAGTACCTGGAGGGATGATGATCCTTCTGTATTATATGATGGCCCTCTTGCCGTAATGGTAAATGAGTTCAGTGCATCGGCCAGTGAAATTTTTGCAGGTGCGATTCAGGATTATAAAAGAGGGATCATTATTGGAAGTACATCAACTTATGGAAAAGGTACGGTACAGAAACAGATCCCTTTTGGTAACAGAAATGATCAGTTTAGCGGAAGAACAGATTTGGGTGCCATGACATTGACCTTCCAGAAATTCTATCGTGTAAATGGCGGCTCTACACAGTTGAAAGGGATTACTCCGGATGTTGTTCTTCCAGATCCGTATGAATATTATAAAGGACGTGAAAAAGATAATGTGGAAGCCCTTCCTTATGATGAGATCCCTAAAGCTTCTTATCAGTTATGGCCCGATAATGCAGGTTTTGAGAGCATTGTAAAAAAAGAGAATGATAAGATCAAAAGCAATGCATCCCTTAATCTGTTAACCAGTAACCTGCAGTGGCTGGCTAAAAATGCAGAGTTGCCTGTAACGCTTAATCTGGAAAAATACAAAGCACATCAGAAGCAAATCATTTCTACTGTTAACCAGAACAATACACTATTGAAAATTCAACAGGAAATGAATGTTGATCCGATTGCAATGGATAAAGACAGGTTAATCAATAATCCCAATCAGCAAAAGGCTGAATATTATAAATCATGGTTTAAGGCTTTGAAATCTGATATGCATATTGACGAAACGGTGAATATGGTAAATGAGATGTCGAAAATGCGTGTGCAGACCGTATTGAAATAAATTTTTGATCTCGCCGGAAAAAGAATAGACGATTGCTGATTTTAATAGCTTGATATGGAACCTGAGAAGAAATGGTATGCAGTTTATACCAAACCCCGCTGGGAAAAGAAGATTGATGCCAGACTGATTAGAAAAGGAATTGAAAGCTGGTGCCCATTGCAAAAAATTGAACGGCAGTGGAGCGATAGAAAAAAGATTATTGAAGACCCTTTATTCAAGTCCTATGTTTTTGTAAAGATCGACCCTTCAGAAAAAACAAATGTTTTGATGACAGATGGTGTATTGAATTTTGTACATTATCTCGGAAAGCCCGCTATTATTAAAACGGAAGAGATCGAAAATATTAAAAGTTACCTGGCAGAAAAAGATGCCAGTATTTTTATCATTTCATCAGAAGGTTTTCAGGAAGATACAAAGATCAAAGTAAAACAAGGTGTATTCATGGGAAATGAAGGAACCGTTTTACGTGGGGGGAAGAAAAAAGTGTATGTGAAATTGGAGAGTCTGGGTCAGGTGATGGTGGTGGAGTTTCCTGCAGAATTCTTATCAGCTATTTAATTTGAAAATTTGAAAATGTGCTAATTTGAAAATGTAAGAAAAATAATTTTCAAATTTTCAAATTGCCACATTTTCAAATTAAACTTTCCAATCGATTACTTCATTTGCCCATTCTTTACGATAAGGTGTTGTGATGCGTAAATAGTTATCAGTATATCCTTCCATCATTCCATTCTTTTCAAAAGCTTCAAACAATACTTTTCTTTTTTCACCGGTATGCTGATTGGTAAAGT
>CANBSW010000138.1 GCA_947372235.1 Chitinophagaceae bacterium | reverse complement strand
GGATATGCTGCGGTGCGTATTACCGAAATGAACGAGAATTATTATCACCAACACCAGGATGTTAGAAAAGAAAATGGCATCCAATATGGAGACCTTACAGAGTTTATGGACTTTGAATATTTGCGTAAGAACACAGCCATGAATCTTTCCAACCTTGCCAATCTTGCCAAAGCACCTGCCAAGCCTGAAGAAGTGAGGATCGAAGCTGTGAGACTAAGCAATTACTCATCACTCAGCTGGAAACTGCCATTAACAGGAAAAGTAAAAGGCTATTATATTCTGATGCGAGAAACCACCAGTCCGGTTTGGCAAAAGAAATTTTTTACAACTGAATTAGCATACAATTTGCCTTTTTCAAAAGACAATTATTTCTTCGCTGTACAATCTGTAAGTGAAACCGGAAATGAAAGTATCCCTGTAGTGCCTGGTGTTGCGGGAAGAAGACAATAAATAAATTAGCCGCAGATTCGCAGATTATTTCAAATTGAAATCTGCGAATCTGCGGCTACTAAAATTATTAATTCTTACCTTTTAATTCTTAATTGATTTCGGCACCATTCTGCCTACAACTTTGTCAGTCTCTTCAATTCCTCTTTCCCCGCCTTCATGGTATTCGGCATCTTCATTTACATCCCATAGGTCATACACTTCTTTTCCGGCAATGATATTTTTTGCCGCCAACATAGCCGTCATCATACTATGATCCTGGTTATTGTATTTGTGCATTCCGTTACGCCCTACAAGATACAAGCCAGGATAGGATTTCAGCGCTTCGCGAACAGCTTCTACATTTTCTTTATAAGAATGATCATACACAGGATAAGCTTTGGGTTGACGAACCACATATCCATCCACCACCGCACTGTCTTTCGTTAAACCGATCTGTTCAATTTCTTTTTTGGCAAGGTTGATCAATGTTTCATCACTGCTGTTCCATAAACCATCTCCTTCAAAACAAAAATATTCCAATCCATAACAAGCCATATTGGAATCAGGAACCATGAAAGGACTCCATGATTTAAAATTCTGTATACGTCCCACTTTCACACTTGGATCATGAATATAGATCCAGTTATCGGTGAATGCATCTTCATCCTTACAAATTAATACAACCGTTAAAAAATCGCGATAGCCCAAATGTTGTGCAGAAGAAAATGCTTTCTCCGGAAATGTAGGAGCAACCGATGCAATCAGTTCGCGCATGGGTGCAGACGACAAAACATAATCAAATCCATCAAAGGTTTTTCCATCTGTTGTATGAACTGTCCATTTTCCGTTTTCTGTACTGATATCTTTTACGCCACAATTCATTTCAAGCTGCACACCCATTTGTTTGCATTTGGTTGCGCAGGTTTCCCACATCATACCCGGGCCATATTTTGGATAACGGAATGAATCGATCAATGTTTTGATCACTTTATCTTTATCACCACCGGGTTTTGATTTGAACAATGCATTCCAGATAGCACTGCTTAAGGATAAGCCTTTGATACGCTGTGCGGCCCAATCGGCAGAAATTTCTTTGCAGGGAATGCCCCAAACTTTTTCGGTATATGTTTTAAAGAAAATGCGGAATAACCTTTCACCAAACTGATTGATCACCCAGTCCTCAAAATTGGTTGGATTTTTAACCGGGAAAGCTTTTGCTTTTAAATAACTCAACACACACAACCCACTTTCAATGATCCCTAATTTATTCAATGCTTCAAATGCCACCAGTGGATAAGAGAAGAATTTTTTATTGTAATAGATGCGTGAACTTCTGGGGCGCTCCAGCATTTCATCACCCAAAATCTCTGTCCAAAAATCTTCCACTTCTTTTGATTTGGAAAAAAACCGGTGGCCGCCAATATCAAAATGATATCCTTTGTAAGATTCAGTTCTGGAAATACCACCTACATATTGTGGGTCTTTTTCAAAAACCATTACTTCCTGGTTTTCTTTACCCAATAAATAAGCGGCGGTTAGTCCGGCAGGGCCTGCCCCAATAATGGCTACTTTTTTTGACATGAGGTTTATGAATATCTTGTTACCTGTTATTGCAATAAAGTGCCAAAGGTGTGAAATTATTGTGGTACTACCGCTATTTTTGCCCTGCAAACTTGCGCAGAGCTTATTAAATTCCGTTTAATGACTGGTAATAATTATACAATTTCTTATAAACCATTTGCCGAATTAACGCCATTTGAGTTATACGCCATCATGCGTTTACGGAATGAAGTGTTTGTTGTAGAGCAGCAATGTATTTTTCAGGATGCGGATAATAAAGACCAGTATTGTTATCATTTAATGGTGAAGGAAAATGATTTTCTTGTGGCATATTCCCGATTAGTACCGCCGGAGATTTCGTATGATAAAATGTCAATCGGGAGAGTGATCAGTTCCCCATTATACAGAAATACCGGTGTAGGAAAATTACTGATGGAAAAATCTATCGAAGCCTGTTATGCTTTATTTGGAGAAGCCCCCGTTAAAATTGGTGCTCAATTATACCTGAAAAAATTTTATGAATCATTTGGGTTTTTGCAAACCAGCGATGTGTATGATGAGGATGGGATTGATCATATTGAGATGGTTTTAGTTTAAGAGTTTATTGGTTTATTGGTAAATACAAAAATTGTTTCTCTCTGTGTCGTTGTGTGTCTGTGGTTTTCTTTGAAACAAGGAGGTTTATAATCCTAACTCTATTTTCAGAAAACGTGCAGTATGGCTTTTCGTAACATTGATCATTTTTTCGGGAACACCTTCAAATAAAATAGTTCCTCCCCCATCGCCACCTTCGGGGCCGAGGTCGATGATATGATCGGCTACTTTGATCACATCTAAATTATGTTCAATCACCAATACACTGTTACCACGATCAACCAGTTTATTTAATACATCCAGTAAGTGTTGAATATCCTGAAAATGTAATCCTGTAGTTGGTTCATCAAGAATATAAAATGTTTTACCGGTATCTTTTTTACCCAGTTCTGTTGCCAGTTTCACACGCTGCGCTTCACCACCACTAAGGGTTACAGCAGATTGGCCTAGAGTGATGTAACCAAGACCCACATCCTGCAATACTTTTATTTTGCGATAGAGATAGGCAATGGGTTGAAAGAATTCGCAGGCTTCATCAACCGTCATATTCAACACATCACTGATGGATTTTCCTTTGTAACGGATCTCCAATGTTTCGCGGTTGTATCTTTTACCATTACATTTTTCACAATGCACATATACATCCGGTAAAAAATTCATTTCAATTATACGCATCCCACCACCTTCACAAACATCGCAACGGCCACCTTTTACATTAAAGGAGAAACGGCCTGCATTATAGCCACGAATTTTTGCTTCGGGAATGGCAGCAAACAAAGTTCTGATCTCTGTAAAAAATCCACAATAAGTGGCAGGGTTACTGCGCGGCGTTCTGCCAATAGGTGATTGATCGATCTCGATCACCTTATCAATATTCTCCAATCCTTTAATACTTTTAAAAGGCATTGGGGTAACGCGGCTGTTATAACAATGTTTGGAAAGAATGGGATACAGTGTTTCATTGATCAATGTTGATTTACCGCTGCCACTCACTCCACTTACCACAATCAGTTTTCCCAAAGGAAATTTTACATCCACATTTTTTAAATTGTTTCCCTGGGCGCCTTTTAGTTCAAGTTGTTTACCATTGCCTTCTCTGCGTTCTTTTGGAACAGCAATACTTTTTTTGCCATTCAGATAAAGCGCTGTGTCTGATTTACTTTGCAATACTTCTTTGGGTGTTCCTGCAGCAACAATATGTCCTCCATAAACACCTGCTTTGGGACCAATATCAACAAGATGATCAGCAGCCATCATGATATCTTTATCATGCTCAACTACCAATACACTGTTTCCAATATCACGAAGGTTTTGCAGAGCAATGATCAATTGATGGTTATCTCTTTGGTGTAACCCAATAGATGGTTCATCCAAAATATAAGTGATGCCCTGCAACTGCGATCCAATCTGCGTTGCGAGCCTGATCCGCTGAGATTCGCCGCCACTAAGACTTCTGGAGGGGCGGTTGAGTGATAGATAGGTTAGCCCCACATCCAACAAAAACTGAACACGCTCACGGATTTCTTTCAGAATATCTTTAGCGATTTGATTTTGTTTATTGCTTAATCTTTTTTCTACATCAGAAAACCAGTTATGTAATTTATCTAAATTTAAATTACTCAGTTCTGCAATATTTTTCTCATCTACTTTAAACCAAAGACTTTCTTTTTTCAAACGTGCACCTTCGCAACTGCCGCAGGTTTTAAGTACCATGAATTTCTCAACCCATTCACGTAAAGTTTCGCTGCTAGTACTGCCTGCAAACCAACGTTTTAGCATGGGAATGATTCCTTCGAACTCACCTTCATATGGTTGACCAACCGGGCCTTCTTCCATCTCACCTATTTCCAGTGAATCGCCTTCTGCATTTCCATACAACAAAATATTGAGTGATGCAGTTGGCAGTTCCTTTATAGGTTTATCCAGACTGATCTTATGTTTCTTCGCCAGTACTTCTACATTGCGAAACATATAAGCATCACGTTGTTCACCCAATGGAGCAATGCCCCCTTCTTTTACACTTAATTTGGTATCAGGTAATACAGCTTCCATACTAATGCTGTAAACATTTCCCAATCCTTTACAGGTTGGGCAGGCACCGTAGGGAGAGTTAAATGAAAAGGCATTGGGTGAAGGTTCCTCGTAACTGATACCGGTATCTTCACACATCAGTTGTTTGGAATACTGAACTGTTTTATTGGTATCGTTTACCAGCAAAAACATCAGGTCCTTACCCATTTTTAAGGTCTGCTGAACGCTTTGGCTTACGCGAACTTTCATATCGTCTGTAACCTGCATGCGATCGATCACTACTTCAATATCGTGGATCTTATAACGGTCAACCTGCAGTTTAGGAGTAAGGTCTGTCACTTCTCCATCGATCCTTACTTTTAAAAAACCTTTTTTGCGGATGTCTTCAAACAGTTCGCGGTAATGTCCTTTTCTTCCGCGGATCAAAGGCGCCAGTAATGTGATCTTTTTGTTTTTGAATTTCGTGAAGATATTTTCTACAATTTCCTCCTCACTAAATTTGATCATCTTCTTACCCGTATTGTAACTATAGGCTTCGCCGATACGGGCATACAACAAACGCAAAAAATCATACACTTCTGTTACTGTTCCAACAGTAGACCGTGGGTTTTTATTGGTGGTTTTCTGTTCAATGGAAATAACGGGTGAAAGTCCGGTGATCTTATCTACATCCGGCCGCTCCATATCACCCATAAATTGCCTTGCATAAGCGCTAAAGCTTTCCATGTACCGGCGCTGGCCTTCATTATAAATGGTATCAAAAGCCAGAGAGGATTTGCCACTGCCGCTCACTCCCGTAAAAACAACCAGTTTGTTTTTTGGGATCGAAATATCAATATTCTTCAGGTTATGCTCTCTTGCACCAAAAACTTCAATAAACTCCCCCGGTTCTGCTACTGCTATTTGTTCTTTGGTATTTTTTGTACCCACTTGTTTCGCCATGCTAAATTTCTTAGGATTTAAAAGTACTAACATTTAGCATTGAAAGAAGTTTTAAATGTGAATAGAATTCCCCAAAAGATGATTTTCCTGTTTTGGCATCATATTTGATATTTTAATATACAAACTACGCTCTTATGAAAAAAAATATCCTTATTCTACTCCTGATTCTGCTTAGTCTTACATCTCAAGCCCAATTGGAAAAAGGCGCACAAATAGCTGGTATTCAGTTACCGCTTATTGTAAGCGACAGTTACTTTACACAACTAAAATTCAGCAGTAGTTCTACAAAAAAAGATTTTGGGATCAGCGTTGCACCAACTTATGCATTTGCAATTGACCATAACTGGCTGCTGGGTGTTCAGGCTACTCTGGGGATAGAAACGATAAGTTATAGCAACAGCATTAGCAGTTTTACAACTTTATCAAAAGAAACCTATACAGATTTAGGGATTGCACCTTTTACCAGATATTATGTGGATGTTTCAAAAAACAAACATTTGAAAATCTTTGGGGTAGCTGCTTTAGAGATAAATACGGCCAATACAAAGTATACTTATACCAATGGCTCGACCAACGGAGGTGGATCTTATACTACTACCAATGGCTCAATTGGCGGAGGGTTGGCATGGTTTGGAAAAAAAGTTTCGGTAGATGTTAGTATGAGTACCACCGCTTTCCGCCTTGGCATTTACCATTTATTTCCAGGAAGTAAAAAATAATTTTGGTGCTGAAAGAGCTGTAAATATTGGGTTTTTATGTATTTTCTACAAAATAAGTAGACTTTTATTTTGGAAATATGAAAATCATCCCATTATCTTTGCACCAGTTCTTTAGAATACTTATCAAGAAAGGCAGAGGGAATTTGGCCCTATGAAGCCTTGGCAACCCATATCGTTCACTCAACGATATGAAGGTGCCAACTCCGATCCCGCGAAAGTGGGAAAAGATAAGTCAGAGTAAAAGTTTGTACATAAGGCGGTATTATAACCGTACACTATATTCAAGCTCATCTGACTTACCGGATGAGCTTTTTTTATACCCCACCCCCCTGAAGGGGGAGTTAGGATGGAGAATAAAAAAGTTCATTGGGTAAGTTATCGCTCGCTTCTCTTGTTAAGTTTCAAAAAGTTTTTTTACAAAATTTTTAAACTTCTTCCAACTCCCCTTTGCGCCGACGCTGAAGCTTTAGCGCAAGCGTTAGGGGGCTGGGGGGTAACCAATTAACAATGAGCACAGCCACACAATTAATCCACAGCATTCCGGTAGATCCGTTAACAGGAGCCATTTCCGTTCCTATTTACCAAACTTCAACCTTTGTGCAGGAAGCACCGGGTGTAAACAAAGGGTACGATTATGCCAGAACCGGTAATCCAACACGTGCCATTTTGGAACAACTGATTGCACAATTGGAAAAAGGTTCAACTGGTATTGCATTTGCCAGTGGCTTAGCCGCTATTGACGCAATTGTAAAATTGTTGAAAACAGGCGATGAGATTTTAGCAGTAGATGATATTTACGGCGGTGCATTCCGGTTGTTTACAAATGTGTATGATAAGTTTGGAATCAAAGTAACTTTTGTTGATACTTCGGATGTTGAAGCGGTTTTCAATGCTGTTACACCCAATACCAAACTGATCTGGTTAGAAACCCCTACCAATCCTACATTAAAAATATCCGATATAGAAGCCATTGCAAAAATTGCCAAAGCCAACAACAGTTTGCTTTGCGTGGATAATACCTTTGCTTCACCAGTATTACAACAACCTATTCCGTTGGGAGCTGATATTGTGATACATAGTGCTACCAAGTATCTTGGCGGGCATAGTGATTTAATAGCCGGTTTGGTAGTGACCAAAGACAAAGAAATTGGCGATAAAATCAAATACATTCAAAATGCATGCGGTGCTATTCTTGCACCATTCGACAGCTGGCTGGCCATTCGTGGTATTGAAACATTGCATCTGCGTATCAAACAACATTGTACAAGTGCATTAACGATTGCAGAATATTTAGAACAACATCCTGCAGTAGATAAAGTATTTTATCCGGGACTGAAAACACACCCTAATCATGACATCGCTAAAAAACAATCCAAAGGTTTTGGCGGGATCATTTCATTCAGTTTGAAAAATGATACTGAAGCCGCGGCTATTGAATTTGTTACGAATACCGGACTTTTTAAACTTGCTGAAAGTTTGGGCGGGATCAAAAGCTTAGTTTCGCATCCGGCTAATATGACGCATAAATCGATTCCTGCTGAAAAAAGAAGGGCAGCGGGTGTAAAAGACAGTTTGATCCGTTTATCAATAGGGCTGGAAGATGCAGAAGATCTGATCAATGATCTTGACAATACTTTTGAAAAAATAAAACAACAAACAGCGAAAAAAGAAACAGCTGAATTATCAGCCTGTTAATTAAAACATCAGCAACAAAATGGATACTCACAAACAGTTAACGATCGGATTATTTGGCTTTGGTGTAGTTGGAGAAGGATTGTACAAAGTGTTACATCAAACCCCATCACTAAAAGCAACCATTAAAAAAGTATGTATTAAAAATCCGGGTAAAGAAAGAAATGCACCTGCATCTTTATTTACCACAGAAAAGGATGATCTTTTATTTGATGAAGATATTAATGTAATTGTAGAAGTAATTGATGATGCCAATGCCGCATTTGAAATTGTTTCCATTGCATTGCGGAACGGGAAAGCCGTAGTAAGTGCCAGCAAAAAAATGATTGCGGAGCATTTGCCTGAGATCCTGCAATTGCAACAGGAAACAGGGCTACCGTTCTTATGCGAAGCCGCAGCATGTGCTTCCATTCCGGTAATACGTAACCTGGAAGAATATTATGATAATGACCTTTTACATTCCATTAAAGCCATTGTAAACGGATCAACCAATTTTATCCTCACAAAAATGTTTGAAGATAAATTAGATTTTCAGTCGGCGTTGATACTGGCACAACAACTGGGTTTCGCAGAGAGTAATCCAAAATTAGATGTGGAAGGATATGATGCCGTAAATAAATGGACCATTTTATTAAACCATGCTTACGGAATTGTTGAACATCCCGACAATTTATTGTTCACCGGTATTCAGAACATACAACTGAGTGATGCAGTAGTGGCCAAAGAAAAAAACTTTGATATCAAACTGATCGCTCAGGCAAAGAAATTAAAAAATGGAAAAGTAGCTGCCTTTGTATTGCCACAATTTGTAAAACTGAATGAGCCATTATCGTTTGTGAAAAATGAATATAATGGTGTGGTGATAGAGAGCGGGTTTGCCGACAAACAATTTTTCTATGGAAAAGGCGCCGGCAGTTTCCCAACGGCATCGGCGGTATTGAGTGATATTGGGGCTTTGAGGTACAATTATCGGTACGAATACAAAAAATTGTATCACCTCACTCCACATGAATTAACACAGGATTATTACCTGAAAACTTATATCAGCTTTGACGACTGGAAATACATTCCCCGCGAAAAATTTGAATGGATAGAAGAATGGCATGCAGATGCAGATAGAAAATACCTGATTGGCGTACTGCATTATAACCGTTTAACAGAAAGTCAGTGGTGGAGAGAGAATGGCACTTCATTGATTTTGACCGCAGATCCCATCATCGACAATCTTGACATTATCAACCTGAAAAAAAGAAGCCTGGAATTGGCAGGCATTGTATAAATTTTCCAACTTGTACTTGTTTTTGAGGGTCCCGCCAGAAATGGCGGGACTATTTTTTTGAATATTCATTTACACGCCACATATCTTAGATTTGCGGAAAGATATTTTGCATGCAGCAAAGCCCATTATCAAATAAACAATTCCTCACTGGCATTCTATTAAGTTCTGTAACCGGGCTTATATTGGTTACCTGTTCATTCCTAATTGGTAAAAACAATTTTTTTCTGCTCCTTAATAATGATCTGGGAAAACCAGCTGATATTTTTTTTAGCTTTTGGACCAATATGGGAGATGGTATAGTTTGGGTAGTTATAGCTATCTTTTTTTATCTATACAGAAAAAATAAATTCCCACTTTTAATTGCGGCAATCATTATTTCAACCCTTATTACACAACTCACAAAAAATTATGCTTTTCCGGCAGAACTCAGGCCTACTTCGGCTATTACAGATATCAGTCAAATACATACTGTACCCGGAGTAGAATTACTTACTGCCTATAGCTTTCCTTCCGGGCATACAGCTACCGCATTTACAATTTTTTTATTGGGTTGTTTATTGATCAGAAAGAATTGGGTAATTTCTGTTGGTTTTGTGTATGCGTTATTGGTAGGCTATTCCAGAATTTATCTTGCCCAACATTTTCCGTTGGATGTGGGGGCGGGGATGTTGACGGGGGTGATAACGATTTTGCTTTCGGTGGTGATTCAGGAGAAGTGGGATTTGAAGAGATGAATAAACTTATAACCCTCCCCTAACCCCTCCCTGATAGGGAGGGGAAATGTTTATTTGATTTGCGTTACTCTTACTTCATCATTCATCTGTTCCTTGTTCATCTGTTCTTCTGTTCCCTACTCTTTCCACCTCCACTCACCCGCAATCTGTAAAGCTTCTTTCAGGTTATTTTTAATAAGGAAGGCTTTTGTTTCTTCATCAGTAAAATGTTTGGCTTTGATCTCTTTCGAATCTGCAATGCCATATAGTAACATAGAACTGAAACGAACCGTGTTCTTCATTCCTTTTTCGTCAACCAATGGAAATACATCGCAATCTGCATGGTAGCAAGGGCCGGCATTATTGGGCAATCCACCACCTGCACCACCGCCTGTTGGCACGCCATGTAACATAAATGGTTCGTGATCGCTGTGTAAACCGGCACCGCTGCGGAAACTGTTTTTGAATGCGGTATCAAATGTATTGGCGATCTTTCCTATTGATTGGAATAAATCTTTACTTTCTTCTGAAGTGGTTGAATATCCTTTGGGATCATTCGTCATATCATAGTTCAACATATATCGCAGCTGATCAATGCTATTGTCTTTGATTGATTGATCAACATAGGCTTTTGATCCCAGCAAACCTTCTTCTTCACCCATAAACATTACAAACTCAACGGTTCTTTCGGGTTGCAGATTCAGTACTTTGAATGTGCGGGCCATATCCAATACAGAGAAAGATCCGATGCCATTATCAATAGCACCGGTTGCAAGATCCCAGCTATCAAGGTGCCCGCCTACAATTACTTTTTCATTCGGCATTGTTTTTCCTTTAATGGTTGCGATCACATTTCTTGCCTTGATCATTCCCGAAAAATTGGTCATATTGATATGGCTATACAATTTCCCGGTAACCAGTTTTGTTCTCAATGCAAGTCCATCCTCCTTACCAATACAAACAGCAGGAATTGGAATGAGTTTTCCCGTTACCGAAGCAGTACCTGTTAAAAGAATACCACCATTTGCTGTATTGATAATGATAATTCCTTTTGCACCATATTTGGTTGCCAGTGCTGTTTTTTCAGAGCGGTGTAATGTTTTAGTTCCGGGTTTTGAGCCATCTACCACACCCAGGTATACCAGGGCAATTTTATCTTTTGCTTTGCCGGGATTGGCGATATAGTCTTCTTCCAGTCCATTACCCATATCCACCACTTCCATCGTTACATCTGACTTTACAGGCGAATGTGCCAAGGTTACAGATTTGATGGGTTGCAGGTTATTTTGATCTGGTCCAATGGTTACAGCCAATACACCACGGCTCCAACTTTCTACTTCAAAGGGTTGATAGCGAAGATTTTTATAGCCGTAGGATTTGAGCAGATTATATGCAAACTCTTCCGCCTTCTTTCCATTGGCAGAGCCGGTTAAACGATGGCCGATGGTTTCTGTTGCTGATTTTAAACTACTGTAGGCTTTGGAATTGGTTTGTACTTCCTGGTTAATTTTTGCAAAGATGGCATTCCATTCAGGTTTTTCCTGTGCTGAAAGATTCGTGCCGATCAGGCCACACGCAATAGCGATATAAGCAGATAGTTTTCTCATAT
>CANBSW010000137.1 GCA_947372235.1 Chitinophagaceae bacterium | reverse complement strand
TTTACTTATGGCCATAATGCGGTAATGCAGTTTTTTAATGGAATGGGAACCGGTGATTATTTCACCAAAGAAAAATGGAGTGATGGAATAAATGATATTGGGGCTTCACAAGTGCAATACCTAAAAAAACTGATGCTTTCTAAATCAGCTGCAGACAGGATACCTGACCAATCATTGATTGCAAATCAGGGTAAACGCTACGATTATTTTGCAGCGATCAGGGGTAATGATTATGCATTCATATACACATATACCGGCAGAAATATACAGGTAAATTTGGGGAAGATAAAAGGAGAAAAAATAGATGCATCCTGGTATGATCCGCGAAATGGAAAATATACATCCATTGGAACTTTTGTAAATAAAGGCGAACACGAATTTGATCCTCCCGGAAATCCGCAGAACGGGAATGATTGGGTATTGGTTTTATCAACACATAAAAATCAATAAACATGGTGAGGAACAATATCAATATCAGATGGCTCTTTTTTGCAGGTGTTTTGTTATTGGTATCCTGTTCATCAAAAGTATATCTCTTTAGCTCATTTCATGAGCCTGCTAATGAGGGATTGCGGATGCTATTTAGTAAGGATGGCTATCACTGGAAAAACCTTGATACCATTTTACTTCAACCGAAGATCGGATTAACCAGGATCATGCGGGATCCTTCCATCATCCAGGGGCCTGATGGAACGTATCACCTTGTATGGACAACCGAATGGAAAGGAGGGAATGGGTTTGGTCATGCATCGTCCAAAGACCTCCTTCACTGGAGCAATCAGCAATATGTGCCTGTTATGCAAAACGAGAAAACGGTTGCCAATGTCTGGGCACCTGAATTGTTTTATGATGAGGAACAAAAACAGTTTATCATCATCTGGGCATCCTGTATTCCCGGACGTTTTGAAAAAGGGATAGAAGATGAGAATAATAATCATCGCCTTTACTATACTACTACAAAAGACTTTGTTAGTTTTAGTGACACCAAACTTTACCTCGATCCAGGATTTAGTGTGATCGATGCAGAACTCATTAAAAGAAATACAAATGATTATGTGTTGGTGATGAAAGACAATACAAGACCTGAAAGAAATATTAAAGTAGCTTTTGCTAAAACACCTTTTGGTCCGTTTGAGAATATATCAAAACCATTGACTGATCAATTTACGGAAGGTCCCACCGTTGCCAAAGTTAAAGATGGCTGGCTTATTTATTTTGATGCGTATCAGGCAAAAAAATACAGTGCCATTAAAACAAAAGATTTTTTATCTTTTGAAAAAGCGGATAATATGATTTCTATTCCCGAAGGGCATAAACACGGAACCGTATTTATGTCTGATAAAAAAATATTGAAAGGATTATTAACAGCCAATATCTACAAAAAATAATGCTGAAAAAACTATTCTATATTATTCACTTCTCATTCTTCACTTTTAACTTATCTGCGCAGGATACCGTTCGCTACACCGGCAATACATTATCCAGTGTTGATTATCATCACGGACAGTTAAGTCCGGCAATCGGTGTTCATAATATCCAGGTAATGCGTGCCAACAGAAATGATGTATCTGCAAAATCGGGTTTTGGCTGGACGTATAATCATGCTCCCATGCTTTGCTACTGGAACAAAACTTTTTACCTGGAATATTTGAGTTGCCCGGTTGGGGAGCATATTCCTCCCGGACAAACTTTATTGATGCATTCAAAAGATGGCTATACCTGGTCATCACCCTCCATTGTTTTTCCTCCTTATAAAATTCCGGATGGAACCGTAAAAGAAGGACGAAAGGATACTGCCAAAAATACATTTGCAGTAATGCACCAGCGCATTGGCTTTTATGTGTCTAAGGCAAACCGTTTATTGGTGCAGGGCTTTTATGGAATTGTGCTTGGGCAAAAAGATGATCCCAATGATGGTAATGGAATTGGCAGGGTAGTGAGAGAAGTGCATGAAGATGGTACCTATGGATCGATTTATTTTATCCGTTACAATCATGCATTTAATGAGAAAAATACATCGTATCCATTTTATAAAACAGCAACAGATAAAGGATTTGTAGCAGCTTGTGATGAACTATTATCAAAGCCATTGTTAATGCAGCAATGGGTAGAAGAAGCTGATAGAAATGATCCGCTCATCCCATTGAAAAAAGATTTTAAAGCATTTGATTATTATCATCTCTCCAATGGCAATGTAGTTGGGTTATGGAAATATGCTTTAACCAGTATCAGCAAAGATGAAGGTAAGAGCTGGCAATATAACCCCACCCGTGCGCCGGGTTTTGTAAATGCCAATGCAAAAATCTGGGGACAAAAAACAAGTGATGGTAAATATGCCACCGTTTATAATCCCTCAGAGTTTCGCTGGCCATTGGCAATTAGTGTGAGTGATGATGGCTTGAATTATAAAAATCTTTTGTTGGTAAACGGAGAGATCACATCCTTACGTTATGGAGGTGCTTATAAATCATATGGACCGCAATATGTGCGTGGTATTCAGGAAGGAGAGGGAGTTCCTCCAAACAATAATGTATGGGTTACATATAGCATGAATAAGGAAGATATCTGGGTGTCTGATATTCCTGTTCCCGTGAAAAGTAAAGCAGATAAACAGTTGAATGATGTGTTTGCTGCGATGAAAGATGGAACTGAACTGAAAGAATGGAACACCTATTCTCCGTTATGGGCTTCTGTAAATATGGGGAAATTAAAAGATGGGTCAAAGGCACTTCGTTTAACAGATAGTGACCCTTTTGATTATGCGAAAGCAGAACACGTGATACCCGAGAGTAAAAAACTAACAGCAGATTTTTCTGTGGTCCCCATGCAACATCAATTTGGTTTATTGGAAATAGAATTTGTGGATGCAAAGGGAACACCTTGTATCAGACTTTCATTTGATTCAACCGGTTCTTTGATCACCAAAGCAGGGTATCGTAATAAATCGCTGGCTAAATATACTGCCGGTGAAACGCTGGATATAAAAGTGGAATTAAATACCGAAACACGTTTTTATAATGTAACGGTTAATGGAAAAAATACCGGAGCCAATTTGCTTTTCGCGCCTGTTCAAAGTGTTGAAAAAATTGTTTTCAGAACGGGTATCACACGCCGTTTTCCTGATGCGGATACTCCAACGGATCAAAGTTATGATCTGTTAAATGCAAGCGGCAGAGACAAAGAAGCAGTGTATTTTATTAAGTATTTAAAAACTTCCGGAAATTAAATCGATCATGAAGATATTGGGAAGACATAATACAGGATTTAGAATGATGAGATGTTTTGTCTTATTCATTGTCTCATTGATCACTATTGCCAACGCGCAAACCAATTCATCACTTGTGTTGAAAGTGAGCGACTATAAACATTATATCGATTATTTCAATACCATGGAAGATGAGAATATCAAACAGGCAATCCCCAATGACAGTTCTTGGCAATGGGTGAAAACGAATATTCCTTTATTTGAATGTCCGCAACAGAATTTTGAAGAGATCTTTTATTATCGCTGGTGGACATTGCGTAAGCATATCAAAAAAACTGAAAAAGGGTTTGCATTTACGGAATTTTTAATTCAAAGAACCTATGCAGATAAATATAACCTGATTGCCAGTGCACTGGGCCATCATATTTATGAAGCAAGATGGCTACATAACCAGCAGTTTTTAAATGACGATATTAATATCTGGTATCGTGGCAATGATGGGAAACCATTAAAGAAACTTCGTTTTTACAGTAGTTGGAATATAGATGCTTTATACAATCGATATAAAGTAAATGCAGATAAGAGATTTATTACGGGCTTATTGCCTGATCTTGAATCAGACTATGCAGCATGGGAAGGGGAGAAGAAATTACCCAATGGTCTATATTGGCAATTTGATGTGCGCGATGCAATGGAAGAAACCATTAGTGGTGGTAGAAAAGAAAAGAATGCAAGACCAAGTATCAATGGATATATGTTCGGTAATGCAAAGGCCTTGGCTGCCATAGAAAAATTATCCGGAAAAGAAACTGAGACAAGAAGATATGAAATAAAAGCAGACTCCATTAAATCACTTACACAGTCTATGCTGTGGAGTAATAAGGATGCATTCTTTGAAGTACGCACTGAGAAAGATACGCTGGCAAATGTGAGAGAAGAGATAGGTTTTATTCCCTGGTATTTTAATATGCCCGATAGTAATTACAATATTGCCTGGAAAAACCTAATCGATAGCAAAACATTTACTGCACCCTTTGGGATTACCACAGCCGACAGATCGCACCCTCAATTCAGAACACATGGCTGTTGTAAATGTGAGTGGGACGGTGCTGTATGGCCCTTTGCTACTTCACAAACCTTAACGGCAGCTGCCAATGTTTTGAATAATTATAACCAGCAGTATGTAACCAATACAGATTATTTTAACCTGCTGAATACTTTTGTTGAATCGCAGTATTATCGTGGACGTCCTTATGTTGGCGAATACTTAGATGAAAAAACGGGTTATTGGTTAAAAGGTGATGAAGAGAGAAGCCGTTATTATAATCACTCAACATTTAATGACCTGATCATTACAGGATTGGTAGGCTTACGTCCGCGGGCGGATGATGTGATTGAAGTAAGTCCATTATTGCCTGCCGGTAAATGGAATTGGTTTTGTTTGGATAATGTTTTGTATCACGGAAAGATTATTACGATTATTTGGGATATGGATGGTAAAAAATACAATCGTGGAAAAGGGTTTTCGGTTTGGGTGAACGGAAAAAAATCAGCATCATCAGAAAGTTTGAAGAAGCTGATAGGGCATCTATAAAAATCCGTGCCCCTGAGCCTTTGTGAGCCAATTATTTATCGCACAAAGGCACGGTTGAGCAGTTGAGAGTTGTGATGGTTTTGTTTTTTGATAAGATAGTTTCAAAATAGTTTGATAGAATGATTTGGAAAATGAAACATAGTATTCTTATAATAACCTGTTTGTTTTTTGCAAGCATACTCTTTGCCCAGCAAACAGAGATCCAATACCTGTCCGGTAAAGGGAAGGATCAAACTATAAACTGGGAATTCTATTGTACGGGTGGTAAACAGTCCGGTAAATGGACAACTATTCCAGTGCCGTCTTGCTGGGAGTTACAGGGTTTTGGTAAATACGATTACGGTTTTGCAAAAGACAGTATCAGAGGAAAGGAACAGGGTTTGTATAAATATCAATTCAATGTACCTGCTAATTGGAAACAGAAAAAAGTAAATATTGTTTTTGAAGGTGTGATGACGGATGCAGAAGTGAGGATCAATGGTGTGGCTGCAGGAGAAGTTCACCAGGGAGCATTTTATTCATTCAAATATGATATCAGCAAACTGTTAAAATATGATGTGTCTAATTTGGTGGAAGTAAAAGTTTCCAAACACTCAGCCAACGAATCGGTAAATGCTGCGGAAAGAAAAGCAGATTTCTGGTTGTTCGGAGGAATATTTCGCCCGGTATTTTTGGAAGCATTACCACAACAACATATTGAAAGGGTTGCTATTGATGCAAAAGCGAATGGAACATTTAATGCAGACGTATTTACAAATGGGAATGAAGATAAATTAATTGTCCAGTTGTTTACTGACGGTGGAGTAAAATTTGGGAAAGAGATCGCTGTGAATAAAGTTGATAAACAAAATCATCTCACGGGAATATTTTCTTCACCTAAATTGTGGAATGCAGAAAGCCCCAATCTGTATAAAGCAGTTTTTACAATTTATAAAAATGGTAATGCAGTTCACAGCATCTCACAAAAATTTGGTTTCAGAACCGTAGAAGTAAAACAGCGTGATGGTATTTATGTGAATGGTGTAAAAGTAAAAATGAAGGGTGTTAACCGTCATTCATTCTGGCCAAGCAGTGGAAGAACTACTTCTGTTGCATTGAGTATTGAAGATGTATTGCTGATGAAGGATATGAATATGAATGCTGTTCGGATGAGTCATTACCCACCTGATGCACATTTTCTTGAGGTCTGTGATTCATTGGGTTTGTATGTGATGGATGAACTGGCAGGATGGCATGGGAATTATAATACTGTTACCGGAACCAAATTGATAAAAGAAATGCTGGATCATGATGTGAACCATCCATCCATCATTTTCTGGAACAATGGAAATGAAGGTGGGCATAATCGTGAATTGGATCATTTATTTACAGAACAGGATCCGCAGAAACGCCCTGTCGTTCATCCATGGGAATTGTTTGGTGGATTTGATACCCAACATTACCGCGAATACAATTATGGTATCGGTAATTATGATATGGGGCATGATATCATAATGCCAACCGAATTTTTACATGGCTTATATGATGGTGGTCACGGTGCCGGATTGGAAGATTATTGGGAAGCTATGTGGAAGAACCCATTATCTGCCGGAGGCTTTTTATGGGATTTTGCTGATGAAGGGGTTGTACGAACGGATAAAGATGGCATGATAGATACAGATGGAAATCGTGGAGCAGATGGAATTGTGGGCCCTTATCATGAAAAAGAAGGAAGTTATTTCACGATCAAAGAAGTATGGAGCCCGATATTTGTTGAGAAAAAAGAAATTACACCCTCATTTGATGGTAAGGTCAATATCGAAAACCGGTATCATTTTACCAATATTGATCAATGTAGGTTTAACTGGAAATTAAAAACGCTGGAAAATGGGAAACAGGTTTCAGGAAATATCTTATCTCCCAATATTAAGCCCTTACTGAAAGGCTCGCTACAATTAAATCTCCCAAAAGATTTTATGGGGTATGATGTATTATATCTGACAGCAATTGATAAAAGCAAAAAAGAAATTTTTACCTGGAGTTTTCCAATCAGCCTGCCCGCTAAAATCGCTGAAACAAAAGTTGTAAGAAATGGAGCAAGCGATGTGAAAATAGAAGAGAAGGATAGCCTGTATTTGATCGCCGCTGGAAATATATCTATCAACATTAACAGAAATAATGGCAAATTAGTTTCAGTAAATAATGGAAAAGAAATAATCCCTTTTACCAACGGGCCGGTGTTACAGGAAGGGTTAAATAATTTTCAAAACTTCTCTCATCATTTTGAAGGAAAGAATCTGGTAATTGAATCTGCTTTTGATAAAAAGAAAAATTACAATACACTTCAATGGACGATCTATCCCGGTGGATGGATTAAAATGAGAGTCAGGTATTTTCCAGGCGAATATTTTACCTCATTCGATGGTGTTAATTTTTCCTTCCCCGAAAAAAACATCAAATCGGTGGATTATATGGGCAATGGCCCTTACCGTGTTTGGAAAAACAGGATGAAGGGAAACCAGTTTGGGATCTGGCATAAAGAGTACAATAATACCGAAACGGGAGAAGCCTGGAATTATCCTGAATTCAAAGGCTATCATTCCAATATGTACTGGACTAAATTCAATACAACCAATGGTTCCTTTTCTGTAGTTACCGAAAATGAAGATGTGTTTATGCGTTTGTTCACACCGGGTTTTAAAGATGATCAGTGGCATAACTACCAGATCATTTTCCCTACGGGTGATATTTCTTTTATGCAGGGTATTTCTGGCATCGGTAATAAATCACAAAGAGTTGAAACAACGGGCCCGATGGGTGTAAAAAATATTTACTACGATTATGAAAAAGATCCTGCAAGAGCCAAAGAGCTGGTCTTGTATTTTGATTTTTCAGGAAAGTAATTGTTACAAATAATCAAATATGAAAAGAATTGCTGTCATATTATTTCTGTTTAGTTCTGTTTGTGTATCTGCACAAATTACCATACAGAATCTGCGCTGCGAGAGATTGAAGAACCCTATGGGCATTGGTATCGCCAACCCATTGCTTAGTTGGGAGATACAATCACCACAAAGAAATACAATGCAAACTGCCTACGAAGTAATTGTTGCATCTACCAAAGAAAAAATTGATAGGAATGAAGGCGACCTGTGGGAGAGTGGCAAGATCAATTCAGATCAATCAATCAATATTTCATATTCCGGAAAGACATTGACAAGCAGAAACACTTGTTTTTGGAAAGTAAAAACCTATACAAATAAAGGGGTATCTCAATTTAGTGCCGCTGCGTCTTTCAGTATTGGCCTGTTAAAAACTACAGACTGGACAGCCCAATGGATCGGCTATGATAAAGCCTCTCCGTGGGACAGTATATCTCAATATTCTCGTTTATCTGCACGCTATTTCAGAAAGCAATTCAAAACGGCAAATCCCGTTAAGAAAGCAACTGTATTTATCAGCGGGTTAGGGTTGTATGAACTCTACATCAATGGTAATAAAATTGGCGATCAGGTTTTGGCACCCGCACCAACCGATTATCGCAAATCTGTTTTATACAATACTTATGATGTAACTGCACAAATTAAACCCGGAGAAAATGCCATAGCCACTGTTTTGGGCAATGGAAGATTCTTTACCATGCGTCAGGAATACAAACCCAAAAAGATCAACACATTTGGTTTCCCTAAAATGTTACTCCAACTGGAGATAGAATATGCTAATGGAAAGAAAGAGACAATTGTAAGTGATGGAAGCTGGAAAATGACAGCTGATGGACCCATCAGAACCAATAATGAATATGATGGTGAAGAATATGATGCTACGAAAGAATTAACAGGCTGGAATAAAAATGGATTTAATGATGCCGATTGGTTACCCGCTGAATCTGTTGAAGCACCCGGTGGTGAAGTAATAGCTCAGATGAATGAGCCAATGAAAGTGATGAAGATCATTCGTCCGGTTTCAATAAAAAAATTAAAATCGGGTGTTACTATTTTAGATATGGGCCAGAATATGGTCGGCTGGCTGCAAATGAAATTAAAAGGAAAGAAAGGAGATAAAATAACGCTACGTTTTGCAGAAAGTTTACAACCTAGTGGAGAACTATATGTTGCTAATCTGCGTGATGCAAAAGTGACAGACGTATATACAGCAAAAGGCAGCGTCGAAGAAACCTGGCACCCTCAATTCGTATTTCATGGTTTCAGGTATGTAGAAATTTCTGGTTATCCGGGTAATGCTGCGATCGAAAATTTTGAAGGGCAAATGGTGTATGATGCCATGCAAACAACCGGTTATTTTCGATCTTCCAATACAACATTGAATAAAATTTACCAAAATGCCTGGTGGGGAATTGCGGGTAACTATAAAGGAATGCCGCTGGATTGTCCACAGCGTAATGAACGCCAGCCATGGTTGGGAGATAGAGCGATCGGAAGTTTGGGTGAAAGTTTTTTGTTTGATAATGAGAACCTCTATGCTAAATGGTTGAATGATATTGAACAGTCTCAAACAGAGGAAGGAGTGATTCCTGATGTGGCTCCTGCATTCTGGAATTATTATACCGATGATGTTACCTGGCCCGCAACCTATATCACCGTTGCTGATATGCTGTATAACCAGTTTGGTGACCAACGTTCAATATCACTGCACTATCCATCTATGAAAAAATGGATGACACATATGAAGGATAAATACATGAAGGATTATATTATAGAAAAAGATAAGTATGGTGATTGGTGTATGCCTCCAGAAAGTTTGGAATTGATTCATGCAAAAGACAGTTCAAGAAATACGGATGGGGCATTGATTGCTACGGCTTATTATTATCAGTTGTTAAATTACATGCAGAAGTTCTCCAAAATACTGCATGTTGATAATGATGGAAATGAATACAGCGCTCTCGCCGAAAAGATCAAACAGGCATTCAATAAAAAATTCTATAACCGCACAAAAAAATATTACAGTAATAATACAGTAACGGCCAATGTGTTGCCTTATGCATTTGGCATTACACCGGATAGTGTGAAGGCAGATGTGTTGCTGAATATCACTCAAAAGATCAGATTGGAGAACGGCGGGCATATCAGTACAGGATTAATCGGCAGTCAGTGGATCATGCGTACACTGAGTAATAATATGCGGACAGAAGTTGCGTATCAAATGGCAACCACGAAAACCTATCCGGGCTGGGGTTATATGGCTGAGAATGGGGCTACTACTATTTGGGAACTATGGAACGGCAATACCGCCAATCCGCAAATGAATTCGCAGAACCATGTGATGTTACTGGGCGATCTGTTGATCTGGATGTATGAAAACCTTGCCGGTATTAAATCGGATACCAAGGAAGTAGCATTCAAAAAGATCATCATGAAACCATTGCCGGTTGATGGGCTTTCTTTTGTAAGGTCATCTTATCAATCATCGCATGGCTTGATTAAAAGTGACTGGAAAAATTCTGATCAAAAATTTGAATGGCAGATTACCATTCCGGCTAATACAAAAGCGGTCATATCTATTCCTGCAGTTTCAGAAAAAATGATTTTTGAAAATGGAAAACCTGTCTCAACTGTTGAGGGAATTCGTTTTATTAAGATGGATGGAAAGACCGCTGTGTTTGAAATTGGTTCCGGGAATTATTCTTTCGTTTCTCAATATGATCTGAGAAAAGGAATATTGGTTAATGAATATGTTTTTACAGAATCCTCGTTTCCTGAAAGTCATGCCTCTACAATTGCAGAAACGCCAAAAGGATTAATCACCGCATGGTTTGGCGGAACCAAGGAAGGGAAAAATGATGTGGAGATCTGGACAAGTCGCTTGGTAAATAATCAATGGACAAAACCTGTATCCGTAGCCAATGGCATTATGAACGATACTTTACGCTATGCATGTTGGAACCCGGTATTGTATCAGGTGCCCAATGGAGAATTATTATTGTTTTATAAGATTGGGCCAAGGGTAGCAGGATGGAAGGGCTGGATGAAATCTTCCAAAGATAATGGCATTACCTGGAGTGAAGCAAGGGCTTTGCCGGATGGATTTTTAGGTCCAATCAAAAACAAACCTGTAATGATCGGCAATAAATTATTTTGTGCATCCAGTACAGAAAATGACGGATGGAAAGTGCATTTTGAGATTACTCCAGATTTTGGAAAAACATGGACAAAGACTTCTGACATTAACGATGGCAAAACAATTGGTGCCATCCAACCCAGTATATTAACCTATCCCAATAATCGTTTGCAGATTTTGTGTAGAAGCAAAAATAGATCTGTGATGGAATCATGGTCTGATGATGGAGGCAAAACATGGTCGCCCATGCAGCCATCAGAATTACCCAATAACAATTCAGGTACAGATGCGGTAACCTTGAAAGATGGAACACAACTCGTCGTTTACAATCATGTAAAGCCTGCAGAAGGTTTGGCAAATGGGAAAGGAGCAAGAACACCTTTGAATGTAGCTGTTTCCAAAGATGGCAAAAAATGGTTTGCTTCATTGGTATTGGAAGATTCACCTGTTAACCAGTATTCATATCCTTCTGTAATACAAACAAAAGATGGCCTCGTACATATCGTGTACACATGGCGCAGGGAAAAAATCAAACACATTGTGTTGGATCCTTTACAATTAGAAAAAAAAGAAATCATCAATGGTAAATGGCCGGGCATTCAGATCAATTATGATATTAAACCTTCGGACGATTAACCAATGAAAAATCTGCCGGTATTAGATATCACGATTGTATTTCTCTATCTGCTTGCCATGGTGGGTATTGGTTTTTATTTTTCAAAGAAGAATAAAAATGC
>CANBSW010000136.1 GCA_947372235.1 Chitinophagaceae bacterium | reverse complement strand
ATACACAGTTTTCACAGGGGGTTACAAACAAACAGAAGGCGGCACAAGGCCGCCTTACTTTTTTATCATTGATCAATGTCTTTTGTTTTAAAACAAGAAAGTCATTGTGTAAATAATAACTTCTTGCCATAGGGGGCTCTTGTCGCTCTCGGCCGCTGGGCCCGTTCCTCTTACCGAACTGCTTTGCCTCTTCCAAAATGTGCTGCGCATCATTTTGGATGCCTTCGCCTACACTTGGTACCGAACCCAAAGGTCCGTCCAGAGGAACTGATTAGGAATATTTTTTCAATTACTCTGTTATTTTGAAACAGAAATATGGAATTCCTTTTTTTTCCTAGAATTCATTCAAAGCCTTCTCTGCATTCTCGAAAATCTGTTTCTTTTTCCAGTTATACCAGGGCTGAGGTGCTGTTTTCTTTAACAGGGTATCAATACCCCGCATTCCGAATAAATTCCATACACCGTTTAGTTTGCCACTCAATGAAGGTTGCATGGCACGCAAGCTCATGGCAAAGCCACTTTCCAGATATTCCATATGATGCCAGTAGCCGGCCGGCATAAAGAGGGTATCGCCATGTTCAAGCGTGAGGTCGAAACCTTTTGCTTTTTTCAGTGCAGGAAATTGGCTGTAATCAATTTTACTTTTATCAGCATCATAATAATTGCTGAAATCGGCAAGGCTTAAAACCTCAAAAGGTTTGCGGTATAATTTGTACTGCTCTTCATTGGGGAATAATAATACACGTTTTCTTCCGGCAAATTGTGTATGCAGTATATGACTCACGTCAATATCAAAATGCATATGGGTGATGGATGTTTGTCCGCCGGTAAATAACATTGGATATTTCTTCACAAACCCCTTCATCAAATGTTCCGGCCAGGTAAAATCGTTGATCAGTTCTGGTGCATGGTCAAAAATATTGAACAGGAAAATACGCCAGGCAGCAGGGCCTTGCTGTATCATATCAATATACTCACCAAACGTTTTATAATCATCGGCGGTATTGATGGGTGTATAGGCATCGCTTTTTACATTATTGTACAAAGCCACTCTTTGATCGCCCACCAGTGTTTTAAAATAATCCCAGTTCCATTTATGATATGCAGGCCAGTTTTTTGCCAGGTCTTTGATCACCAAAGGCTTTAATGGATGGTAATAATTTTTCCTGAAATCTTCTGCACTGATGGTTTCTACTACATCAACGGGTTGTAATAGCATTGAAAATTGATTTTGTGCAAAATTACGATGAACAAATTGTTATAAGTGATAAGAATGGTTAAAGGGTTCATAAGTTATTTGAGTGAGATAGTTCGTAAATTGCAGCATGTTATTGCATATTCATCCGGATAATCCCAATCCACGCCACATTAAAACAGTGATCGAGTGTTTGCTCGATGGCGGCGTGATAATTTATCCAACAGATACGATCTATGGATTGGGTTGTGATATTTTTCAGCCAAAAGCTATTGAGCGTATTGCCCGCATAAAAAATATCGAACCTGCAAAAGCACAATTGAGTTTTGTATGTTATGACCTTAGTGATATGAGCAAGTACACAAAAAGTATTTCAACTCCTTTATACCGTTTACTAAAAAACTATTTACCCGGCCCTTACACTTTTATCCTGCCCGCCAGCAAAGAAGTGCCTAAGTTATTACACAATAAAAAAAGTACCATTGGATTACGTGTTCCGGATAATAATATTGCCAGAACCATTGTTCACGAGTTACAACATCCGCTGCTATCCGCTTCTTTACCCGGCGAAATGGTGGAAGAATACACGGATCCAGAATTGATGTACGATAATTTTCACAAACTGGTAGATATTGTGATTGATGGTGGGATTGGTGGCATGGTTCCATCTACTGTGGTGGATTGCACTAAGGATGAATATGAGGTAATTAGAGAGGGGGCAGGGGTTTGGGAGGAATAGCTTGTCTGAACCTGGATTTTGAAGGATCAGGAGGATTATTTTTGTGGAAATAATTCAGTAAAGCCCGGTTCTATCTTGTAGCTTTTTCTGTGGTATTTGCATAAGCCATATTTTTCGATGGCTTTTCTGTGTACTAATGTTCCATAGCCTTTATTCTTATCCCAACCATACATCGGGAACTCTTCATGTAGTTTTTGCATATACGCATCACGGTAGGTTTTTGCTAAGATACTTGCGGCTGCTATGGAAGCATATTTACCATCGCCTTTAATGATACAATAATGAGGGATTTTTTTGTACGCGATAAAGCGGTTGCCATCTATCAGCAATAATTCCGGTTTCTTTTTAAGCTGATCGATAGCCTTATGCATGGATAAAAAAGAAGCTTTTAAAATATTGATGCGGTCTATCTCCTCATTATCGATACTCGCCACCGCCCAGCTTAGGGCTGATTGTTCGATCACTTCTCTTAAAAGATCTCGTTTTTTTTCAGGAACCTGTTTACTATCGTTTAGTAAAGGATGATAAAAATCCTTGTGCAAAATCACTGCGGCTGCAAATACAGGTCCGGCATAACAACCACGGCCGGCCTCATCGGCCCCGGCTTCGAGTAGTGTGGTTTGATAGAAGGGTTCTAACATATTGGTAAATTTCTACAATCCCTTTAATACTTTCCAAAATCGTTTTCTAAAAATCACACCCGGTTTATTATACCTGTACCTTTGCCCCGATCTGAAACAGCGGTATATGAACACAACAGAACGTTCCTCAAAATTAGTGGCAACCTGGTTACTGATCGGTGTTGGCATGACGGTTATCCAGATTGCCCTCGGTGGCATCACACGCTTAACCGGCAGCGGATTATCCATTACACAATGGGATGTAATTACCGGCTCCCTTCCCCCTTTAAATAAAGAACAATGGCTGGCTGAATTTGAGAAATACCGTCAAACCCCGCAATACCATTTATTGAATTTTGATTTTACCGTTTCCGATTTCAAATTCATTTTTTTCTGGGAATGGTTTCACCGTTTATGGGCCAGAAGTATCGGGTTGGTTTTTGCGATTGGTTTTGTATGGCTGTTTATCAAAAAACATTTTAAAAAAGAAATGATCAACCCTTTGTTGATCCTGTTTTTGTTAGGCGCTTTACAAGGAGCCATCGGCTGGATCATGGTGGCCAGTGGTTTAACCGGCGATGCGGTTTATGTAAAACCTACACGCCTTGCTTTGCATTTTATTTTTGCATTGGGATTATTGTGTTATACTTTTTGGTTTGCCTTGCAGTTATTGATTAAGAAAGAACAAATAATACAAAACACTTCACTTAGAAAATGGAATGGTTACATTCTGTTCTTAGTAATCATTCAATTATTGTATGGTGCCTTAATGGCCGGGCATAAAGCCGCCACTGTTGCACCAACCTGGCCAACCATTAACGGTGATTGGCTGCCCGGTAATTTAATGATCGATGAACCGCGTTTGTTAAATTTTATCGATAATAAGATCCTGATCCATTTTATTCATCGTGGATTAGCGTATATTTTGGTTGTATTGATATTGATCTGGTCATTAAAAATGAAAACGATAAAAGGCTCAGCATTGTTTGAAAAAACAAAATGGATGCCACTGATCATTGTAATTTCGCAGATTATACTGGGTATTGCCAGTGTATTAACCAGTACTGGAATTATTCCCGGCCATTGGGGTGCATTTGAGTGGATGGCACAATTGCATCAGTTAACAGGAATGCTTTTGTTGTTGTCGTTGGTGTGGATGTTATATCTTACCAGAAGAAATGAATTAAGTTAATTCTGTGCAGCGGAGGGTTTAATTTTTTACTCTTGTCTATATGAAAAAATACCTCACAGGATTATGGTACTCTCTGCCTGTGCAATTACTGCTGTTGCACTTTCGCAGGTACCAGGTATTTCTGGTGTTCTGGTATATTTTGTTTGCAACAGTGGCCGGTAGTTTTATGTTCACTTTTGGTGCCAACTCTCTTTTTCTGGCTCCCGAATATTTTGGAGAAGTAAACGCACTAAGTACAGCCATTGTAGGTTTTGCCATCGGTGTTTTTATTATGAGCTGGAACATCACCACATTTATCCTGCACCATAAAAATGTTCGTTTTCTGGCTACAACAGCACAACCTTTTTTAAAATATTGTATCAATAATGCTGTTTTGCCCATTTTATTTTTGATCTTCTATTTGTTCAAGGCCTTAGATTATGCCAGATTTCAGGAATTATTACACAGTTTCGATATTCTTTTATTGATCAGTGGTTTTACCGGTGGTATCATATTATCCATCGCAGTAGCATTTGTTTATTTTTTTGGGGCGGATAAGACCATCTATTACACGATGGGTAAAGTGATCAATTCGGCCAATCATCATTATGCCGAAAGTATCCGTAAAAAAAAATTACCTGAAGAACGAACAGAATTTAAAATACACTGGTTTCTCAGTGCCCGATTCAGTTTGCGAAAGCCCCGGGATATCAGGCATTATTCAGAAGAATTTCTCGAATCAGTTTTTAAACGACATCATGTAGCGGCTGTATTGGCCATTATGCTCGCATTTGTTTTTTTGATATTGGTGGGATATATATCAGACAGTCGTTTATTTCAAATACCTGCGGCCGCCAGTATCACTGTTTTCTTTGCGATCCTGATTGCATTGGCAGGTGCTTTGGCGCTGTTTCTCAGAACCTGGAGTATTCCGGTTTTGGTATTATTATATGTGATCTTAAATCTGTTGTACCAGAAAGAAATCATCGATCCGCGTAATAAAGCATATGGTTTGAATTATTTAAACAAAAATGAACGGCCGGTTTACAGCAAAGACAGCATCATTGCCATGGCAAGTGATGCGAATATAGAGTCAGACAAAAAACATTTTATAGAAGTTCTTAATCGCTGGAAAGCAAAGCAAAAAACAGAGAAACCCATTCTTTACATCATCAATACCAGCGGGGGCGGTTCAAGAAGTGCCGCTTTTACTATGAATGTTTTACAACGTTTGGATAGTATGATGAATGGGCAGTTAATGAACCAGACCGTACTCATAAACGGTGCATCAGGTGGCATGCTTGGTGCAGCATATTTCAGAGAATTGTTTTATGAAAAAACAAGAGGTGCTGACATTAACCTGCAGGATAAAAAATTTACTGCCAATATTTCGAAAGATCTGCTAAGTCCTTTGTTCTCTTCTTTTGTTACGCGTGATATCATTGGCCCTGTTCAAAAATTTGAAACCAATGGAAACCACTATGCCAAAGATCGTGGCTATGCTTTTGAACAGAAACTAAATGAGAACACGAATGGAATTCTTGCCAAAACACTCGAAGATTATGTTTCTGCTGAAGAGCAAGCTGTGATTCCAACTATGTTCTTCAATTCTGTGATCAGCCGTGATGGAAGAAAGATGATCATCAGTACCCATCCTGTTCGTTTTTTAATGCGACCTCAAACAGACACATGTAACATTACCAATGTAGATCCGGATGCCATCGATTTCAATAGTTACTTTCATAAGCAGGATGCCATGAAGATCAATATCCTTACCGCTCTGCGTATGAATGCAACCTTTCCATATGTACTTCCCAATGTTTGGCTGCCTACTAATCCGATCATTGATGTGATGGATGCAGGGCTCCGTGATAATTTTGGACAGGAAGCTGCGCTTCGTTTTATGGATGTGTTTAGAAACTGGTTGAAAGAGAATACCAGTAAAGTAGTCTTGATACAGTTACGCGACCGAAGTATGGGCGATTGGGACAAACCTTTTGAAGGAAATACATTGATCAGCATGTTTACAAAACCCTTCTTAATTCTGCAGAACAATTGGTTCAAATTACAGGATTATTACCAGCACGATCAGTTGGAATATTTGTACGATTCATATGGCCCGCAATTTCATCGGGTATGCTTTCAATATACACCCTCAAGTAATGATGCACCTGCCAGTTTAAGTTTTCACTTAACGGCAGCAGAGAAAAGGGATATCAGACAGGCATTGGATAATCCGGATAATAAAAAAGAGTTTGCAAGATTGCTGCAAATAAGAAAGTAAATCGAAAAATTGCGTCCTTGCGCCTTGGCGTGCATATATATTCTCGCAAAGGCGCAAGGGCGCAGTAATTAATTACACTGCCAATATTGTTCGCCTGACCAGCACCAAACACTCAGGAACAAATCAACTCAAAACAATCCTTCAAGATCTCAATATGAAATTCCTCTGCCGTTTCTCTTGGTTCGCCATCAATATGCAAAGGTGCATATTTCATGTTCTTAATGGTGAGAGAGGTGGTTTGAAAATAGATGATATTCTTCTGCCCCATTTCTTCCACTAATTGCTGGATCTTATTATTGCTGCGAATATGTTTCAACATCACAAAAGGCAATTTGGCCTTATTCATTTTCTGAACAATTACAATATCTAATAATCCATCATGAAGATTGGCCTGTGGTGCAATAGTGAAATTATTTCCAAACTGATTACTGTTGGCAATGCTGATAAAGAATGCATCTGTAAAAAAAGAAAAACCATCAATGATCAATTCGAACTGATAAGGATGCGCTTTGAAAAAATTGATGATACTCTGTTGCGTATAGGTAAGTAATCCTCTTGAAGTTTTGGTTGCAAAATCATGTGCCACCTGTGCATCAAATCCAATGCCACTCAACATACAGGCATATTGGTTATTGATCAGGAAAGCATCTACCATTTGCGATTTCCCTGCAAATATCATGGCCAGAGCCTGCTCTGATTTCATAGGTATACCGGCAGAACGTGCCAGCCCATTACCTGAGCCCATGGGTATGATGCCATAACGTACCGAAAGACCTCTCAATGCACCGGTAACCTGGTTTACTGTGCCATCACCACCGGTCATTACCACATCGGTAAATTTTTCGCGGATGATCTTGTCTTTCAATAAATCATAATCACCATCTGCATTGGTATGTGCTATCTCAAAAGGGATACCCTGTGCAGTTGTTTCACTCTCGATCAGTTTTTTAATGGCATCTTTTTTTGAAGTGCCGGATATGGGGTTAACGAGATAAATTATCTTTCTTTCGCTCATCACAATAAATTCAATAAATCAAACTATCTTCTGTGTAATGCTGTGCCGCAACTGTCTCTGTGGTTTAAAAAAAATAAAACCACAGAGGCACAACGACAGTGAGTGTCACAGAGATTATATACAATGGAAATACTTTTATAAAAAATCATATAAATCCTATTCAAATCATCTCAGACTGAGATCACCATTTAAGTAAAGCACTGGCCCAGGTAAACCCACTTCCAAATGCTGCCAAACAAACCAGATCGCCCTCTTTGATCTTTCCTTTTTCCCAGGCTTCACACAAAGCTATGGGAACTGAAGCAGCCGTAGTGTTACCGTAATGTTGAATATTGTTATATACCTGATCATCGGTCAGTTTTAACTTGGCTTGTACAAACTGACTGATCCGAAGATTGGCCTGATGCGGTATCAGCATATTAATATCGGTTGATTGATATCCATTTGCCGTTAATGCCTCATGAATTACTTCCGGAAACTTAACCACCGCTTTCTTAAACACCGATTGCCCATCCATAAAAGGAAAATTCTGCGCGTTATCAATCATTGCATGGCTCATAAACATATTGGCAATAGGCGCATCATCAAAATCCGCATAATTCTGAGCACCCCAATGATTGGCATGTGTACCGGGATTATACATAGCCAGTATTTCTGCTGATTCACCATCACTATGTAAATGCGTACTTAAAATTCCCTGGTCGGTTTTTTCAGTTGGTTGCAATACAACTGCTCCTGCTCCATCTCCAAAAATGACAGAGATATTTCTGCCCCGGGTAGTCATATCCAAGCCAAAAGAATGTTTCTCTGCTCCAACAACAAGAATGTTTTTATACATCCCTGTTTTAATAAACTGATCGGCCACACTCAATGCATATAAAAATCCACTGCATTGATTACGTACATCCAATGCACCTACTTCTTTCATTTTCAAAGCACGCTGTAACATTACACCACAACCCGGAAAATAATAATCGGGAGATAGTGTTGCGAATACAATAAAATCAATCTCCTGCGCAGTAGTACCGGCGCGTTCGATGGCTATTTTGGCGGCTTCTGCAGCCATGGTAGTGGTAGTTTCTTCTGTACGATGTGCATAGCGGCGCTCTTTGATACCTGTTCGTTCCTGTATCCACTCATCATTGGTATCCATGTACTGGGTAAGGTCGTTATTGGTAACCACATTGGCAGGTACATATTTACCAATACCAGCTATTTTACTGCGAGGCATAGACAATCGTTTTAGTTAAGTATGGTGAAGATAGGAAAAGTTAAGACTTGGTATTCAGTCTGGTATTATAGTATGGTGAGAGGAGTTTCTCATCCTTTTTTTTGGAAACACATAGTTACATAGGTTTGGCAAAAGTTAACATAGCATTTTCTTTCTATATGCCCTGTGTACTAACCTATGTAACTATGTGTTTTAAAAAATCATTTTAACCCGTTACTTAATTTTCAATCTCCACCCCATATACAACATCCTTCCACTAACCGGCCCCCAAACCATTGAAGCATCAAAGTTTTGACTAAATGGCTGGTCTGCAGCTATAATAACAGTTTTCTGAAAGAAGTTGGTGATATTCTCTGCACCCACATACAGATCCATCGGATGTTTCTTGCCAAAACTTTTACTGATCTGCGCATTCATCAACAAATAATCAGGTGAAGTTGTTGGCATTTTATAAGTAACAGTATTAGGCAATGTTTCTGTAATTCTCTTTTGTCCATTATAAGTTATGGTATAATCAAATTTCCAATCATTCGGAGTTGTATAATCAAGGCTGATGAAAGCACGGTTTGCAGAAATAAACGGGCGTTCCAGTAATTGACCACTGTATGTAGTTTTTACGTCAAAAAACCGATATGCCAAACGCACATCAAATTTTGTTGCAGGAACAATACTAAGCTCTGCCTGAAAACTATTTGAATACGATTTTCCTTGCAGGTTATAGAATTTAACTTGCTGCACATTTTCCAGATCTACTACTACCTGATTGGTAAAATCATTTCTGAAATAATCTAAACTCAGCATCGCATCATTAGTAAACAACCTGAATTTCTGGTCCACGCTGATGCCCTTATTCCAGGCCACTTCGGGCTGTAGGCCATAGGCATTGTTTGTATTGGTTGATACAATATTCACCTGTCTGGCACTCACAAACACACTCATATTCTCTGCAAAAATATTGGCAGTCCTTTGTCCGCGACCGGCACTGGCCCTGAACACAGTTCCTTTAACAGGCTCGTAACGGATATTCAAACGTGGCGTTATAAAAGAACCATACAGGTTATTATTATCTACCCGAAAGCCTGCAACTGCACTGAATTTATCAGATGGTGTAAATGTGTATTCAAAAAATGCACCCGGCACTATCTCAGTTCTTTTATAAATATTGGTTTTAAAATCTTCATTGTATTTATCATACTGAAAACTCAATCCTGTTCTGAATTTATGCTCGGTGGTATTAATAATGGATTGATAGATCAGGTTACCATAAAAACTCTCCTGTTTGGCATTATACGTTGTTAAACCAAAATAAGAATTTTGTGTATGACTGATCGCTGCTAACTGCAACCCGATACTTTTATATTTCTGCTGCGGAAACACATATCCAATTTTTGCAAATCCTTCATAACGTTCTGTATTGATCCCAAGTCCATAATGATTGGTGGTTGCTTTATCTTTGGCAGGATCAAATGCTGTCTGGCCGCCGGTTCTGTCATCTTTCAATATTTTAAAACCAAACTGTGCCAGCAACCCTTTTGAGTCATCATACTTATATCGGTTCACCAAACTCAACTGGTTACCTGTTGGCAGATCACGAAATCCATCATTATTAAAATCAAGGTTTTTGTTATGTAGAAAATCATCATGCAATAACAGTCCTGCTGACCATTTTTTACTGATCTTGGTAGATAGATTCAGGTTCAGATCGGTTTTGCCAAAATCATTCACATATGCATTGGCCAATAACTGCTCGCTGTTTTCCGGTTTTTTTAATTCTACATTGATCTGGCCGGCAATACTTTCAAATCCGTTCGCTACAGAACCCACACCTTTTGTTAACTGAATAGATTCTATCCATGGGCCTGAAACAGAATTCAAACCCAATGGTGTTGCAATGCCACGGGGGCCGGGCAAATTCTCAACCGTAAGTTGTGTATAGTTACCACTCAAACCCAATAACTGAATTTGTTTGGAACCGGTTACTGCATCATTATAAGAAACATCTACTGAGGGGTTGGTTTCAAAACTTTCACTTAAATTACAACAGGCAGCTTTTAATAATTCTTTGCCTGTCATCTGTTCAACACGTATCGTACTCACTGTTGAAATATAGCTTGCCCTTTGTCTGTTGGTTACTGTTACTTCTTTTAATTGATGATTAGATGCCAGCACAACTTTTAATTCATCCATAGTAACAACAGTAACTGTATCAGCTTTATAACCTGTATAACTGATCACCAAACGACTGTTATTGCCAGTATGTTTGATCTGAAATATACCGGTACTGTCTGTTAACACCCCACTATTCGTTCCAAGCCAAACCACACTTGCATTGATTAACGGATTAAATTTTCCTTTCGCATCTGCTTCTACTACTAACCCTTTAATCATATGTGATGCAGGATTGGTAGCCACAGAGGTAGTTGTGTTAGATAAATTACTGATCACGGTAGTTTTATCCGGCTGCAAACTATCCGCTTTAATTTCGGTCATCATTGTTTCCATTTCTCTGTAATGACAACAGGCCGGAAGCTGTGTATAAACAAGGTCCTTTGCTTTTTTATCAATAAGATCATGACCAACTGCTACAATTCTGTTTTGTACTTTTTCAAGAGAAGCTACAGCTGTATTGTATTCAAGCGTTAATTGTTTGGTATCAACATTCCAGTCAACACTTTTTACACCTTTTATTTTAGCTGCTTTTTCAATTCTTTCTTTACATTGTTCACATGCACCAAATACTTTAAAATGAGTAGTGGTAAATGTTGGACTTGTATTTTGCGCATGTAAACTAACTGCCACAAAAAAACAAATCAGTATAAAAAAATATTTCATCGTTTTCATCTTTATAAAATTTCAGTAAAAGCTCCCGAAAAGCTGTTTGTTTTCCGGGAGCCTGTTTGATTAGCTTTTTTTAGCTTTTACTTCCACCAGGTCCATTCCGCATTTAGAACATTTGACTCCTTTTTTATCAGAAGTTACTTGCGGATGCATAGGACAGGCATAGGTTTTAACCGGTGTTAAAGCCATACCACATTTACTGCATTTGTCTGTTTTAGTTCCTGTTACTTCAGGGTGCATTGGGCAGCAAAATGCTGCTTTTTGAGTTGTATCAGATTTTGAACCTGTTTGCGCAAATGTTGCATAAGATGCCATCATAGCAAATAATACAATGATTAACTTTTTCATGTTGATTTAATTTTATAATGATAAAAATGAATGACGGATTAATTGAACAGACTATAACTTGTATTGTCTGTTATTGTAAATACAAAAAATAAGGATCACTAACGATAGATGCTAACGCCAATAACCTGCTTTGAGAAAAGCAGGATCAGATACGATAA
>CANBSW010000135.1 GCA_947372235.1 Chitinophagaceae bacterium | reverse complement strand
TCCATTGGGTATCCGCTATTTTAATTTTGATGCAGCCAAAGGTTTTTCGCTAAATGGTAAGCCCACAAAGATCAAAGGTGTTTGTATGCATCATGATCTTGGTGCATTGGGGGCTGCTATCAATACAAGTGCCATTGAAAGGCAATTGCAGATATTAAAGGAGATGGGTTGTAATGCTATCCGTACTTCACACAATCCCCCTGCCCCTGAATTGCTGGATCTCTGCGATAAAATGGGCTTCCTTGTAATGGATGAGGCTTTTGATATGTGGAAGAAAAAGAAAAACAAATTTGATTACTATTTCGATTTTACTGAATGGCACCAGAAAGACCTGGAAGATCAGATTAAGCGGGATCGCAATCACCCTTCTGTTATCATATGGAGTATTGGTAATGAGATCCGTGAACAGTTTGATTCAACCGGTATTGCACTCACAAAAGAACTTGTATCCATTGTAAAATCGCTGGATCAGACAAGACCCGTAATGGCTGCATTAAGCGAGCCTGATCCTAAAAAGAATTTCATGTATCAATCCGGGGCACTTGATCTGATCGGTTTGAATTATCATGATGAAGTGTATGCCGATTTTCCTAAAAACTATCCCGGTCAAAAATTTATAGGAGCAGAAAACATGTCGGCCCTGGCCAGTCGTGGGCATTATGATATGCCATCAGATACGATTATGTATTGGCCCCAAAAATCGCCGATGAAATATGTGGAAGGAGGGAATCCGGATTTTACGGTTTCTGCCTACGATCAGGTGGCAGCTTATTGGGGTTCTACCCATGAGCAAACCTGGAAAAAGATCAAGAAATATGATTTTCTCTCCGGATTATTTGTGTGGACAGGTTTTGATTATCTCGGCGAGCCAACCCCATATCCATGGCCTGCCAGAAGTTCTTATTTCGGAATTGTAGATCTGGCAGGGTTTCCAAAAGATGTGTATTATATGTACCAGTCTGAGTGGACAAACAAGCCCGTTCTACATCTTTTCCCACATTGGAATTGGGATGCAGCTAAAATGGTCGATATATGGTCATATTATAACGGAGCTGATGAAGTTGAGCTGTACCTGAATGGCCGCTCAATGGGTATCAAAAAGAAAGAGAATGACGATTTGCATGTGATGTGGCGAATCCCATTTGAGCCGGGAACACTAAAAGCTGTTTCAAGGAAAAATGGCAAAATTGTTCTGATAAAAGAGATCAAAACGGCAGGTGAACCCGCTAAAATAGAATTGATTACAGATAAAAAGATAATCCATCAACACCACAACGAACTTGCTTTTGTAACCGTAAGAATTCTGGATAAGAATGGGAATTTAGTACCGGATGCTTCCAACCTGATCAACTTCACTTTAAATGAGAATGGAGGTATTGCAGGAGTGGATAATGGTGATCCGATAAGCCATCAATCATTCAAAGCAAGCTATTGTAAAGCGTATAATGGCCTTTTGCTGGCAATGATACAGGCAAAAAACAATTCCGGAACAATCACCCTGAAAGCCCAAAGCAAGGGTTTACAGGAAGCGGTGATTTCTATTAAAACGAAATAGGGAAAATCAGTCGCTCTTTTTTCACCGATATAGTAAGATATTCCATCATTATAGTGAAACTTTACATTGTTCCCCCTTTTTTTTGCTTCTACATTTACTTTCATAAATTTTAAGAAAAACATAACACTGTTTTCTTACGATCTGCCGGTTTCTAAATATTCTAATCGATGTGCTTGCTGGTCTTACGCTGACAACAGTTTATACTCCAAGCCCCCCGTTTACAATACCACAATTCCGGATTTAAAAAAAAATCATCACACTGCTTAGCCAAATGAAAGTTTATATAGTTATACTACTGTCTTCTTTTTTTCTGCTGAATACTTCTTTGTCGTTTTCACAGGAAAAAAATGCATCAGATAACTATACCTCTGTACTAAAACAACGTACTTACAAAATAGTTTCCCCACTGGGTATTGCCGACTCTTCAAAATTTTTCAAGGTTCAGAATATGGTTACTAACCAGTACCGCTTGCTTAGTGCAGTACATGATAGTGCCAATGCAAAAATCAAATCGCTGAAAGCTACTGAAACAAATAAAGAGGTCCTTGCCAATGCCATTAAAGGGATTGAGGATGATAGAATGGCTCAACTGGCAAAATTGCACAAACCATATCTCGCAGCACTTTCTGCTGAGTTATCTCCGGATCAGTTGATTAAAGTAAAAGATGGAATGACTTACAGTGTTCTCCCTGTAACCGTGAAAGCATATGATGAGATGCTGCCTTCATTAACGGCAGTGCAAAGAACACAGATACTTACTTATCTCACGGAAGCCCGTGAGTTTGCAATGGATGCCGAATCATCAGAAAAGAAACATGCCTGGTTTGGAAAATACAAGGGTAAGATCAATAACTATCTTTCTTCTGCCGGTATAGATATGAAAAAAGCAGGACAGGATTGGGAAGAAAGAATAAAAGCAGCCAAAAACAATTCAAAAAATTAAAATTATCTCCGTTACCATTTTTTATAACAAATAAGCCATATGAAAATTAAACTACTGCTCAGGTTTTTTACATGCATGCTGATTTTTGCACTCGGTGCATTAAATACAGCAAATGCACAGGAAAGAACAATTACCGGTAAGGTAACCAACCAGAAAACAGGGAAACCTCTTGATGGGGTTAGCGTAAAAGTTAAAAACGGAACACAAAGCGCCATTACAAATGAGCAAGGTTCATTTGTAATCAAAGTGCCGTCTGCTGAATCTGTTATCTCCCTTTCCCATGTTGGATTTGGAATTAAAGAGTTAAAAGCCGGAACCGCATCAACCATTTCAATTGAATTAGTGGAAATAGCCAATGATTTGGATGAAGTAGTTGTGGTAGGTTACGGTACGCAGAAAAAATCGCATTTAACCGGTTCTGTTGCAACAATGGATATGAAATCGGTTACCGATTTACCGGTAGGTAATTTATCTGAGGCATTAAAAGGACAAATGGTGGGTGTTGCTGTTTCCGGTGGTTTTGCAAGACCCGGTGAAGTGGCTACCATTACCATTCGTAACCCGATATTTTATTCAAAAGATGGTGGGTCAAAAGATCCCTTGTTTATCATTGATGATATCATCCGCTCAAAAACAGATTTTGATTTATTGGATGCTTCAGAAATTGAAAGCCTTTCAGTTTTGAAAGATGCTTCTGCTGCTATCTATGGTATATTAGGTTCTAATGGTGTAATCGTTATCAAAACAAAAAGAGGAAAAGCAGGTGCGCCATCAATTACCTATAGTGGGTCTTACGGGGTTTCCAATTCGCCTACAATGCCTAAAATGTTAACCGGTGTTCAGCAAGCTCAATATATTAATGATTACAATGCCGGCTCAAAAGCCTGGGATACAACAGCTACACAGGCATTAGCCGCATATTATACTCCGGATGAATTAAGTTATTTCCAGAATCATAATACTGATTGGCTGAGTCAGGCTTTTCAAAGTGCGCATAACCAGCGTCACACAATTAACGTTAGCGGCGGAGCTGAAAAAGCAACTTATTTTGCCGGCATCACTTATAATGAGAACAACAGCAATTTTGACGGTTCCAGATTTAAAAGATATTCATTCCGTTCAAGTACAGATATTAAATTAGGTAATGGTTTGAAATTAGGTTTATCGTTGAGTGGTGAGTTAGGAGACAAGAAAAATACCTTTAATAAACAGGGTAATGAGAGTTTGGATAATGACTGGAAAACATTGATTGGTCAGGCGCAGTTTAATTCGCCTTTTATCAATGGATTACCGATTGCCATTCCCGGTGCCGGTACAAGTGGAAATATCAACAACTATCATTACTTCGCTGTACATAATCTGGATAACTATACCAGCAGCTATAATTCTACAATCAATTTTCAGGGACAGCTTAGTTATGATTTCCCTTTTCTGAAAGGATTAAGGGCCGGAGTTAATTTCAATAAAAATATTGCGAACAGCTGGGGTAAGCAATATGGTACAAAATACAATGTATACAACTTTAATACATTAGGAGCACACAATCACATTCTGGATACAACTTACAATGCAGTGTATTCTTTTTCCAATGGTGATCGTGTAAGATTAAACCCAACAATAGCCAGTTCTTACCAATTAAATACCACACTTAGTTACGACAGGAAATTTGGTAAACATCAGGTAAGTGTATTATTGGGTTATGAGCAAAGTGAAAGTTATTCTGATGGTGTTGCCGCAGAAACAGATGGTGTAATAACCGGTGGGTTGGATAATATGAACTTTGCTACGGTAAGTGTTTTATCAAATGAACCTATTTCTGAAGCTGGTCGTTTGGCATTTATAGGAAGAATTAATTACAATTACGATAGCAAATACTTATTGGAAGTGAATTTGAGAGGCGATGCCAGTCAGAATTTTGCACCTGAAAACAGATGGGGTTATTTCCCTTCCGCGTCAGTTGGTTGGGTGATATCTGAAGAGAAATTCTTTCAAAATTTACGCAATACAGTAAACTTTTTGAAATTGAGAGGATCCTTTGGATTTCTTGGTTTGGATGCAACAAAATCTTACCAGTGGTTAAGAAGTTATGCAATACAAACCGGTAAAGCCGTTGTATATGGTGGTAATGCTGATAGAGGTGTGGCTGTGGTAACAAATGTGGAAATAGCCAACAGAGCAGTGCATTGGGATAATGTAGATAAGTTTGACGTTGGTTTAGATGCAAAATTCTTCAACAACCGTTTATCAGTTAGCACAGATGCATATATCGACTACCGTTCAAATATGTTATCAAACTTAACATCAGCGCCTTCTATTTTAATTGGTGCAACATTGCCTTCAGAAAATTTTGGTAAGGCCAATACATTTGGATATGAACTGGCTGTTAGCTGGAATAACAAAATCAGCAGAGATTGGGGATATAATATTACAGCCAACTTTAACTGGTCAGATAATAAACAAATTACCATTGACCAGGCCAAAGGAAATATTGGAACCTATTTAGATGCTGCAGGCAGATCTGATGATTTAGGATTTTTAGGTTACCACTCTTTAGGTATGCTTAGAACACAGGCAGATGTAGATGCATTACTTGCAAAATCTCCAAACTATAAAATCTTTGGAAATGTACCTAAACCGGGTATGCTGTATTTTGAAGATGTTAGAGGACCGAAAGATCCTGCAACCGGTCTGTATACTGCAGCAGATGGTACCATTACAACAGATGATCTTGACTACTTAAACAAGAAGCAAAATAACCATTATGGCTTGGGTTTAAACTGGGGTATTACCTATAAAAGTTTGAGTTTTAATGTTGTTATGGGAATGAACTGGGGTGGTATTGGTTCGGTTGAGTCTGCCGCAAGAAAATTGGGTAACAATATCTGGCAGAACAGGCCTGAATTCTGGAATGACCACTGGACACCTACAAACACCAATGCAGCTTATCCTTCACCATTCTATGCTTTCTCTTATGATGTAGCAACTGATTTCTGGTGGAGAAGTTCTTTCTCTTGTCGTGTATCTAATTTCAATTTGTCATATACATTACCTCAGAAAATCGCCAATAAAATCGGATTTAACAATGTTAAAGCGTACTTGATTGGTACCAATCCTTTCAATTTTTATAATCCATATGATTATAAGGATAACGCGAATGGTTCTTATGATGTTTTCCCTGTATTAAGAACCTTCACTTTTGGATTGAATGTAAACCTCTAAACTTTATTGTAATGAAAATGAAATATATAAATATCGCAATTGCAGGGTTGGTACTGTTTGCAAGTTGTCAAAAGGTATTGGATAAACAAAACCTGAGCAATGTACCCCCTGATCTGTTATTTTCAGATTCAACATTGGTACAACTGAATCTTGATAATATTTATGATAATAACCTGCCGGGTTTTGGTGGTCAAAATACCAGCAGTGTATTAAGTGGTACACAACCACAATTATCTGAGGAAGGCTATGCTTCTGCTAATGTACTTATGACAGGTACCATTAGTGTAGGAACCAATGAACCCACAGATTTTGGTACCAGTTTAAATACAAACAATACACAACCTTCCAATAACTGGGGTAAGATCAGACAATTGAATACATTCATCCAGTCTGTTTTGGAAAGCCCGTTACCTGTTTTCACAAAAAATAAATTTGTTTCGCAGGCAAAATTCTTCAGAGCATTCCGCTATTGGGATCTCGTAAGAATTTATGGTGGTGTTCCTTTAGTATTAGACCCATTGTCAGCTGTTGGTCAGGCAGCAAGAGATTCGGCGCTGTTGCCAAGAGACCTGACTTCAAAATGTTTTACTCAAATGGGGGCTGATCTGGATACAGCCATTAAATACCTGCCGGGCAAATGGACAACAGCAAGTTCAACCGGTGCATGGGGTAAAATTACAAGTGGCGCAGCTGCCGCATTAAAAGGAAGGATTCTTTTATATTGGGCAAGCCCTATGTTTAACCCCGGTGATCTGACAGACAGATGGCAGGCTGCTTATGATGCCAACTTACTGGCAAAAACTATCTTGGATGCCAATGGATTTGGATTGAATGCCAACTACAAAACCATGTGGTTTACTGAAGCCAATAATCCAGAAGCGGTAATGGTTACGGAGTATAATAATTCTGTTACAAGTCAGGTTCAGAAAAATAACGGTTGGGATAAATCATGCAGGCCATCTTATTTACAGGGAAGTGGTTCAAATGTACCAACCTGGGATCTGGTTATGTCATACCCTATGAAAGACGGTAAAGCTCCCGGTGTATCAACAACCTATCCTTACTATGATACATTGTTTTACAAGAACAGGGATCCACGTTTTGATGCAACGATTGCTTACAACGGTTGTACCTGGCCTTTGGATGGTGTTGCAACAAAAAAGATCTGGACCTATTATGAAACTGCCACTACTTCAACAGAAACAAGTGCTTCCAATACAGGGTTTTATTGTAGAAAAGCAGTATCTGAAGGAACATTCCCAAGTGCAGATCCTCAATATAGTGGAACTGACTGGATGGAAATCAGGTATGCGGAAGTATTATTGAATTTAGCGGAAGCAGCTACCGGTATCAACAAATTAAGCACAACCCAGGAAGGCTATACAGGAATTATCGCAGTAAGAAAAAGAGCCGGTATTGATGCCAATGCCGATAACTTATACGGGTTAACAACAGGTTTATCAAGAACCCAATTATTCGACGCGATCTTACAGGAAAGAAAAATCGAATTCGCATTCGAAGGAAAACGTTTCTGGGATTTATATCGCTGGAAAAGAATGTCTGATTTAAATGGTTGGACAAGAAACCGTGTAAGGATTGTTTTACGAACAGGAACAGGTATTCCAACAGCAGCAGTATTAAAAGATGCTACGAATGCAGCTTACAGGGATGTACAAAATTTGGATAATGCGATGGCTAACTATTTCACCACAACTAGAAATAATAAGCACGATGCTACCAATTCAACAACCAAGTTAGATGCTACACCTATTAATTTCCTGTCAACTTATTATTTCTTACCAATACCACAGTTGGCAATAACCAATAATCCTAATTTACTTCAGAATAATAACTGGGGTGGTTCATTCGATCCATTAAAATAATCATGCACTAAAAAAAGCGGGTGGTGTTTACTTCCCGCTTTTTTATCAACCCTGTATAAATACATCAACAATTATAAACCGAGTGAAAATGTTTGTTATGAAAAGAAGATTTATTATTTCGTTGTCCATTTTATTTTTAGGGTTGGTCTCTACTTCTGTTCAGGCACAATACCCTACTATACCATCAAGTGTACAAAAATGGTCTGATTCTTTAATGGCTGCGGCTGTTAAACATTCGGATTCTATGTGGGCATTCTCTTATCCGATCATTAAAGAACAAGCCAAACATGGCCGTCCTTATATTCCGTGGGCTTCCAGACCGGTTGATCTTCCACAGGCTGCTATACCGGCATTTCCCGGTGCAGAAGGCGGTGGCAAATACAGCAATGGCGGCCGTGGCGGAAGAGTAATCGTTGTTACCAATTTAAATGATGATGGTGTTGGTAGTTTCCGCTGGGCTTGTGAACAGGGAGGCGCACGGATCGTAGTATTCAATGTGGCAGGTATCATTCGTATCAAAACTCCACTAATTGTTCGTGCACCTTATATTACTATTGAAGGACAAAGTGCTCCGGGTGATGGGGTTTGTGTAGCAGGAGAATCTGTTTGGATCAACACACATGATGTGATCATCCGTTATATGCGTTTCCGCAGAGGTGAAACCAATGTAGGAAGAAGAGATGATGCAATAGGCGGTAATCCGGTTGGAAATATCATGGTAGACCACGTTTCTGCAAGTTGGGGACTGGATGAGAACATGAGTATGTACCGCCATATGTACAATGATAGTACACCGATGAAGAATGGTGAGTTGAAACTGGGAACAGTAAACATCACTATTCAGAATTCTATTTTCTCAGAATCACTAGATACCTGGAACCACGCATTTGGAAGTACATTAGGCGGAGAGAATTGTGCATTTATTAGAAGCCTTTGGGCAGATAACGCAGGCCGTAACCCTTCTATTGGCTGGAATGGTATTTTCAACTTTGCCAATAATGTTGTTTTTAACTGGGTACACCGTTCAACAGATGGTGGCGATTATACAGCAATGTATAATATCATCAACAATTATTATAAACCAGGTCCATCAACACCGGGTCAGGATAAACCCATTGCTCACCGTATTCTGAAACCGGAAAGTGGCAGAAGCAAACTGGGGTATCTCGTTTTTGGACGTGCCTATGTGGATGGCAATATTGTTGAAGGAAATGAAAGAGTAACCAAAGACAACTGGGACGGTGGTGTACAGGTTGAAGAACAGCCCGATGCAGGCAAATACAAAGATGCCATGAAATGGGACAAACCTTTGCCCATGCCAGAGATAACTATTATTCCAACTCTGGAAGCAAAAGTATTTGTATTGGCTAATGCCGGTGCTACATTGCCTAAAAGGGATGCAGTGGATACACGTATCATAAAACAGGCAACCACCGGAAAGATCGATTATATCGAAGGTGTTAAACTGCCTGAAACTCAGTTCAAATACCGTCGTTTGCCGATCGATTCTTATAAACAGGGAATCATTACAGATCCTTCTCAAGTTGGCGGATATCCTGAATATAAAGGAACTCCGTATATTGATTCTGATAATGACGGCATCCCTGACGCATGGGAAACTGCACACGGTCTAAATCCAAAAGATGCCAAAGATGCAGCTGTTATTACCAAAAGTGGATACAGTAATATTGAAGTATACTTAAACAGTTTGGTAGATGTTAAAACTGTAAGTCCGGCGACTTCAAAAAAGTAACGTAATTTGTACAGAGAGATGGCTTTCGTGAACTGATAAAGATCCCGTAAAGTCATCTTTTTGTTTCCATACCATTCAAAACAAAAGTCTTGAGATCCTATTGCCCCCAGTCTTTGTCTGTATCAAAAACAATAATAGCCGTTATTCTTTTGATCTCGACTATACAATTGGTTATTGCACAGAAGCCAAAGACCGTAAAACCTGCACCACCATTGGCAGTAGAGAAAGATGGGCGTCTTACTTACACACCGGATTCTCTCGGTAACCGCATCCCGGATTTTTCTTACAGTGGTTATATGGCTTCTGAAAAACCAATCCCGGCAGTTGAAGTTAAAGTAACGGTACCTGTAAAAGCGGGTGATGCTACTCTTCGAATTCAATCAGCCATTGATTATGTGGCTTCACTTCCTTTGGATAAAGATGGATTTAGGGGTGCAGTTTTATTGGAAAAAGGCCGTTATGAAATAAACGGACAAATTCAGCTCAATGCATCCGGAATTGTTTTGCGTGGGAGCGGAATGAATGAGGGAGGAACCCTTTTATATGGAGCAGGAACGGGCCGTTTGGCATTGCTCAAAATCATTGGCCGTAATGACCGGAAAACAAATGGGGAGGTGAAAATTACCGATAGTTACGTTCCTGTAAATGCAATGAAATTTACAGTAGCCAATGCTTCGCAATTAAAGGCAGGTGATAAAATACTGATTCATCGCCCTTCTACCAAAGAATGGATAACTGATATCGGTACAGAAATTTTTGGTGGCGGCATTAGCACTTTAGGATGGAAAGCAGGAGAGAGGGATTTGTCTTTTGACAGAACGCTTACAGCTATCACAGGAAATACGATTACTATTGATGCGCCTTTAACTACAGCATTGGATGCAAATTATGGGGGAGGTACAATCAGTTCTTATCAATGGAATGGACGGATCAATAATTCAGGAATTGAAAACCTAAGTTGCGAATCATTCTATGATAAAAATAATTTGAAAGATGAAGACCATCGCTGGAATGCGATCAATATAGAAAATGCAGAAGATGTATGGGTAAGACAAATTGGGTTTAAATATTTTGCAGGATCAGCTGTTAATATTTTAGAAACAGCCAAACGGATTACGGTGGAAGATTGCAGATCTACCGATCCTGTTTCTGAAATTGGGGGACAAAGACGTTACACTTTTTTCACAACCGGTCAACAAACCCTATTTCAGCGTTGCTATGCATTCAATGGATACCACGATTTTGCAACAGGCTATTGCGCCCCCGGCCCAAATGCATTTGTACAATGCGAATCTTCTTTACCGTATAATTTCAGCGGAGCTATTGATAGCTGGGCATCAGGAATTTTGTTTGATATAGTAAATATGGATGGCAATGCATTGCGATTTGGCAATCGCGGTCAGGATGGACAAGGCGCAGGTTGGGCCGCTGCCAATAGCTTATTCTGGAATTGTTCTGCAGCAAGAATTGATTGTTATAAACCACCCGGCGCACAAAACTGGGCATTTGGCTCATGGTCGCAATTTGCAGGAGATGGTTACTGGACGGGGTCCAATGATGCCATCACACCCAGAAGCCTTTTTTATGCGCAGTTGAAAGAACGGTTGCACAAAAATACAGATGCCCAATCACAGATCTTATTTATTCCAACAGAAGCATCCAGCAGTCCAACTGTTGAAGTGGCGGCCGAATTAACTGCAGCATCTAAGAAGCCAAGAAAGCAGTTAGTGGAATGGATCAGTGAATCAGCAAAAAGAAATCAATTACCTGTTTCAGGAAAGGGAATAAAAGCAATTGATGAAATTGGGATAAAGAAATTAACGCCACCCACATTTGCACCTGCCATGCAGATCAGCAATGGATGGATTGTGAGAGGGAAAGAATTATTAACGGGAATTCGTAAAGAAGTTCCCTGGTGGAATGGTGGTGTACAGGGAAAAGATATTACAAACGCACAATTGGCTATCACCCGTTTTGTTCCCGGAAGATCGGGTAAGGGCTTAACTGACGACCTGAATGAATTGACTGATACGATGAAACTTAATCGCATCATTGGAATGGAACAACACTATGCTTTGTGGTATGAAAGAAGAAGGGATGATCATGAACGCATCCGCAGAATGGATGGAGAAGTATGGCCACCTTTTTATGAATTACCATTTGCCCGCAGTGGGAAAGAACTGGCGTGGGATGGATTGAGTAAATATGATCTTACCAAATACAATCCCTGGTACTGGGGAAGATTGAAACAGTTTGCAGACCTGGCCGATCAGAAAGGATTGTTATTGGTGCACCAGAATTATTTTCAACACAATATCATTGAAGCCGGTGCGCA
>CANBSW010000134.1 GCA_947372235.1 Chitinophagaceae bacterium | reverse complement strand
TCATTCACATTTACATGCGATGGATCATTCGGATTATTCAGATCTCCATTCTTTTCCCAGTCAAGTTCAGGACTTGACAGCTTTACTCTTTTCCCATCCACTGTCCAGGGGTTCTTCATTTTAGCCATATAGATATTCTGCTGGCCATTTTTATCGCCCTCCCATCCGGACCATATCAAATACAATTGTTTACTGTATTCAAACAAAGAGACATCGATAGACCACTTGTCATCAGGTGTGATAAGCTTGCCTTTCATAATCCAGTTACCGGTTAATGGATCCGGTGAATTATTTTCCAGGACCCATAAACGATGTTGGTTATTATTGCCACTATCCGCCGCAAAATAGACATACCATTTCCCTTGCAGAAAATGAATTTCAGGCGCCCAGATCTCTTTAGAATAAGGGCCTGTTTTAGGCGGCGTAAAAACAACTACATGTTCCGCAGTTTTCAGATCAGCAATAGATCTTGTTTTCCAGATAGTGATATTATGGCCGGTAGTATGGGTGTAATAATAAAATCCATTTTGATAGATGCACCAGGGGTCTGCACCCGCAGGAAGAAGGGGATTTGTGAAAGTTTGTGTTTGTTGTGCAGGAACAACGGTTACAAGAAATACTGAACATAAAAACAAGACGATCGCTTTATTCATATTGTACATTATAAAATGAAACCATTTGAATATTATTCGGGTACCCCTGTGCGTTATTACGGCTTCTGTAAAATACCAAGCACTTCGTTTTCTGTTCCCACAAAAGGACCTGATGAATTGATCTTGATAGTTGCCATCGCTGCTGCAAACTCACCGGAATATTGTATTCCCTTTCCTTTAATACGTTGGCTAAGGTAGCCCGCCATATAAGTATCCCCACATCCTGTAGCATCAATTATGGCGTTTGGCACAAAAGCAGGTATATCATAATAAATTCCTTCACAAAGAATAACTGAACCCTTGCTGCCCAGTGTGATGATTACTTCTTTTACGCCAAGCTCTGATAACATTTTAGCACCGGATCTTACGTCAGACATGCCTGTCAGTTTTTCCATTTCTGTTTCATTCGCTTTTAAAAAATGAATATACGGTAGTGCTTCATTTTTTTCTGTCCAGTCAACCGGATATACATTTTCATTTCTTACTTCCCGCAAATATCCCTGCACATCCAATGATACCATCCCTTTTTTGGCCAGTGATTTAATAAGGGCGACAGAAATATCATCGGCCAGTAATGGCCCGAGGTGAAATATTTTTGCATCAATGAATTCAAATGCTTCTATTTGAAAGGCATCTGCTTTTTGCAATACCCTTTGTGTACGGTGATCCCTGTTTTCAGGATAGATATTTTCAAAGAAAACAGTATGGGTACTGGGCAATACTTCCATATCAATACCTTTTGCATGCAGATCATCGGCAAAATGCATTTCTGCTTCTCCCAACGCAGTTACCAGATGATAACGGATATCCATTTTATGAATGGCATTGGAGAAATAAAAAGAAGTTCCTCCAGCCATATGTACAACCGCTTCGGGTGTTACAATTTTATCATGGGTAATATGTCCTACGCAACAGATATCGTACATATTTTTGCCTGTTTTCTTTATGCCATTCTTACTATATGTAAACTGCTAATGTAGTTAATACAGGGCTGATTGCATTGAATGGCAACCATTTTCTTTTACTATATACCGGCTAATCATGATTTAGTTAATTCAGATATAACAAGTAAACATTCAAAAGCCTTTTCATCAGTCAACCGTTCAAAATCGTTATATTAGTTGTTTATTTATGATAAGGAGAACCATACTATTCTTTTCTGCATTACTGTTGATTGCATCCGTAAATGCGCAATACCTCAGTTTACAAAAAAATGAGATCAGCAAACTGTCTGCATTAATTGAATCAGATAAAAGTGCAAAGAAAATTTACCTTACAATAGAAACCACAGCCAATAATACTTTATTACAGGAGCCGAATCCTATAGATACTATTATTTCAGAAGGTCATCTGATCACAGATCCAAAAAAGATCAGAACACAAAAATCCCTGGCCGATATGAATAAAATTTATGCACTGGCTATCACTTATATCATCACTAAAAAACAGGAGTACAAAAAGAAATGCCTTGACTATATAATTGCATGGGCAAATATTAACCATGGCACTGGTAATCCAATCAATGATACAAAACTGGATCCTGTACTGGAAGCCTACGACCTGTTAAAAAATGAAATTCCAGCATCAACAAAAAAAACAGTGGATTTATGGCTGATGGAAATAGCAGATGCAGAAATTTCGAACCCGCGTTTCAAAACCGGTAGTAAAACCGGGATCAATAACTGGAATTCTCACAGAATCAAAGTGGTGGGTAATATTGCGTATTTATTAAACAATAAAGAGTACCTGCATTTTACAGATACAAGTCTAAAAAAACAAATACTCGTAAACCTGTATCCCAATGGTTCGGGTATGGACCTCGAAGAAAGGGATGCCATGCATTATCATATATATACATTGGAACCTTTACTAAAAATAGCAACCGTAATAAAACGAGCAACAGGAACTGATTTCTTCACCTACGCTTCTCCATCCGGTTCTTCCATTCAAAAATCAACTGCTTTCCTGATACCTTTTGTAACAGGAGATTCAATTCATCATGAATATGTAAACAGTAAAGTTGCCTTTGATCAGAAACGGGCAGACAATAAAGAACCAGGATTTGTGATTGGTGCCGCATTTAAACCGGAAGCTGCCATTGAGGTTCTTTCTTTTGCTGCTTATTTTGATACAACTTATTCAACAATTGTAAAAAAAATGATGAACACAGATAATGTTTATCCTAACTGGCAATCCGTTTTAAATAAGGTTAGAAACTAAAAACTTGTTTTATCTATTTGTAAAATCAGATAAGATTCGTTTTAATCTGTTCAATCCGCGTCATCTGTGTACCATTTTTAACCCGATATATAATAAGCCACATTCTCGTCTTACAGTTTAAGTGACTAATATTTTCCGATTTTACAAACCGATACATTGAACCAGTAATTTTTTAATAGGTTTGTACCCATGCAAAACAGTTTGGATAACCCCGTTTGGAATGCCCTTATTTCCGGTAACCGGCACCTTGCCAAAGGTTCGGATCTGGTAAAATATTTCGACATTTCCGTATCTCCTTTTGCAGCCTTAAAAGAAAACAGTACGGCAAACTTTATTGAACTGTATGAACAATCAATGTTTGATCGGCCTGTACTGTTATGGGCAGATGAACTTTTATCTATTCCCAAAATATGGAAGGTGATTGATTGTATTCCCGGATTACAAATGATCTATGATCGGCCATCAGCAAAAGAATTTCAAAGCACGGGCATCAATGCACTTTCAGAAAATGATATCCCTGAAATGCTTTCCTTAACAAAGCTTACCAAACCCGGTCCTTTTGGTACCCGCACCATTGAGTTCGGCAATTATGAAGGCATTTTTGAAAATCAAAAACTGGTAGCTATGACGGGACAGCGTTTTCATTGTTTTGATCATATTGAGATCAGCGCTGTTTGCACACATCCGGATTATTTAGGACGTGGATATGCCAAACAATTATTACTCTCACAGCTTACGCAAATACTTTCTGTTTCAAAAAAGCCTTATCTCCATGTAAGAGAAGATAATGAACGGGCTATCGATGTATATAAATCGATAGGATTTTTAATCAGAAAGAAAGTATTCTTTTATGTGATCAAAAAGCAGGAATAAAACCCTCTAAATTCATCATCTATATCTGATCAACTTTATTTGCAGGCAGTTCCATTTAATATGGTTACCTGTTTCATTGGCATCACAACTAATTTTGAGTTTGGGCACAAAAAAAGAGCACTAATTGCTTAGTACTCTTTTTTGTCGGGAAGACAGGATTCGAACCTGCGACCCCCTGGTCCCAAACCAGGTGCGCTACCGGCCTGCGCTACTTCCCGCCTTTGCTGAAGCTTCGGCGGGTATTACCCGCAGGAGCTTTATCGAAGATATGTTACTATATCGCTGAATACTAAGCGGTCATCGACCGCCGAAGCTTCAGCGAAGGCGGTGAGGGAGGGATTCGAACCCTCGGTACAGTTTAACCCGTACGGCAGTTTAGCAAACTACTGGATTGAGCCACTCTCCCACCTCACCGTCCTTACTCTTTTCAGAGAGGGTTGCAAAAATAGGTTGCCGGGGGTGAACTGCCAAAAATGTAGAAAGAAAAGTTTAAAGTTTTGAGTTTATGGTTTAAAGTTGTCCTAAAAATAAATGCCTGTTGAAATCAACAGGCATTTATTTTTATATAAGTAATTCAAACTTTACAACTTAAACTCAAAAGCTTAACCCCTACATCGCTGCCAACTGCACTTTCTGTGTTAATTCCATCACATTCTCGCGGAAAATGGAGTCTGTATCCATCAGATCTTTCACCGTTTGACAAGAGTGTATAACGGTGGTATGATCGCGTCCGCCAAAATGTTCTCCAATGGTCTTTAAAGAGTTTTTGGTGAAGGCTTTGGCCAGATACATGGTAATCTGCCTTGCCTGAACGATCTCTCTTTTACGGGTTTTCTGCAAAAGCTTGTCGTAAGAAACATCAAAATATTCACAAACCATTTTTTGAATGGCATCGATAGTAATTTCTTTACTGCTTGTTTTTACAAAATTCCGGAGTACTTTTTTGGCCAGTTCTACATCAATATCTTTTTTATTGAGTGATGATTGTGCCAGTAAGGAGATTAAAGCGCCTTCCAGTTCACGAACGTTGGTGTTGATATTATAGGCAACATACTTAACAACTTCTTTTGGCATATCCAAACCATCGTTCTTCATTTTCTTTTCAAGGATCTCGATACGTGTTTCGTAATCAGGGATCTGAAGATCTGCACTTAACCCCCAACGGAAACGGCTCAGCAATCTTTCCTGCATACCATCCAGGTCTTTTGGTGGCTTATCAGAAGTTAACACCAGTTGTTTACCGCTCTGATGCAAATGATTAAAGATGGCAAAGAAAGCATCCTGGCTTTTTTCTGCACGACTGAAAAACTGAACATCATCAATGATCAAAACATCTATCAATTGATAAAAATGTATAAAGTCATTGATCGCGTTATTACGGCTATGGTCCTGAAACTGGTTAATAAATTTTTCACTGCTTACATACAAAACCACTTTTCCCGGATGCAATCTTTTTACTTCGTTACCGATAGATTGTGCAAGGTGTGTTTTTCCCAAACCCACGCCACCATAGATCACCAGCGGGTTAAATGAATTGGCTCCGGGTTTTTCAGCTACAGTTTTACCGGCACGACGGGCTACACGGTTACAATCGCCTTCTATAAAAGAATCGAATACATACATATGGTTCAGCTGCGGATCGATCTGCATTTTTTTCAAGCCCGGAATAACAAACGGATTCTTCACCGGATTATCAATTACCAGTGGAAAATTCATTTCATTATTATTATAGGTTTTCATATTGCTCGCAGGTACATCCATTGAACCATTACGTCCGTTGGTATTGCCACTGTCTACCATGATACGATATTCCAGTCTGGCTTCTTTTCCCAATTCTCGTTTCAATGTTTTTGCAAGCAGATTTACATAATGCTCTTCGAGGTATTCATAGAAGAACTGGCTCGGCACCTGAATCAATAATACATTCCCTTTTAACTCAACGGGGTTAATAGGTTCGAACCAGGTTTTAAAATGTTGCCATTCTACAATATCCTTGATGATCTTTAAACAACTACTCCAGACTGATTCAGCGTTTTTAGCCATACAAAAAGAAAGAATTTATAATGAGTTACGTATTTTCTATTCAACCCTTCAAGTTATCTATTTTTCTCCACATGTGGATAACTAAAAAAATAAATTGGGGCTGCGAATATGTAGACTTTATGTTGAAAAAAAAATTTTTTATTCCCTTGTTTTTTTCCTTATAACTACAGTATTGGCGTTTGAGAGATTTTTCTTTTGTGAACCGGAAAAAGTATAATCCAATCTCCCCAGCTGAATACCTGCCCAACCTACCTGATTTACGATCGTATCATTTCCACGCCGGTTCCTGTATTTACGCGGCTCTTCAAAGAAACGATGGGTGTGCCCGCCAATAATCAGGTCAATATCGTAGGTTTCTTTTGCCAGTATTTCGTCACTTATTTTATCGTCGTCATATTTATCGCCTAAATGAGAAAGGCAGATTACCATATCACAACCTTTTTTCCGCAAAGCGTCTGCTGATTGATTGGCAGCTTCTATTGGGTTGGTATACACTGTTTTACCATATAAATTTTCTGGAACCAATCCTCTCAATTCTATCCCTACACCCAATACACCAATTTTCAGATCCCCTTTCTGAAAGATCTTATACGGCTGAAATTTAGATTCCATAGGCGTACCCGAAAATTCGTAGTTGCTGATCAATATCGGAAACTTTGCGTGTTGCAACTGTGTGGCAAAATTTTCAAGCCCACCGTCAAAGTCATGATTACCCATGGTAGATGCATCATAGCCCATCATTGTCATTGCTTTTATTTCAGGTTCACCTTTGTACATATTAAAATAAGGTGTTCCCTGAAAAATATCACCGGCATCCAGCAACAAAACTTCGCCACCTTCATTCCTGATCTCTTCGATTACTGCCCCTCTTGCGGTAACGCCTCCCATACCCTGGTTACGACTTCCATCCATGGGAAAAGGATCCAGACGTGAATGAACATCATTGGTATGAAGGATGGTGATACGACGGATACCTGCTGTGTGTGCAGCTGCAGGCAAAACAGAAGCAGCTGCAATAGCGCCTCCGGCCATCCCGGCCTGTTGTAAAAATTTTCTTCTGTTAATTAACATTGACAACCCTTTTTTCAATCGTAAAATCCAATGGTTTTCCCTGCTTTGTAAGGTCTGAAACAAATTCTATGAGTGCATCCCTTAAAAGATATCCCCTGTTGAGAAATGGAATCCCTTTCAGCATAGTGCAATCGCTTCCTCCACCGGCCACATAATCTGAATTAACAATTGAATAGGTAGCGTTATTATCAAGCGGCTTTCCATTAATGGAAATGTTTACCGCTTTTTTTTCTTTGATCCCCATAGTGATCCCTTTTGATACCGGCCAGCCGCCATCAGCGGCTGTTTTATCGAGGAACTGCTGCAATACAGAACCTTTCACATCCTGAACTACAACCAAATTATCAAAAGGCATCAGTTCAAATATTTTTCCGGTGGTGATATTCCCTTTGGGTATATAAGACCGTATCCCGCCATCATTCATAAATGCCCCATCGATCTTTTTTCTGAATTTCTTTTCCGCCATCACCAACATGGCATCGGCCATAAAATTTCCCAATCCGCTTTCGGGTTGTTTTTTATTCAGGTTATCATTAGAAAAACCGATCACTTTATTCATCGAAGCATTCATTGAAACAGAATAGGGTTGCAACATTTTTACCAGCGCAGAATCTGTTTTTGTCTGCTTTTCAATCCTGTAATCTTTATAAAGAAGGGAAATGCTTTGTTTACTGGTACTGCAGGATACTGCAAAAAAAACAAGAGCAACAAATAGAGTGATTTTCCTGAGCATGACTAACCGGGCTTGTAAGTTGAAAGATACAATATTAATGATGCGATTAAACTGTTTTTTTTAAAATAGAAAGCGGATTTTTACCCCTACTTTTGAACACTTAAAAAACAGAGATATGTCATACGAAATTACCGGTAAGCTAGTAGCAGTTTTTGATATTGTTCAGCGTACTGAAACATTTAAGACCCGTGAATTTGTGATCGAAAAATCAGAAGATATTGGTGGAAGAGTAATTACCAATTATGTAAAGTTTCAATGTGTTCAGGATAAGACTGCAATGCCCGATCGTTTTACTATGGGCGATGAAGTAAAAGTCCAGTTCAATATCAAAGGAACCAAATGGGTAAAAGACGGAAGGGAGAATTATATTACTAACCTGGATGCCTGGAGAATGGAAACAACCAAGATGAATCAGTCTGGTGGTGAAGGAGTAAATTATAATGATATGCCGCCGCCGGCTGATGCGGTTGATGATCTGCCGTTCTAGTTAAAAATGAATAGTTAAAAGTTAATAGTTTGATTTAGCACTTCGTATTCAATACTATTCATTTTTAACTATTCCCTTTTAACTACTTTTTAGGATAAACACCTAACAGTATGCAAAAAGATATTATATTAAAGTTATTGCCTTCTGATGCGAATGATGATAGCATCATTCGCAAATCCATTGCCCAATATTTGGGTGAGGAAGAAAAAGATATTCAGGGTTTTTACAGACTCAAACAATCTATTGATGCAAGAAGCCGGAGCCAGGTATGGATTAACCTCACTGTAAAAGCTTTTGTTGGCGAGCCATTTCAGACAAGAGAAATTCAACCACTTTCCTTTCAGGATGTTTCTCATTCTAAAACCCGGGTAATTATTATTGGGGCCGGACCTGCCGGATTATTTGCGGCTTTAAAATTAATTGAAGCCGGAATACAGCCCATTGTTCTGGAAAGAGGAAAAGATGTAAGGGCACGCAGGCGTGATCTTGCTTTGCTGAATAAAGAAGGCATTGTAAATCCTGAAAGCAATTATTGTTTTGGTGAAGGAGGAGCCGGAACTTACAGTGATGGTAAATTATACACCCGCAGCAGTAAAAGGGGCGATATTAATCGTATACTGAATATCCTGCACCAGTTTGGAGCCGAAGAGAATATTCTATACGAAGCACATCCACATATTGGCACTAATAAATTACCCCATATCATAACTGCGATGCGTGAACAGATCATTGCAAGCGGAGGGATGTTTTTGTTTGAGAAAAAAGTCATTGATCTTGTTTTTGAAAATGATACCCTTACAACTGTCATCACATCTGATGGCGATCGTTTTTCAGCCGATGCGGCCATTTTAGCAACCGGACATTCGGCTCGGGATATTTTCGAATTACTTTACAGCAAAGGATTATTAATAGAAGCGAAACCTTTTGCGCTTGGTGTTCGAATTGAGCATCCACAAAGCCTGATCGATTCTATTCAATACCATTGTGCTGTAAAAGATGGAAACTTGCCGCCCGCATCATACGGGTTGGTTGAGCAAGTGAATGAGAGAGGGGTTTTTAGTTTTTGTATGTGCCCAGGGGGTATCATAGCCCCTGCAGCTACCGGTCCCGGAGAACTTGTAGTAAATGGATGGAGCCCAAGTAAAAGAAATAATCCATACGCAAATAGTGGAATGGTAGTTCAGGTTGAAATGAAAGATGCGTTGTCCTATTTTAAAAAGAGCAACCCTAAAGTTCTTCCTGATCCATTACTGTTGATGAGGTTTCAGGAATCAATTGAAAAAGCCGCATTTACTGCCGGAGGCGGGCAATTAAAAGCACCTTCACAAAGGATGGCAGATTTCTGTACCAATAAGATTTCAACAACACTTCCTGATTGCAGTTATTTACCGGGAACCACTTCCACAGACCTCAGAACGGTACTACCTGATTTTATCCATCAATGTTTACAAAAAGGTTTTCAGGCCTTTGGAAAAAAAATGCGCGGTTATTTCACCAATGATGCAATAGTAGTGGCTACTGAAAGCAGGACTTCGTCACCTGTGCGTATTCCAAGAGATCAGGATAGTCTGGCACATCCTCAGTTACAGAATTTATATCCCTGTGGAGAGGGGGCAGGTTATGCAGGAGGAATTGTGAGTGCTGCAATGGATGGAGAAAGGGTGGCAGATAGGATCATAAAAAAGGAGGGTAAGACCCCTCCTTCCCAAAAACAATAAAAAAACTGTGTAATGAGAAAATGAAAGAGGCAGAAATAGCAGTTCCAAATTCCCCCCGGTATTGGGCCGCTATTTCTGCTTAACGGCAGATTTTTATAGTCTACCAGGTTAGTGCTCTTTTCTTTCATAAAAGTAAGAAGCCGGAATTTACCCACATACGGGAAAAACCCCGTATTTTAAAAAATCGTCATTTAGTGGAGTAAAGCTGAACTAGTTCTGTTTTTACAGCATAAATGGCAAGTCCGATCCTGGAACTTACATTCAATTTTCGCATTAAAATATCTCTGTAACCATCAATGGTTCTGGGACTGAGTTTCATTTCAATTGCAATTTCTTTGTGGGTAAGGTCGGTACAAGCCCAACGGAGAAAAGTAATTTCCTGGCTGGTCAGGGCTTTGATCTCGGAGGATAATACTTTTGAAGTAAGCCGTGGGGTAACATATTCATTATAATAGTATCCCGATTCATAAATATCATGTAAAGCGGATTTCAATTCACTGGGGTCACAATCTTTTAAAATATACCCTCTGGCCCCGTTTCTGATCATACTAATAATGATAGGATCGCCTTTGAGCATGCTTAACGCAAGAATTTTGACTTTTCGGTGATTTTTATTCAGCCACCTGGATGTTTCCAATCCATCCATTACCGGCATAGTGATATCCATTAAAACAATATCCGGTATTGGATGTTTTTCAAAATTCCGGATGAACTGGAAGCCATTATCAGACTCTGAAACAATTTCAAAATCATCAAACATCTCTATTAACTTACCCAGACTTTGACGTAAGATCCTGTGATCATCCACCAATGCTATCTTGATCATATCATATTTACTTAAAAACTAAATCTACCCGGGTTCCAATTCCGGGTTCGCTGGTAATATTTGCTTTTGCTCCAATCATAGAAGCCCTTTGTTGGATACTGCTTAAGCCAATGCCAGGTTTAAAATCAACATCACTTGTTTGAAATCCTTTTCCGTTATCCCTGATTTCAATATGAACTTCTTCGGATTCAGAGAATATTTTCAAATGAACCTGAGTAGCCCCTGCATGTTTCACAATATTATTCAATGCTTCTTGTACCATTCTGTATAAGAAAACGATCTTGCTTTTTTCAATTGGCACTGTTAATAGTTTCGATTCAAAAAAAGTAGTAAACATCCCTGTTTTTTCGAGTAAATTCATTTGATGTCTGATAGCTGCTATTAAGCCTTCTTCTACAAGTCGATCTGCATGATAACTTGCCCCAAGATCCCTCAATTCAGCAATTGAATTGGCAACCAGTTCTTTTACAATATTCAGTGTTGGGTTATTCTGTTCTTGGAATGTAAGAATATTCAGATTCAATTTAGCCAGGCTTAATATCTGTCCAACATTATCGTGAATCTCCTGGCTAATTGCCTTAAAGGTGTGATCCTGCATTTCCAGTTGTGCTTTTAAAAGTGCCTGCTGAAAATTCAATTCCTGCATTTCCTTTTCCAGTAAAAGCTTTCTTCGCCTCTTTACATAGTTGATCACTATCAGGAAGCATATAAAGCCAAATAAAAATACAAAAAAACTGGCTAGAGTGATTGCTACAATGAGATCCTGGTTTTCTTTTTGCATAATATGATAGCGATAGAAATACTTGAATAAAGAACCACACTTAATATTCTTGGAATAAAATTGTATAGCTTGACGCCGAAAATGTCAAGATTGTTTTTTAAGATTAAATCATACAAGGAGAATACTATACTAGTACCCGCAAAAAACAAAGACACACCAAATGCTATCCAGAAACCAGGTTCGTTGATCAATATAGTATTATCATCATCAATAAACTTTGTATAAATAAATGTCAATGCAAAAAGGGCAAGAAAAAATCCTATTACAATTAATGCTGGCAAAAAAAAAGAATAATCTTTTGTATAAAATGAAAGTCCTATTAAAAACATACATACACTTAGAATTACGAAATAAAGAATGATTTTTTTCAATATTTTCCTACCTGAATAATTATAGAATAAATATCCATAAAAAATAGATTCAATTATTCCAATAGTATATTGAACAATAACATTAGGTTTAATAAGGGTAAAGTATTTTTCTGTAATAAAGAGTTCAGCTAGAAAAATAAACACCAGAAATGGTAATACCCATTTCATAAAACTTCCTTTCAAATAATGATAATAAACAATAGCAATTACTAATGCTATCAATTCAGTAATGTTATGGATTAGAAACTGCATAGCCGATGTTAAATTGGGTGATAGATTTAAGGATCAATTTAAACCTCCCCAAAATAAAAAAACGGTCATCACCAGACAACCGTTT
>CANBSW010000133.1 GCA_947372235.1 Chitinophagaceae bacterium | reverse complement strand
AGCAATACCTTGTCTGTTTCATGGATATAACCGTTTTCTGCAACAATATCCTGGGTAACAATTTTGGCAGGGCCTACATTCAAGCCGGTATAAGTACTGCCGGGATAGAAGAAATTATAATCACTGGCCGATAATCCCTGACCGGTCATATAATTGGTCATAAAATAAGTAACGTATTTGTTATTGTTATCTCCCAATACAAATCCTGCATTTCTATTAGAACCCAATGCTTTGAGGGGCTGGGCACCCAGTGGGGTGTCATTGTAAAAGCCGGTATAATTTGCTGTTCTGCGTTTGAAAGCACCATTGGTTACCCAACCTGAGTTTGCCTGATAATCAGACAACCTGGCTACTGTAAATGCATTATAAACAAGCGAAAAAGTTACGATTTTGCTGCAGGTACCGGAATCCAGCTGACTAATTCCACTAATACCGCGGGAAGTAAAGAATGCCTGAAATGCATTATCATTGGGTGCAAACATGGTATAATAACCGGCACCACTTAAAATGTCTTTATAACCAGCTTTATCAATACAGGCCAATAAGCTGGTAAAATTTCCTTTTCCCTGTAATTGCTGGTAAATTGGCGCAGCAAGCGAATCGGGCCGTCCATAAAATTCATCGAATGCTTTTTTGCGACAAGCCGTAAAACATACAATAGCAAGTACAACAAAGAACGCCTTTTGGAAAAATGTCTTCATATCAATCATTATATTGTGAACATTTTGATCAAATGTGAATGATCCGAATAAACGGATATTATATTGTTATTTTTTGATATGCAATAATTCATGAGAAAAATACCATCAAAAAAATTGAGGTTGAATCCTATCCAAAAAAGAAAGCTAAAATGCGGTGCGGGTACGGGGAATACACTCAAAGGCAAGAAAGCAATCGTTTTGTTGAGAATCAGCCTGAAACCAATTTTCACCCTACAATTATAGAATGTTTAACATATTTAACCATCCTGTTGTATCCTGCTATAAACTTTATAATCAGTTGATCAAAAAAAAATTGCCCCTTTTACAATCGTTTAATAAACAGACATTCCGTATTGATAACATTCAGTTGTTGAACATTGATCAGGGAAATCGTTTAATAGTTTCCCTAAAGAGGGCGTAATCCGGTGAGTGAAACTGAGTCAATTATTTTTTCAAAATAAGGATTGAGAAACAAAACATCCCTTATTTAATGGAAGTTATTTTTCAACCTGCAAACAACTAAATCCAACTATTTTTCAAAAGACAGGATTGTGGTAACTTTGGTTGTAAATTTTTTTTATGCTTTTGGAATTCAGTGTTTACAGACAGGTTAATTCAGATTCACTGCATCAATTTCCCTTTGTAGGTGTAAGCAGATTAACCAGCCGTATTATCAACATTCATGAACAATGCATCTGGATCTCAGAAGGTTCAGACACATTATTTTTTGAACCCGATTACCGCCCTTCATTAAAAAAGATCCGTTGTAATCTTTCACAGATCGATGAGTTGGTAAAAGCCTATATAGGCCCGAATGATTTTGGGATCGTGGTAAGGTTTAATGAAGAGAAACACATTACGCTTACCTATCAATCTCCTACCAATGAAAGGTCGAAAGACTATGATATTTTTATTGGTTATCCTGATGAACGTGCACAGGAATTGATCGAAAAATTATATCCGTTGATGGAGGGGTTAAAGGAATCGGTATTTTCTTTGAACTAACCTGACACCCATTCACTATTTTATTTGTTCGAGAACAATTCTATCAATAAATACATTCCTGTCTTCTTTATTGAGAATAAAAAAGTCATTCGTCATTTCAAGACTAATCACAGTCTGAGCGTTTCCTGTGTTTTCGAATTCGAATGTTTTTTGATCCATTGATTCCTTTAAAGTATAATTGCCTGCTATTTTCCCATTTACATAGACATTAACGTGTGGCATTTCATTGGCTGCTATCGATCCCATTGCTGTAATAATTATCCGGTATTTTCCGGGAAGAAGATCGATTGGTTTTGTATGAATGGTTCCACTTAGCAATACAATTTGTTTTTGATTCTCAAGAAGGGTTCCATCTGCGAAATCATGATACCCGATCACTGAAAATTTACCGACCATCTCTTTTTTAGGAATATATAGCTGTGCCGAAGCATCAAGGTATTTTTTTTCTTTAACGATAGTATATACACTATCCAATGCTTTTTGCCGACCATCATCCGGCATCTTTTCATCCAGTGTTTCTACCAGCCAAAACCCAGCATCATCTTTCATCTGATCTTTTGTTTTCAACAAAGAATCAATAAAATATTCTTTCCCAAAAGAAGTCAATTCTGCCTGAGACCCTAATGCGGAAAGATAGAAACTCTGGTACCAGGAAGTTTTTTCGTTATTGATCGGATACTGACCGGTATTTTCTTTTACAATAAACTCAGTTATTTCTCTGAATTGGGATTTTGTGACAGTTGTATAATATTTCTGTACAAAGAAAAAACTGATCCCGGAAAGTATTAAAAAAAGTATGCAGACAGTATATTGAATAACTCGTCTTTTCAAATTTTGAATGCTAAATGCAAGAGCTAGAATGATAGCAGGTAATCCTACAATAGTATACCGTGGCTGCAACATAGGATTTTTTAATAGCGACCATACATAGGGAATCAAAAAAACACAGGAAACCCAAACCAGGATTATCATAAAATAATTTTCTGTAGTACTTGGATTTGTATTATTTACCTCCTCCTTATCAGTTTGAATGAATACCCTTACAATAAAAACAATCAATAAAATAAGCAGTAATGGATTTAGCAGATCGTAATTGCCAAAATAGGTATATAAATATTCCTGCAAAAAAGCTTTGGGTGGCTCGGAAATCCAGAAGGATCTGTAATTGATTGCCGATACCAGAAATGAAACCCAGGGGAGATAGCCCAGTATTATCAGCATCAGTGAAAAAAGTCCTGATCTGAGAAGATTTTTTCTGTCGACCCCTTTTTTATTAAACAAGAAAACAATTGCCAATATACTTTGCGCTGCTACTACAAACAATCCGTAATAATGGGTATACAAGAGGAGCAGCGTGAATAATGAAAACAGAATGCTATTATTCCGATTGGAAATTTTAATCCATTTTAAGAAAAAGGTAAAAGAAAGGGTTGCAAAAAGAAAGGCAAAAATATAGGGCCGGACTTCCTGAGAAAAATAGATATGATAATAATTAATTGTTGTAAGTGCTGCACATAATAAACCAAGTTGTTTATTTGAAATCTCTTTCCCAAGTAAATAGATCGCATAAATTCCGGCAGTACCTGCTAATAAAGAGATAAAGCGGGCCATAAATTCTGTATAACCAAAAATTGTAAATGCTATTTTTTCAAGGATAAAGAAAAGAGGAGGTTGAATATCGCAACAGGTTAAAGTGCGAAACAAATCGCCCCAGCTAGCAATTGGATCTGATTCTTTCATCGCCCCCAATTCATCCAGCCACAAGCTTTGAAACGTAATTCCTTTCAATCTTATCAAAAAAGCAATCAGGCATATTGTAATAATAAGCCAGTTGTTCTTTATTCTATGCAGCATCATTTCCTGTATTTGAACTGTTGTTGGAGAATAGGTTTATCTTCCAAACGGGACATAAGCCTAAAAGGTTGCTTTTGATAAAAAAACAATGCTACTCAAATGAGTAGCATTGCAAAAGGAGCGAATATTAAATATCTTACATTCTATTCATTCTCAGCTTTGGGGCCATCCGCTGTTTTCTTCTTTGCAGGATCCATCATCTCCATCAATTTCAATCCAAGTAAACCATCGATCGCGCTGCCGCCACTGTTATTACCACCGATCAAAATATCAGGTATCAGTTTCACATTCCCTTTCGATAATTCTTCGGTGATCTTGTATCGGGTAAAGTTTTCTCCTCCCAATGCTTTAACGGCTAATTCATACGCTTCGGCTGTTGATTTACCGATAGCGAGAATTTTACCGGCTTCAGCATCACCTGTAAGTGTGATCTGTTGTGCCTGTGCTGCGGCAGTTAATTTGATTGCCTGTGAACCTGCTTCTGCTTTGGCTTTGGTAGCTTCTGCTTCGGCAAAGGCACGCATTTTGGTAGCTTCTGCTTCGGCACTTACATTCAGTTTTAAACTGGTGGCTTCACCTTCCGATTTTTTAACGGAGGCATTGGCTGTGCGTTCTGCGATCTCAACACTTTGCTGTGCTTTTACAATGTCTTTCTGCATATCTGCAATAGCCGTTTGTTTTTCCATACCCTGTCTTGTTTCCTGTGCTTTCATTTGGGTATCGTAAGTAACTTTTTGCTCTTCGGCAATTTTTCTGTCGGTCAAAGTTTTCATCAACGATTCAGGCGGAACGATATCACCGATCAATGTATCTACGGCATTCACATTGTATTCATCCAACACTTTTTTGATATGCTCTTTGGCCGATTCCTGTCTTTCTTTACGGGTACTTAAGAAAGCGATCACATCGCTATCCTGTGCCGAGTTTCTGAAGTAGTTGCCAATAGTTGGTTCCAGTACCTGCGATACAAGATTGATCATGTTTCCAAAACGGGCAATCACTTTAGGTGCTTCGTTGGTTGGTACATGAATGATCTGGGCTACATCCAAATTAAAAGGGAACCCATCTTTTGAACGAACGGTGATGGTTGATAAATTCTTATCCAGATTATGTGCTTCACTTCGTGCTGATGCCCAGTTTAAAACCAGATTGGTTGTGGGTACCAGTTCTACTTTCATGATGTATTTGTTGATGGGGTATTTACCGGGGCCAAGAGGTTCGAGCCAAACGCCTTTGAATCCTCTTTCTACGATATTGCCATGTTTAAAATCAGTTCCTGTTAAATCTTTCCCTTCAAGTCCGATATAAGAAATAACTACCCCCACATAACCAATAGAAATTTCTGTCATTGGAATTTCTTCTACCTGTATAGCCCATGGGTTAAGGTTATAGGAACCTGCCAAAACCACCTGCGGCTGCAAACCGCGGTTACCACCGTTTTTGAGGAACTTATCAAAATCCTGAAAATTATTATGTCCGTCAACCAATTTACCGGCAATCTGGCCGAGTTCAATCGGCATACCATCGAGTGTAGTTATAATACCTACCATACTCTCCTGAATTCGTATCATGTCTGTAATTGACACCTGGAAGATCATAGTATTGATACGATAAGAACCGGCAGTAATATAAACGGTTTGACGTCCACGTTGTCCGCCGTTATCCAGGAATTTCTGTGCGTCCTGAAAATTGTCGCACTCGGCGCGTTGACCTAAAATATTTCCGGTTGGGATTTCGGCACCATCTTTTGCCAATACTAATCCGATCTTGCCTTCCGGTATGATCATAAATTGTTCCATGGTAACACTGTATTGCCAGAACCACATTCCAAAATATAAGCCAGGCGCCAGTGTTTTAGCCTGAAAGCCGGCTTCTCCTTTTGTAGCGATGATGCGGCCATCGGGCAGTTCTTTATTGGCACCAAATAATACGAATTTTTTAGTAACCAATCCGATTCTGTTCTCAGGAACGATCACCATTCCAAAGAGGAAACGAAGAATATATTTGTACAAGACAAGACACACAATTATCAATAAGATCCACCAATAATCGTAGAATAAATTTTCCATTGCATTAATTTTTTATAGTAAAAGATCCATAGGGTCTTATTAAACAAAACCACTATGTAATTTATAGGTTTCCTGAATATTAGTATCGGATTGATGAAAAATATTACACCCTGTTTTTACCCCTCTGCCTGCGGCATCTCCCCTGGGAGGGGGAGAGTTTATCAATTAAACGAAAAGAACAGTTCAAAAAATGAACTGTTCTTTTCGTTTAATTTTTTCTCCCCTTTCAGGGGAGATGCCGAAGGCAGAGGGGTGTAGTATTACCACTTCCTATACTCTCTCTTCACAAACTGATTTGCTTCATCAAAATTGGTGATGCGCATATTTGGGCCATCCCATAACAACTTAATGTTGCGGCCGGGATAGGTAAGTATGTCTTTTCCCCTACCATCTTTTCCGGGTTTTGAAACATGGTAACTGCGGATAGCAAGGTTACCCATGAGTACGCTTTCAGTAAGTGGGCCGGCGATATCAAAATTCGAGCTTAGATTTTTTGCTTCCTGACTACCATAACCTGCAATAGCTGCTTCTACCCATGCGGCATAGTGGCCTGCTTCTCCTTTGTTTACTCTATCAACTGTTTTAGGAACAACCGTTTCAGCTGTTCGTGATGTTGGTAAGAGCGTTGGCACTTTACCATAGGTTCCGCACATCATTTTTCCTTTTGTACCGAGGAAGATGGCACCGTTGCCTCCATCGCCCATTGTTTCATTAGGGCCCAGCTCATCGGGACGGTCGGGTTGAATACCGCCATCCATCCAATGCAGTTTGATATCGGGTTTACCGGGCTTGCCTTTAAAGGTTAATGTGATTGAGGAAGAAACAGGTCCTGAATCGGGATATACACCACGGGTCCAGTTTTCAATATAAGGAGTTGCGATACTGCATTCTGCAGCGATTGGATATCCCAATCCTAATACAGCAAATACGGGAGCCATGATATGACAGGCCATATCGCCTAAAGCACCGGTACCATAATCCCACCAGCCGCGCCAGTTAAAGGGAACTAGTTTTTCAACATAATCTCTGTAAGGTGCTGTACCCAACCATAAATTCCAGTCGAGTTCTGCGGGTACCGGTGGTTTGTTTTGAGACCATGGAATTCCTTGTGGCCAAACCGGGCGGTCTGTATAACAATATACGGTATGCACATCTCCAATAATACCGGCATTAAACCAATCCTGCAGTTGACGAACACCATCACCTGATGCACCCTGATTACCCATTTGCGTAACCACTTTATAATCGTGGGCAGCTTTGGTCATCATACGTGCTTCGTAAATATCATGTGTCAATGGTTTTTGTACATATACGTGTTTGCCTAATTGCATTGCCGCCATACCTACTGGTGCGTGCATGTGATCGGGAATGGAAACAGAGCAGGCATCAAAATTTTTATGTTCTTTATCGAACATCTCGCGGTAGTCTTTGTAAATTTTTGCTTTGGGATAACGCTCGCGGCTTTTAGCGGTTTGACGTGAATCTACATCACACAGAAAAGCGATATCAGCTTTGCCGCTCTGGAAAAAATTCCACAGATCACTTTCGCCTTTGCCGCCGGCACCAACACCGGCAACGGTTAGCCGATCACTGGGTGCAGTAAATCCGCGGCCCAATACATGACGTGGAACAATATAAAAACCCGCTGCAGCCAATGCCGCATTGCGGATAAAAGAACGCCTGGATGGTTCAGGACTTTGTGTTACAGGTACTGATTTTTTTTTCATGGCATTTGTTTTGTATAGATGGTCTTTATCGTTTGTTGAATCAGATTGAAAATTTACTTCTTTTTTGATTGAAATCGAATCCTTATTTTATTTGAATAGTATGGGTTCCTGAAGGGAGTTTTTCAATCACCCAGAATCCTTTTTGTTTTTGTAATGAAATTTGTTTCCCGTCAATAAAAATTTTTTCATCTTTTGCATGCGAGGGGAGGTAAACATTGGCTGTTGCAGCTCCCGGAACAGTAATATCCCAGTTCTCTATCTCCTTATTTTTTTGGAAGGATATAGCAACTTCTCCCTTCAATGTTGATGTTCGCATTTTTGCAAAACTGAGATTGCCAATACCCGGTTTTATTTTAATGGTTTCAAAACCGGGAGTCAATGGTTCAACGCCCATCATTTTACGGATGATCAGATTGGCAGGGGCCGATCCCCATGCGTGGTTGAGATCGAGGTTGGGTTTGTACATTTTATCCCAGGCTTCCAAAGTAATGGTTGATCCGGTACGTATCATATTATACCAGCTGCGTTGGGTGGTGGCCGACATGAGGCTTAGCGCATACTCATCCTCACCATGATCAAACAATCCATCCAGTAAGAATTGTGAGCCATATACGCTACAGGCCATTCGGCGTGATTTGATGAATGCCGTTACTGCAGGCACATTTTTTTCAGGAATCAATCCGAAATCCAATGCAAACATATTTCCGTGTAAGGAACTGTGATTGGTTTGATCTCCATCTTTTACAAGTCCGTTTACGGGATCAACAAAAACAGTTTGGTAGGCATTGAAAACCTGTTTTGCTTTTTCTGCAAACATAGCCGCATCTTTATCTTTATTAAGGGCTGCTGCCATTTTCTGCATCAATCCTAAAGCATTGTAGTAATACGCATTCACTACTGCATTGTACTTAGTAAAAACAAAGCCATCTGTTTCTCCACCATATTCTTTTTCAGTTCCGGTAACACCGCTTTGTGGCCAGTCTACAATGTCTACCAATCCACGTTTGCCATCAAATATCAATTTGTTATGGAGTGATTGAATGAATGCGTCTTTTTGTTTGCCGTTAATAGTGCTGATGAGTCTGTTGTCATCTGCTAACTGCAATAAAGTTTTTGCTTTGATCTCTTCATAATATTTTTTGAGAAAGGTATCATCGCCGGTGTACATATAATCATTCCATGCAAGGATGCTGATCTGCAAAGTCCATTCTGTGGGCCATGTTGGATGGTAAATCAGATAGGCCAATGTTCTGCGGGCAATGGAGTATTCTGCATCTGATGCATAATGAGATAATTGATTGATAACCGCATCTGCTTCATAAGGTAACCGCTCCCTGTCGCCATCGAGATAGAAGCCTGAAAAACTGGTGGCTTTCACAGAGTATTTACAGAGATCCCATACTTCGTTCAATACACTGTTACTGGATTGAAAGCTTGAAGCGTATTCATCAAAAGGATAATGTACCGCACGTCTTGTTACATAAAGATAATCACTGTTACCAGACAGCATTTTGGCAGATACATATCTAAAAGGAAATACTTCGCCAATTTCTTCCGGCATCTGTATGGGATTGCGGCTGTTACGTTTGGCATCAACCGGCCATGTGATTGCATAATCATGCTCCCCTTTTTTAACAGGCAATTCAATTTTTATGTAACGGATATTTCGGGAAGGATTATTATATACAATGTATTCTTTCTGACTGGTTTCTCCGGCTTCAATAGTTACAGTATCATCTTTAGATGCGTTCAAATGTAATTGCAATTGAGAGAATGCATCTTTACCAAAATCGAAAAAATAATACCCGGGTTTTGGAGGAGAGATCGTTACCGGGCTTTGCAAATCATAAGTTAACGGGTAGTGAGAGATGGTATCTAACGTTGATAAATCACTCAACTGAAAAGAAACTGTTTCTGAAAAATATGAGGGCTTTCCTTTTTCATTCCACACCTGTACTTTCCAGTAATATTTTTTGGAAGGCTCTAAGGCTTTGCCCTTGTAGGTTGTATGAGTTTGATTTGAAATGATTTTTTTTGAATCCCAATAATCTGCTTTGCCGTTTTCGAGTAATGTTGGAGAAGAGGCAACGAGAATTGTATACGCAGTGACCTGTTTTACGGATGTATCTGTTTGCCAACTAAACGATGGCTTTTTTGAATGAATAATCACAGTTGATGGATCTTTCCAGACTTTGTTTTCGTGCAAGAGTAAATCTGTTCGCATGTGGAGTGGAACAAATACAGTTTGACTTTGTACTGAAAGTAATTGTAAAGAAAAAAGCAGGCAGAGAAAATATTTTTTCATTTTGATTTCAGCTATTATGAAATTGATACAGTACTTTTTTTGCCACAGATGACACAGATTTACACAGATTTGTTCTGTGCTAATCTGTATCATCTGTGGCAATTTTCTTCTCTGTCAAAAATGGGCCAGCAGGCTCTCACCCGCCGACCCTTCATCCCAACTTGTCAAAAAGATGAACCACTATTTTAATTCACGAACCTTGATATTTTTGAAGAACACAGAATTTCCATGATCCTGCAATAAGAACGGCCCCTGTTCTCCCATTCCATAATTTGGAATTTTGGCGAATTTGCTGTGTGCCACCAATACTTTAAAAATTCCGGCACCACGTTCATACTCTACCACTTTATAGCCGTTTAACCAATGTTGTACAAGGTTCTGTGGTGTTACAACAATTTTTGCTGTGTTCCATTCGCCAATATTTTTTCGCGACTTGCTTTCTCTTTTATCAGAAGGAATCAGATCATACAAACTTCCCAGCGTTCTGTTCCCTTCGGTTCCCATTTTGGCATCCGCATGGCGGTCATCATCAAGTAATTGAAATTCCAACCCAACACCTGAACGTGTTGCACCGGGCGATTCTGTTACAAAATATTTTACACCGGAATTGGCACCTTCGGTTAATTTAAAATCAAAGACCAGCTCAAATGATTTGAATTGTTTTACGGTAAACAGATCGCCTGATTTGCCGCCATGAGCACTGTCTAAAACATGCAATTGTCCATCAACCACTTCCCAACCTTTTTCGGGTGGGGTTTGTTTTAAAGCAGAGCGCCAGCCATTCAAATCTTTTCCGTTGAATAATAGACTGAAGCCCTGGGCTTTTTCTTTTTGAGACAGTGTATTGTCGGCAGTCTTTTGCGCAAATGCAAATACAGTAACGAATGATAGTGTTAGTAGTAAAGAGATTTTTTTCATTGGTTTTATTTATTAGGTATAGAGTTAAAATTTTTGCATCACTTATCCAAATCAGCCTTTCCTAAATTCTCAGTTTCGGGGTCCTTATGGCCGCTGAGCCTCGTCCCTTTTACTGGGATGTTTTTCGAGTTTGTTATTTTCATATTTTTTAATTTAAAAATTTCAGCATTCAGCATTCAGCATTCACTACTCACTTCATCCCATCAATCCATTCCTTAATCAAAGCCACACCTTCATTATGGACCGATGTTCTGCCCAGTTCCGGCATACGCTCTCCGGCTGTATGTGATTGCATTCGATACCACAAAATTGAACCATTGGCATTGCCCGGTAATATATCAACCATCCTTCCTCCGGAGCCTTTACCTGCTGCTACTGGTGTTTTGTTGATACCGATTACGGTTGGGTTCTTTTCATTTTCTGTTAAGAAAAAACCGGATGTTTGCGCAGGGCCCTCTCTCCTGTGACAATGACTGCAATTGATAGCGAGATAAGCACGCGCCCTTGCATTGAGGCTTCCCGATTTTGGATCATTCCATACTGCTGTTCTCGCAATCGTATTTCTTGGAGGCATATTTTTCAGCATGGCATGTTGCCTCCAGTAATCGAGTTGATTTTTTTTGCCGGTTGTATAACTCAAGTCTCCATTCAATTGCGAAGCACTTGGGCCAATGGGCATGAGCTTATCACTTTTATTGTGGCAGCCTTTGCATTGGTTTTGATTGGGTACTACATATCTTACATCCTGCTTAATCCCTTCTTTATTAATGAAAGAAATTTGTTTTTCATCTCCGGCTATTTCCAGTTCAGCATCGGTTTGTGTATCATTCCAGATATAGGTGAGTGCTTTCCATTCTTCTGCTTCCTTAACCAGCAAGCGGGTTTCTACAATATTCTTATCGACACCGGGTTTGCGAAAATCGGCGGAGTAATAAAAGTTTTTGACCAGCAATGTTCCTTGCGGAAAATCGAAAACGCCGTTATCTGTAAATGATGCTGACGTATGTTCCGGCAAACGAATGAACCGTAGTTTCTCTGCATAATCAGAAAACAAAGGCGTGTTTAATGCATAGGGAATAATTCCTTTTTTGGGTTTGAGTAAAGAGGGCTTCCCTTCAAAAATATTCCAGGCAGATAATTTTTCGGGATAGGCATTTGCTGGCCTGTTCAGAAAAGATCCTGAAAAAATAAAACATATAACCAATATCGCAACTACACGAAGCATGCTTAATTATTGCATTTAAATGAATCTGTTGCCAATGCCATATTTTGAAACCCATGTTCTGCATCAAGGTTTACAATAGACTGGTCTTTATTATTGATGATAGAAATGCACTGTCCGGCAATCCAATTTCCTTTACTATCTAAAAGTGCAGGGTTTTTAATCCCATCATATAAAATATGCGGTACTTTTTCTTTAAATTTTCTTCCTACGATCATACCTAATGGATCCTTGCTTACAGGCAACCCATCTTTTCTTTCATAAATATTATCATGAATTGAAATGGCTGATGGATACGGATCATATTCTTTGTCCTTGATAGGCTTACCGGTAGTAAAATAGCTGATGATCCCGGTACTTACACTCTGGTTATTTCGAATTTCATTCTGATAGATCTCTACACCTTTTGT
>CANBSW010000132.1 GCA_947372235.1 Chitinophagaceae bacterium | reverse complement strand
ATTCAAACTAACTATTGAACCTGGTAAAAATTATCCGATCCTGCAGATCTATATCCCGCCACACCGCACAAGTATTGCGATTGAAAACCTGAGTGGAGCACCTGATAATTTTAATAATGGGATGGGCTTACTCTTATTACAACCGGGAGAGGAGAAAACTTTTTCTACAAGTTATTCGGTGGAAGCTTTCTAATTTTATTTCAATAAGAGAAGGACAAGAGAGAAAGAGGGATTGCACCAAACGCTTTCTCTCTTGTCCTTCTCTTATTTAAATTTTTTATATGACTCTCTATAAATCCACAACTGCAGTAACGCTGATTTCCACATTAACTCCTCGTGGCAATCCTTTTACAGCAACTGTTTCACGTGCAGGATAATCGCCGGAAAAATAAGTTCCGTACACTTCATTTACCTGTGCAAACAACGCCATATCACTTAAGAAAATGGTGGTTTTTACAATATGTCCTAAAGTAAGTTTGGCTTCTTCCAATACAGCCTGAACATTTTTCATTACCTGGTGTGTTTCGGCCTGAATTGAACTTAGTTCCAGTTCTCCGGTTGCAGGAATAAATGCTACCTGTCCGCTCACAAAAAGCAACCCATTTGCTTTTACAGCCTGGTTATACGGGCCAATGGGTGCCGGCGCTTTATCTGTTTTAATAATCTGTTTCGACATAAGAATTGTTTTAATCGTTGGCAATTTGCTGTATTTCTATCAACCTGCCAACCTAAATTTGCAGACTAAGCCATCCGCATGCAAATAGTTGTAAAAGCAAATGCCACTCAAAAAGAAGAATTCCTTTCAAAAGGCGTTCCTGAGGATGTTTTGGTGAATTTTTTAGTAGATGAGGAAATAATTGCTGATGCAGATGCCTATTTCGATCTGTGTTTTGAAGAGGATGGTGCTGCATTTGGCCATATTACAAACAAACCTGTTTTTGTGAATGCGGTGATCATGACTTCAAAAGAATTGCCGGAAAATTATATCAGGATCAATGCTTGGAATGGATTTTTGAAAAGGGATTTAGTAGAATTGGTTGCCACAGATCTGCCTGTCGGTAGGCAAGGTGCACAGATTTTAGCAGATGGGATAACTGTTTTACATGAACTCAACTGGAAATATCAATTGGTTCCTGATGTGCCGGGAATGATTGCTGCGAGGGTAATTGCCATGATTGTTAATGAAGCATATTATGGATTGGGTGATGAGATCAGCAGTAAAAAAGATATTGATATTGCGATGAAACTCGGCACCAATTATCCGTTCGGTCCGTTTGAATGGAGCGAGAAAATTGGTTTGAAAAAAATATATGCATTGCTTAAAAAGCTGTCTGAAAAAGATAATCGCTACACTGTAGCTCCCGCATTGGAAAAAGAGACAGGAACTACGTAAACCCTTACCAGATGGCACTTTTATTAAATATAGATACCGCTACAGAACATGCCAGTGTTTGCCTTAGTAAGGATGATAACCTATTGGGATTGATCGAAAGTTCTGAGCAAAAGAATCATGCATCCTTTGTACAGCCTGCTATTGAAAAAATAATTAATGAGAGTGGATATTCATTAAAAGATCTTGATGCAGTAGCTGTAACTGCAGGGCCCGGAAGCTATACGGGGCTTCGGGTAGGTCTCGCTTCTGCAAAAGGGATTTGTTATGCATTGGATAAGCCATTGATCCTTAAAAATACATTGGAGGTCATGGCAGAGTCTATTATTCAATTTTATCTGTTAAATAATCAACCCATCGATCAGGCCGCATTTCTTCTTCCAATGATCGATGCCAGAAGAATGGAAGTATTTACAGCTATGTACAGTAGTTCATTAGAGGAAGTTAAACCACCATATGCACTTATTTTAGATACGATTTATTTTGAAGAATTATTAAGCAAATCTCCTGTCATATTCAGTGGAACCGGGCATTTAAAGTTAAAACCCATCATTTCTACCCCAAATGCTTCATTTTGTGCTGTTCAGCACAATGCAAGCAATCTGGCAGTACTCGCCAATTCTTCCTTCAATAACAAACAGTTTGCAGACCTCGCTTATTGCGAACCATTGTATGTGAAAGAGTTCTTCAGTGTTTCAGCAAAAAATAAATAAGGATTCAAAGTAAGTATTGATGAAATTTCTACTATGAATCCCGAAACATTTTGTTTAACTTTATATTAATACAATTTTTGTTTGTTAACCCCCCATTTAACTTCAATTGTTATGAGCCAGTCATTACAAGCCGTTATCCTAACAAACGGCAAAACACCGATAAAGGTGGATTTTTTACACACGAAGAAAGCTTCCTTAATTCTCCGTTCTATTAACCATAAACTAAGGCAACAGATCATCAAATTGCTGGATGAACACCAGAAAATGACCGTTACCGAGATCTATGTAAAACTTAGGCTGGAACAATCGGTTGCATCTCAGCATCTCGCTATTTTACGCCGTGCCGGTATTGTAGCCACATCCCGCGATGGTAAATTCATTTATTATTCAGTGAATTATGCCCGACTTGCCGAAGTGGTTCAGTTTGTAGAAACACTGGTAGGTTGACAGTTTTTATGCCATTTTCTGCTTTTTCCCGGTTTCGCCAATAGTTGGCCTGAAGCTTGCCATTATCTTTGCTTAAAATCAGACTAATATGTTCATAAAGCAATTATATACGGGATGTATCAGCGAAGCTGCCTATTATATTGAGAGTGACGGAGTTGCTGCCATTATAGATCCCTTGCGCGATATTGAGGAATACCTTGATCTGGCATTGGAGCGCAAAGCCAAGATCAAATACATTTTTGAAACACATTTTCATGCCGATTTTGTTAGCGGACATTTAGACCTTGCCGCTGCAACCGGTGCCCGTATTGTATACGGTCCGGCTACAGAAACCAAGCTTGCTGTACATATTGCAAAAGATGGCGAACAGTTTGATCTGGGAAAAATAAAAATCGAAGTTTTACATACTCCCGGACATACCCTGGAAAGCAGTTGTTTTTTATTAAAAGATGAGACTGGAAAAGACCATGCCGTTTTTACGGGCGATACTCTTTTTGTAGGCGATGTAGGCCGCCCCGATCTTGCACAGAAAGCCAATGAAATTACCATGGAAGATCTGGCAGGCATGATGTATGAAAGTTTGAAAAATAAAATTGTGGTTCTGGCAGATGATGTGATCGTTTATCCCGCACATGGAGCAGGAAGCAGTTGCGGAAAAAACCTTGGCTCTGAAACATACAGTACCATTGGCGAGCAGAAGAAAACCAATTATGCATTGCAGCCACAGAGTAAAGAAGAATTTATTAAAGTAGTTACTGAAGGTTTAGCGGCCCCGCCACAATATTTTCCTGTGAATGCAATGATCAATAAGCAGGGATATGAAAGTCTGGATGCGGTTTTAGAAAAGGGATTGCAAGCATTAAGTATTGAAGCTTTCAAACAAAAAACTGCAGAAGATAATGTGATCATTCTGGATACAAGGGTCTCTAATGTGTTTACGCAGGGATTTGTGCCGGGCTCTATCAGCATTGGATTGGATGGCCGTTTTGCAGAATGGGCAGGAAGCCTTTTACCATTTGATAAAACATTGATTTTGGTTACAGAAAATGGCAAAGAAAAAGAAACTATTATTAGACTGGCGCGTGTAGGTTACGATAAAATGCAAGGTTTTCTGGATGGCGGTTTTGAAGCATGGCAGGCAGCAGGCGAGCAGATAGATATGATCATTGATGTAGAAGCAGATGAACTTGCCATGGATATTCCATTCGATCCAAATCTGGTGATCATTGATGTAAGAAAAGAAGCGGAGTATGGTAGCGGCCATATCAAAGAAGCACTCAATATTCCATTAACCAATCTGATGGATCCTGCAAGCATGGCGGATCTGGATGATAAACATAATATTTATGTACACTGTGCCGGTGGTTACAGAAGTGTGATTGCCGTATCATTACTGAAACGCCAGGGAATACATAATCTGCGCAATGTTGTGGGAGGCTATGGTGTGATCAAAGAAATGGGGGATAAGTTTGAGATAGAAAAAGACGCAGAGGTTTTGAATTAGCAATTGGCGTCGGGAGGCTAAAGCCGCCTGAAGCCTATTGCTAATTCAAAACCAAATTGAAAAATAAAAAAGCGAATGAAAATCATATGATAATTTTCATTCGCTTTTTTATGAAAATGGTCGGGAGTGTATATCGTTCAGGCGGCTTTAGCCTCCCGACCGATATACACTCCCGACCGTTTTGCTACTTGATCACCAAGCTACCATATTTCTCTTCCTCAAATTCCCATTTCCATCTACGGTGGCTCCAGAGATAATTGGCGGGTTTTAAGCGGATGGCTTTTTCAACACAGGCAACATATAGTTCTGTGAGTTTGCCATTTTCAAATTGATTAGGTGTAGTAGTGATAAGTTCAAACTGTGTATGGTAATAACCACGTTTCACTTTATAAAAATGTCCGAAGAAAACAGCAGTGTTATCAAGTTTGGCTCCTTTTTCAGGACCAGGCACAAAGGGTGTTAATCGGCCAAAGAATTTGATCCAGTGGGCTTTTGAAGGGTTACCGGGATTTTGGTCTGCTGCCAAAGCAATTGCATAACGTCCTTTCACTTGATTTAAGTAATGATGAAATTTTGTTTTGAAATCAACTGCCGGAATTAAAATGGTCCCGTAGCGTTTGCGCATGTTAAACATAATCTTATCAAATGCTTTGTTAGAGACCGGCATGTATACACCCACAAGAGGATATTTACCATAACGTGCTTCTCCGAGGTTTACATATTCCCAGTTAAAAAAATGTCCGGCCAGTAAGGTTATATTGATACCTGAATCGTATAATTCATTTATTATGTCAACATTAGTGGTATAGCGTTTGGCAAATTCTTTATCGCTAACAGATAACAGTTTTATCGTTTCAATAAAAGTGTCTGTGAGGTTATGGTAAAACTCTTTGGCAATGGCAACTCTTTCTGCTTCTGATTTTTCAGGAAAAGCGATAGAGAGATTTTTCATCACTACGTCTTTTCTATAGCCGGATACATAGTAAAGAATCAAATACGCAAGATCGCTTAGCAGGTATACTATTCGCCAGGGTAATAACGAAAGCAGGTATAATGGTGGATAAATGATGTAATACATTACAGTTAATTTGAATTCTCTGTGAAACTCCCTGCCCCAGTGTCTCTGTGTTTCATTTTTTAAACCACAGAGGCAGGGAGAAGCACGGCGTTTATATTTTATAAAATAATATTCTGCAACAATTCGCTTTTTTGTAAATGATCGGTATTAAAATGCAGCCCCCGGCTTTCTTTTCTGAACTCTGCTCCTTTCACAATCAAATAGCCAACCGTAATTAAATTTCTTAACTCACATAATTGTGGTGATACTTTAGTAGATCGGTATAAAGCTTCTGTTTCTGCAAACAAAAGATCTAATCTTTTCATTGCTCTTTCCAAACGAATATCTGTTCTTACAATACCTACATAATCTGTCATTATTTGCTGCAATTCTTTCTGGCTCTGAGTAATCAGAATCATTTCTCTTGGCTCTGTTGTGCCGGTTGCTTTCCAGTCGGGGATCTTTTCTCCAAAAGAAATTTTGTCAACCTGTTCTTTGCTATCTAAAAAACAACGATGCCCAAATACCATTGCTTCCAATAAACTATTACTTGCCAAACGGTTGGCACCATGTAAACCGGTGCTGGCACATTCGCCACAGGCATATAAATTTTTAACAGAAGTTCTTCCCCATTCATCCGTTTTTATGCCACCACAGCTATAGTGTGCAGCTGGTGCAACAGGAATCATATGTTGCATTACATCAATACCAATGCTCAAACATTTTTGGTAGATGTTGGGGAAATGATGAATAAATTTTTCTTTATCCATGTGTCGGCAATCGAGATATACATGCTCAGTACCGGTTCGCTTCATTTCATTATCGATGGCGCGGGCAACAATATCGCGGGGAGCAAGATCCCTTCTTGCATCATATCTTTCCATAAATGCTTCGCTACTTTTATTACGAAGAATTCCTCCATCACCCCGAACAGCTTCTGTTACTAAGAAAGAAGGCGATACGCCAGGTTCATACAAAGCCGTTGGATGAAACTGGATAAATTCCATGTTCTCTATCTTTCCTTTTGCGCGGTATACCATCGCAATACCATCGCCTGTTGCAATGCGTGGATTAGTGGTGGTTCGGTAAGCCTGGCCACAACCACCGGTTGCAAGTAAAGTAATTTTTGCAAGTATTTTTTCTATCTGATTAGAATGCAGATTTAAAACATACACACCATAACAGGTAATATCTAATGTTGATTTTGTAACGAGGTAACCAAAGTGGTGTTGTGTAATAATATCAACCACAAAACAATGATTGATGAGTTCAATGTTTTTAGTTGATCCCAGTTCATCAAGCAAAGCCCTTTCCATTTCTTTACCGGTTACATCTTTGTGATGAAGAATACGGTTCTCACTATGGCCACCTTCTTTACCCAAACTGTATTCACCGGTTTCTTCTTTATCAAACTCTGCACCGTAAGCAATAATTTCCTTGATGCGTTCGGGGCCTTCTTTTACTACGATCTCTACGATTTGTTCATTGCACAATCCATCACCTGCAATCAATGTATCATCAATATGTTTGTTGTAACTGTCTTTCTCTTCATCCCACACTCCGGCAATACCACCTTGTGCGTATTTGGTATTTGTTTCGTCGGCCTGTGTTTTGGTGATGACGGTAATTTTTTTATCCGGAAATTCCTTAGCCGTTTTTAAGGCATACGTTAATCCTGCAATACCGGACCCGATCACTAAAAAATCTGTTTGCATACCCCTAACCCCTAAAGGGAAATTTAAATGGTGAATTATTTAATAAGAACATTTTGTACTATAAAAAACAAGATCTCGAGTATGCGAAGTTTTTTATCGCTCAAGGTCGCTGGGCCCCGTCCCTGTTACCGGACTGCTTAGAAATTATTCATCAATCAACCTATTAAAAAATACGTATCACGAAAAGCATTGTTTCAATTTTTTACTGTGCAAGATCTTAATTCCAATCTAATTAGGTTCAATCCATGCATCACTTTCTTTTAACAGGTTAATCAGTTCTGCAACGGCGATCTCGCTGTCGATATTCCGTTTCATAATTTCCTTGCCTTTGTATAAAGTGATCTTGCCAACACCGCTTCCTACATAACCAAAATCCGCATCGGCCATTTCGCCGGGGCCGTTTACAATGCAACCCATGATGGCGATCTTAACGCCTTTTAAATGATTGGTCACACTTCTGATCCTCGCTGTTGTTTCCTGTAGTTCAAATAAGGTTCTGCCGCAACTTGGACAGCTGATGTATTCTGTTTTTGAGATTCTTGTACGTGTTGCCTGTAAAATGCTGAAAGCTGTTGAGTTGATGAATTGTTCAACCGTAGTATTGTTGCTGTAATTTCTTCCGCTTGTATCCTGTGTATTGCCAGATGATTGGAGTTGGTAACTTTCATTCGTCATCCCCAAACAAATCCCATCTCCAAAACCATCTAAAAACAAAGCACCACATTCTGTTGAATAGTGGATCAGGTGTTCATCAGCTGTTTGCCAGTTACTATCGGTGATCAGCACAACCGGGTTTTGAATTTTTCTGTTCATGAGTTCGAGAAACATTCTACGAACAGCGGGCATGGCGTGTTGATGCATGCTGCTTAAACAGAGAACAACTGATGTATCATTTGCAAGTTCATCCAGATTCGTAAAATCATTAACGGTAGTTTCATCACTGAAACAATCGATCATCACAAAATTCAATGATTTGCTTTTTCCATGATCACCAGATAAATAACCAGCACCATCAAATATGGGGAAATATTTTTCTTTATCTGTTGCCAATGCCCATGCAGCGGGATAAGTGATCACTTTTAATGTTCCGGGCAAAGCAAAATTGAGTAACTGATTTCCTGTAAACACATAATCTGCAGCAGCATCGCTGATATTCCATTTATCGGAAGATTCATCGTATTTGTAACCGATGCTTTCCAGGTGCTTGGGAGTGATGGAATTGATCTTACTCAAATCAGCAATTACAACAGGAACATGTTTCGCACCAATATTATCAACAGCAAAAGTTTCTCTTCTTTGATAAGTAAATGGACTATATGAAATTTTCTCGATCTTGGGTATACTCACGACTGACGACTGACGACTCTTGCCCTCATATCTTTTCACCAAATCCCTGCAAACAGGAATTTCAAATTCAGGATCTTCTGTTAAGCTAACGCGAACGGTATCGCCAATGCCATCTTCGAGTAATGTACCAATACCCGCGGCACTTTTTACGCGACCATCTTCACCATCACCGGCTTCTGTAACACCGAGGTGCAATGGATAACACTCACCAAACTCCGCATCCATTTGTTGAATAAGTAAACGGTACGCCTGTACCATTACCTGCGGGTTGCTGGATTTCATACTCAACACAATATTGTGATAAGTTTCTCCGCGGGCAATGCGTAAAAATTCCATGGCACTTTCTACCATACCCATTGGTGTATCTCCATACCGGCTCATGATACGATCGCTTAGTGAGCCGTGGTTGGTACCGATTCGCATCGCTGTTCCGTATTCTTTACAAATCTTTACCAACGGTGTAAATCTTTCGCGAATGCGTTCTATCTCTTCAATGTATTCTGCATCGGTGTCATCGATCTGTTCAAATTTTTTCTTGTCAACATAGTTACCCGGGTTTACCCTTACTTTTTCAATAATACGGGCGGCAATTTCGGCAGCATTGGGGGTAAAATGAATATCGGCGATCAAGGGAGTTGTGTAACCTCTTTTGCGCAACTCCTTTTTTATGTTGAGAAGATTTTCTGCTTCTTTTTTGCTGGGTGCGGTAATGCGAACCAGCTCGGCTCCGGCTTCAATACAACGGATAGTTTGTTCTACCGTTCCAATAGTATCCATAGTATCGGTAGTGGTCATGGTTTGCAAACGGATGGGGTTGCCATTACCCAACAAGAGCCCACCAATATTTACTTCTTTGGTAATTAAGCGATTATAAGCTGTGAGTGAATTACAATACAGTTGCATACAGGGAAAATGAGTAACAAAACTAACTAATAAAGAAACACCAGTAAGGCAGAACTGTTCGAATAAAATTGTTTAACACTTGCATTTGGAAAGGATAATGTTTATTTTTCTTACGCCCTTTAACAATCATCACTAAAATCCACAAATATGAACAGATCAATGGTATCCCAAAACAACCCAAGACGAAACTTTCTAACCAAACTGGCAGGTGCAGTAGGTGTTTCATTACTTGCCTTACCAAAAAAAATGCAGGCCGCTAATCATTTTCTGGAAAACTCAAATTCACCTGCTCCAGATGATTGGTTGAGTAAATTAAATGGCAAACACAAAATGGTGTTTGATGTTACGCAACCACATGGTATTTTCCCCTTTGCATGGCCCAAAGTTTTTCTATTAACTAACCAGGCTACAGGAACACCTGAAAAAGAAACTAATTCAGTGGTTGTTTTACGACATAATGGAGTTCCTTACGGAATGGAAGACAGGCTATGGGCAAAATATAAATTTGGTGAAGCTTTCGGAATTGATGATCACCGTACAGGCAAGCCTGCTTTACGAAATCCTTTCTGGAAACCGAACGCAGGTGAGTTTAAAGTACCTGGTATTGGCGCTGTACCAATTGGGATCAACGAGTTACAGGACAGTGGCGTAATCTTTTGCATTTGTGATATGGCATTAACGGTAAATGCTTATGGTATCGCTTCTAAAATGAACCTTGATGGAGCTGAAGTAAAAAAAGATTTTGTTGCGGGAATACTCCCGGGAGTAAATCTTGCACCATCTGGGTTATGGGCTATTGGCAGGGCGCAGGAAAAGGGATGTGGGTATTGTTTTGCGAGTTGAACCTTTTGAACAGATGAACAAGGAACAGAAGAACAAGGAATGATGAAGTAGCCCTGCGGTCGGGAGGCTGGAGCCACCTGAATGCTTTTGAATATGGAACAGATGAACAAGGAACAAGGAATGATGAAGTGATTTATAAGATAGTTATTATCGTGTTTAGGAAATGATAGATGCTTCGAGGCAAGATAGGGCTGCATATATTTTCGCCGCAGATTTCACAGATTGTACAGATATAAGAATAGGAGGAATATTATGCGTGGTGTTTTTCTTTCCAGTTCTTTGCCTCTCGTTTATTCATTTCCTGCGTAACGATAGATTCGGGATGTTCGCTGGTATATACTTTTCGTTCTATCAGTTTAGCTCCCTGCGTTTCTTTTGTCCAGAATTTCATGGGTGCATAAGCGTGATTATGTTTCCTGCCCGGTGTTCCGGCCTGCGGGGCATCGGTTTTATCAATATTATAATGTACAGACAAGTTCACTTGTGGGCCACTGCGATATTTATCGCCGCCCGCAATACCGATAGGATCACCTGCTTCAACAAATTGTCCGGGCCGTACCAATACACTACCTGCTTTTAAAACATCGTACTCGGCAAAAGAACAGTCGCTATGGTATATTTCCACGTAGTTTTCTTTGCGTACATAGGCATAATTTGAGTCTGGCAATTCAACTGTATCACGCATAGCAGTTACCGTTCCTCTTCTTGCTGCATAAACAGTATCGCCGGAATTCATTTTAAACCGAGCCTTGTACCAATTTTTGGGTTCCGGTTCATCAGCGATCGCTTTCTTAATAGATTGTAGTTCCTCGATTTGGGTTTGCTTTCCGGGTTTTACCGGTAATAAGTAGGTAAAATCAGGATCAATTTTAGGATTGATGCACCCCTTTGCAAAATGTATGCGATAATGAATACCAACGCCTTCTTTATGAACAATTTTTGTAAGCCTGAATATAATGCTTTTGCCTGGTGGCACTACACCCCTGTATGGAAGTTCGCCCAGCGATTGCAGATTATTAAATTTTGTAAACTCTACTTCCAGCGTATAATTACAGAAATCACTGTTAACACAATAGAACTCATATTCGCCACGGCTGTTTTTTTCATAATCTACATGAAGCTGCGAGTACGCAGTTGAACAACATAAACAGGTAAATAGTAAAACAATATTTCTCATAAAAAGATTGATTTCTTATGTCTTTTTTAAAAATTCCATTCGCCACAGATTCACAGATTATCTCAGAAAAGTACTTGCAATTAGTCTGTTTGGGAACTGGCATCTTCCAGATATGGCTCGTCTTGTATCTTGTCTCTCTTCTTACTTCTGCGATACATATAAAAACCTAAAGGAATCGCTGCTATGATAATCATTCCAAAAATGATATAATTGATCATATTTTATCGTTTCCCATCAAAAAAAGCCTGATCTTTCAAAATAGCTTTTAGCATTTCCAAACGCATCGGTATCATTTTGGAATTGCGGTCACCTTCAATATTCAAAACAAAAAAGTAAGGATGTCTGTTTTCTTCGATCCATCCTACGATCCAGCCGATCTCATTTCCATTTTCTTTGAAACCAAGGCCGGTTTTATAGCTGAGTTTGTAATTGGAATTGGATTCCTGCAGCATTACTTTTTTAACGATATCCTGTGAACGTTTTTGAAAAGGCAGTTGGTTAAAATATAATTTCTTAACCAGGCCCATTTCTTCATCAGGGGTAACTTTCAGTGAATTATCTAACCAGAAACCATCAACAGCTGTTTTAATTTTTTGTGTGCCATATTTCAAACTGTCGAGCCAGTGTTGCATGGTATCTTTTCCAATCCTTCGCGCCACTTCCTGAAAATAAGGAACGGCAGATGCTTTAAAAGCTTCTTCCATAGTAAGGTCTTTGTTCCAGGCAACTGCTGTATCTCCATTAGGAAATTTGCGTACCACACCATCCCATTTGATCACCATCTTTTCATTCACAATTCTTCCGGTTTCAATGCCGATCAATGAGTTAACGATCTTGAATGTAGAAGCGGGTAAATACGCCGAATCTTTAAATCTTGATAAATTATAAATGATAAACTGCCCGGTACCATTATCATATAAACCAAATGTGCCGGTTACTTTGTTGTTCTCAAAATATTTACCAATGCTGTTGTCGATTTTTACGTTATTAGGAGAACAGCTGATAATTAAAAATGAAAAATTAAAAATTAAAAATATAAGTACAGTTCTCTGATTTAGTAGTCCGGTTTTCATTCAACAAATTTTTAATTATTAATTTCTAATTCTTAATTACTCCTAGTTCTTTCCCAACTTT
>CANBSW010000131.1 GCA_947372235.1 Chitinophagaceae bacterium | reverse complement strand
TCATGATTGCCGGTGATATAAATTACCCGGGTTCCTTTGCTTAAGAGGTTCATGATCTCCTTTATAACCTGTATATGACTGATAGGAAAGTATCTTTTGTTGAATTGCCATCCATCAATAATATCACCATTCAATACTAAAATACCGGGAGAAATACTTTTGAGGTAGTTTACAATTTCAGCAGCATGACAACCGTAGGTACCCAAATGCAGGTCGCTCATTACTACCAGATCAACAGAACGTTTTTCCATTTAATAGGTTTTCCAAAATTCAAAATCTTGTATTACCTAGATGTTATGGGAAGGTTAAGGAATTATCAACTCATGTGATATTCAGCTCTAAATCATTTTGCAGCTAATTCCACATCTAATTGTCGCTTAGTGCATGTATACACACTCCTAATGCAGAGAATTAAACATGTCGTTGGATTTGGTTTGAAATAAGAAAGCCTGCTGATTTCTCAGCAGGCTTTCTTATTAAATAAATTACTTATAAGAAAATTACTTCTCTTTTATCAGTTGCACCACTTTACGTTTGGTACCCTGTATCATTTCTGCAAAGTAAGTACCTCCGCTGTAGTTATGACCTATCTGGATCGTGCTGTTTGCACCGATCTGAGACTTAGAATCTACTACCCTTCCCTGTGCATCCATTACCCGCATACTAACAGGAGTTTCATACCTGCTCTCCAGTTTCAATGTGAAGTAAGTACTACTTGGATTTGGCATTACGGTTACTTTCAGTTCTTCTTCAGTAGTTGCAATAGTTGTTTCAGCCTGTTTGGTGATACTGGTGATGATCGATGTGTTCGACATTGATATTCCACTATTACATGGCGACTGATCACAGCTTCCTAATCTGTCGCTGTTATGATTACCGATATGCGAGGATACCGCATTAACACTTACCTGTAAGGTTTGTCCGTTGTGGCAGATATTTATTTTGCTTCCACTGGTTCCTGCAACTCTTACATCGGTTACACAGATACTGATCGTTGCTGTTGATTTACAATTGTATTTATTGGTAACCGTTACCGTAAACGTACTGTAACCACCTGCTGTTGGCGTAAACACCGGCGATGCTGTGCTGGTACTGCTTAAACAGCTGGTATTAGTTCCTGTCCATGCATAGGTGTAAGGTGCTCCACCTGAAGGAAGACTTCCTAACTGTAACACGGTGCTTTGTGCTCCATATCCTATGTACAGATTCGTATTTACTCCTCCTGTATACACATTGCTGGTTGGCGCCGAACTTACTGTTGCAGTGAATACCGCACCGATAGTGATCATTTGTACACTGGTACTGTAATTACCCGCTGCATCTGTTGCTTTCCAGGTTCTGGTGATCACATTACCATTGGTTACATCTGCTTTGCTTACAGTTACACTACCACAATTATCTGTTGCAGTTGGGGTTCCTGTTACTGATGGATCTGTGGAAGTCCCGCAGTTCACAATTTTATCCGTCACATCACTGATCACCGGTTTGGTATTGTCTTTAACAATCACTGTCTGGTTCTGTGTACTGGTATTACCATGGCCATCCGTGTATGTCCAAACAATGGTATAAGTACCTTGTGCACTATACGTTAACGGACTCGTAGTTGTTCCGGTAATGATACCCGCACAATTATCTTTTGCTGTTGGTTTGGCAGTTACGCTTGCAGAACACTGACCACTTACCGTTGGAAGATTACTTACTACCGCTTTAGGAGCAGTTACATCTTTCACAATTACCGTTTGATTCTGTGTAGTGATATTACCATGACCATCATTGAAAGTCCAGTGGATCACATAAGTACCCTGTATTGTATAGCTTAACGGATCACCTGTGGTTCCTTTGATCCAGCCTGCACAATTATCCCATGCCCATGGCGCTCCACAGTGGTGTCTGTTATAATGATCATGGTTATCATCTCCCTCATGGTCATCACCATTGTCTTCGTCATAATCACCATCATCATTGTCGTTATCTGAACTGATGTCAACACTGCATTGGCCGGTGATGGTTGGTAATTGTGTTAAGTATGGTTTTGGTGCCTGGTTATCATTCACTACCACCGTTTGTTCCTGGATGGTTGTATTACCATTCCTGTCTGTAAACTTCCAGTGGATCGTGTAGGTACCTTGTACATAATAATTCAACTTATCTGTTGTGGTTCCTCTGATCAATCCGCTACAATTATCCAATGCAGTAGGAACGTTCATCAGATAATATCCTTCATAATCATCTTCATCATAGTATCCTGACCAGTTATTTGCCAGCAAGATCTTAACTGAACACTGTCCATTGATCGTTGGCAATGCAGTAGTTGGCACCGGTCCTAACTTATCCTGAACCGTTACTACAGCTGTTTTGGTAGATACATTGCCATTTACATCGGTTACCGTTAAGGTTACTGTATTGTTACCAATATTTGAACAACTGAACATATTCGGTGATACTGTCACACTTCTGATACCACAGGCATCTGAACTTCCATTATCAACGTCCGATCCTGTAATGGTAGCTTTTCCTAAACCATCCAGGTTAACGGTGATATTTTTAGTGACCACAGTTGGTGCCTGATGGTCAGTTACTGTAACTGTAAAGCTACTTACAGTTGTATTGCCACTTGGATCTGATGCGGTTACAACTACCGTAGTTGTTCCTGTTGCAAATACTGTTCCCGGATTCTGGCTGTATGTGATCGTTACCGGACCGCAAACATCAGTTGCAGTAGCTGCAAAATTAATTACGGCTCCACATACATTATTATCAGTATTCACATTAAAATTACCCGGAACCGTTACAAATACTGGCACTTTCGTATCTCTTACCGTGATCACCTGTGTTTTACTGAATGTATTACCACAAGCATCTTTGGCTGTCCATACCCTGGTTAATGTATAGTTGTTTACACTTGTTCCATTGGTTCTTGTTTCGTTGTAACTAACTACCGGAGCTGCATCACAATTATCCGTTGCTGTTAATACTGCAGCAGCTGGTACCTCATCGCACTCTACTGTTATATCTCCAGGAGCAATTGACAATTTAGGTGCTTTTGTATCCTGAACGGTGATTACTTGTGTTTTACCTGATGTATTACCACAGGCATCAGTTGCTGTCCAGGTTCTGGTTAATGTGTAACTATTTGGACAGCTACCATCGGCTCTTGTTTCAGTATAAGTAACTGTTGGTGTTGAACAATTATCCGTTGCCGTTAATACTGCTGCAACAGGTACTGCATCACACTCAACTGTTACATCTACAGGAGCTGCTGATAAGATTGGTGCAGTTTTATCCTGTACAGTGATCACCTGTGTTTTACTTGATGTATTGCCACAGGCATCAACTGCTGTCCAGGTCCTGGTTAATGTATAACTGTTTGGACAATCGCCATCTTTTCTTACTTCACCATAAGTAACAACCGGTTCTGCATCGCAATTATCTGTTGCTGTTAATGTTGCCGCTTCCGGTACTGCATCACACTCAACTGTTACATCTTCTGGAGCTGCTGACAAAACTGGTGCTTTTGTATCCTGTACAGTAATTACCTGTGTTGCCGTGGTTGTATTATTAGACGCATCCGTTGTTGACCATGTTCTTGTTAATGTGTATCTGCTAGGGCAATCACCATCCGTTCTTGTTTCAGTAAACGAAGGAACAGATGTACTGCAATTATCGCTCGCAGTTACAGTTGCAGGCGCTGGTATACCATCACACTCAACAGTGATATTTTCAGGAACACCTGTTAATACCGGTGATTGGGTATCCAATACTGTAATTGTAAATGAACAGGTAGATCTGCCTACAGGGTTGATGGCTATCGCTTCAATCGTATGCGTTCCAACAGTAAAGGAACTACCTGATGTTACAGGATTTCCATTTTCTGTGTAGCTGATAGTTGATGCCGGTATACCGGTTGTTTCTGTTGCTGCAAAACTTACAGCTGCTTCACATTTACCTTCCTCATTGGTAGCTGTGATTGCTTCAGAAGGACAAACAATCGAAGGAGCCAATCCGCTGATATTTACATTAAATGAACATTCAGCAGAATTTCCGGAAGCATCTGTTGCTTTATAAGTAACAGTTGTATTTCCTATCGGGAAAACCGCACCACTTGCAAAACCTGCTGTTAAGGTTGTTGTAGCACTGCAATTATCTGAAGCAACTGGTGTAACATAATTTACAATTGCACCGGCAGGACTGGAAGCAGACATTGTGATATCTGCCTGACAAATAATGGTAGGATTAATTGCATCTACCTGACTGATAGTAACACTACCAATTGCACTCGGACAACTATTAGCATCTTTAATATACAATGAATAAGTTCCTACACCAAGACCACCAAATGTTGAAGAAGGGCTGTAAGTACTTCCGCCATTGATAGAGTATTGATAAGGTGCTTTTCCACCTGATCCTGTAATAGTAATACTGCCATCATTACCACCCGGGCAGGTTACATTGGTTTTAACTGATGAAGCTGAAGGAAGTGCATTTGCTGTAAAATTGAAAGATCTGGCACTACCCGAACAAGTAGAAATTTTAGGAGTTGCTGTAATAGATCCAGTTGCACTGCCATTTACCTGACCGTTATTAATACTAACTGTAATAGTGCTGGTTCCCTGGCCACTTACAATGGTCATCCATGAAGGCACAGACCATGCCAGATTATCATAATTTCCTCCTGTTGAAGAAAATGAAACAGTAGTGGTACCGATGTTCAATATACAAACACTGGATGGATTACTACTACTAAACCCATTTAATGTTGGATTTGCAGCAGTTACCTGATAAGCGTTAGAATACCAGCTATGACTCTCATTATAATAGTTTGTATAAGGTACGTACTGGTAACAAGTTTGATTTACATAATAAGAGCAGGTTTGGTATTGATAATAATAACAACGATCACAATAACGAACACCCCAGTCATAATAGCAATTACAATCGTAGTAATAATAATATCCGCAATCATAGTATTGATAATACCCACAATCGTAGTATTGATAATAATAGGAAGTAGTGCTAAATTGATAATTTGCATCAACCCGATTCCTATAATATCCTGGCTGATTAGCAGGATATGGATTAGTATTACTGGCAATAGAGGTCCAGTTTATATTATCGGTAGAATATTCCCAATAAGTTGTACTGGAGGTAGGATATTGCCCATTATAATAAAGATTACTTGATCCCATTCCTAAATTAGCCACTTGCCCTGAAGTAGTGCAGATCGGATTATTACCTGAATATAAATACGGCGTATTTACACTCTGACCTTGAGCGAACTGGCTCAAAGCAATTAGAAAAATGAAAGTAACTCCCTTACATATCCGGGGAATTATTAATTTCTTAAAAAGGGATTTTTCCGAATACTCGGTTTTTACTGAATTCGAAAATTCAGCTTGGCAGGTAAATTTGGTATACATAACGGGGCGGTTTTGGCTAAATTGTTATTGTCAATTGACAACATTTATTTATTCTAAGGGCAATTTCTATATCTAAATACTGCGAAAAAAGACAATTGATCGATTGAAAAATCTTCATTCATTATAGACTGCTTATCAGTCTATAATGAATATCCCTAAGAATAATAACAGCAATTATATGTGGAATAAACTGTTACGATTGTAGTAATAATACTACATTGCTAGATTTTAATTGAATCTTAATGTTACACCTCTGTTTAGAATAGCATTTTCAAAATCGAAAATGGAAAGTGACTTAATTACTTAAAAAATACTGAAAGCTAAAAAATTGAAATACAAAATGGCATATCATTGCAGGAATAAGGCGTAACTCCTTAGGTAAAATGAAGATTATGAAAAATATTATTGCCCCTGTTTTATTTTATTTTGCATTTGCCATCTTAGGTATCAATTTTTTGAATGCCCAGAAAGTAATACATGTTCAAAACATCAATAAGCTGCAGCTTCCAGACAATAAGGGTGCGATGTTTATTGCAGAATTTCCTTTTTTTGTGAAGGAAACAGATAAAAAAAATATGATGTTTTCTATTAGGTTCGATGCTGACCGTGAAAAAGGAATATTAAAAGGAATCTTCGGAATTGAAGTATTTGCCAAAGGTTTGGGGAAATGTTTTTTCAGAGATTCCTTAAATCTTGTTTTGGCTAATGGAAGAACAGTGAAATTAAGATCTACGAGTCCTGAGTTTTGTGAACAGCCTCTTTCCTGCTGGTTTGAATTAAAGAAACCTTATCAGGACACACTTTTCTCATCCCCAGTTCAGCAGGTTCATTTTAAAAACGGAAAAACGGGAGAAACCTTTATTCAGGAGATTACAGAAGAGGATGAACAAAACTATTTTATAGTTCTGAAAAAGATCTTCGATAAAATGGTACCACCTGTTAAACCGCCTGTGAAAGTAAAAGCAACCAGATCCACACATTAATTAAATAAACATTATTAACTGATCTGTAATCAGTGCTTTGTTTCGGTTTTTTCGAACTGTCTGTTAATTTTGTCACCTATGAGCTTACCCATTTGCTGACCTGTAAAACAGGAAAAAATGAAATGGATTCCTCCGTATACGCGGCTGATGGTAGCTTCATCTGCGGCTTGCAGAAAGGAATTAAATTTTCTAGGCGCCAGTCCATAAGCGATTTCAGTATCATCAATGAAAGTAAAATCAGCCCCGAAATAGCCGGTTAATACTGAAGCCGCAGCATTTGATACGACCGCATGGCCACTTGGAAATTCAGGAAAGGGAGGAGATTGAATAAAAGGTTTCCAGTTATTATCAATCCCGTTTTGTTGTATAAAAGTTTCAGGCCGCAGATAACTATACTGGTATTTTTTATCCCAGGTATAAATAAATGCATCGAATAAAGCAATTGCGCAACGGGTAAATACCTGACTTGTTTGTTTGATATCCAGCCCTTTTGAATGGGAGGCAATTGCTGCAATATTCATCCAGTGACCACCGGGCGATATTTTTTTATCAATCAAATTAATATGTCCAACAGGTTTAAGTGCAAAAGGGTTACAATCCCAGAATGAGGCTATTAATTTTTGCTCATCAGAAAGTCGGGTTGTTATTTTATACAGTGTATCTGCCTCCTTATAAAAAAATGATTTTCGTGAGGTATCAAAAGGAATAGGTAAAAGTTTATCAAGTTCTTTTCTGTCGGTTAATAATAATGGCCTTATTTCGCCCCAATGTGGTTCAACTGCAGGAAAGTAACCGGGAGATGTTAATTGCCATTTTCCCGGTGTTTTTAGTAGCACATACTTGTTCATCTTTCTGGTTTCATTGAACCTGTCGGTATTCATCCAGTTGATGATCTTTTGAGCAACTGCCATTCCAACTTTTTTAGATTGTTGAAACACATCCGGTGTAATTCCCTGATTCCGATACCAATTCTGCAAAACAGCAAATGAGTCACGAAAGGGTTGAACGGTATATATCATTTTTTCAGCAACCTGAAAAAAAGCAAATGAGGCAGCCAGTGATGGCAGGTATTTTTTTCCGTAAGCCGATAAATTGATGACAGGAAAATCTTTGACAGAGGAACAGATGTTTTTTTTGTCCTCGTTCATGAGAATGCAATAGGATGCCATATGTGAATACATGTAAACCCGTGAAGCCATTGGGGGAGAGATATTATCATTTACCAGGATAAGTGATAAGTTTCTCTGCAGATAATTAAGAGGATATGAATCACGTCCATAATCAACAGTTGCAGAAACTTTGAATGAAGCTAATAAAAACAGGAGGAGAAAAACATTTCTTTTAATTGGCATGGTATTCAAACATTTGGGGTGCTTCATTTTTTTTGAAAAGTAGTATTCTTTGTTTGTTTTTGAACAGGTATACAAACATTTTAGAAACCTGACCGGTTGAAAACAGTCCTGTAATACCTGGCATAAGACCTTCCAATTGCCCTTCCTTGTATTGCAATTGAAGAACCGGCAATGCATCCTGTCTTCCAAACTGGATCTTATATCCGAAATAATTACCAGCGAGAAGTAAATCTGAATATTTTGTTCCATTATTAAATTGAACAACCGAGTTAACTCTGCTTATCTGAGCTGATTCCGGAAACGGAATAAACTTGAAATGATTTTTTCCGTCATTGATAAAAACACCTGATCGAAGATTATTACAAGAATACACCGCATTTATTTTTGCCCCTGTTTTTTTAACCAACTGAGGCATGGTTAATTTTGCATACGATTCATAATTATTAAATATTGTTCGTAGCCTTTGTGAGATAGATAGCAATTCATCACGAAATACAATCGGGTATTCGAGGCTGTCTGAATAATAGGTGCTCATTAAAGGAACCGGATTGGGTATGCCCCCACCTGCACTTTCAAAATCAATCATAGTTAGTTTAGCAGGAAATTTTTCTGAAACATTGAATTGATTATTCTGTCCAACATTACCTGCTACAATATCAATATATCCATCTCCATTGATATCTACAGGATAAATACAGTTCCACAAACCCGTTAGATTTCCCAATCCACTTTGAAAAGTTTGATCAACCAGTTTTCCGTTAATATTGCTGAAATATTTACAACTCATCCACTCTCCTGTAACCAGCAATTCCGGATATTTATCATTATTCATATCCTTCCATTCTGCCGAAGTGATCATACCAATGTTCTTATCCGGCAATACCTGAGCAGTAACATCGGAAAATAAAATTTTACCGGGCTTTGAGTCATTACGTAATATATAACTGTCGGTTTTCTTTCCAAAAGTAATTTGTCTTGTATAGCCCCCCATAAACAGATCCGGATCTCCATCCTGGTCAAAATCACCGGCAGCAATGGTTTTACAAATATTCATTGAAGGAAACACTCCTGTCAGTTCCTTAAAATTTCCTTTCCCCGTATTTTCGAAAAACCGGGTAATAAATACCGTATCGGAATAATATAATTGAGGTTGCGTGCTTCTCCCTTTTCTGCTTTGAAGTATCAGATCCTGATCTCCATCTTTATCAGCATCTAAAAAAATGGCTGTAGTATTATCATCTGTTACATCAAAACAACCAGGATCGGTTTTGGTGAAATTACCATCAGGTTTTCCGATCATGAAAAATTTTGAAGCGCCGGCTTCACCACCTATATAATAATCAGGTATACCATCACCATTAATGTCGCCTGAGGCAACTACCTGACCGTAATCTGACACTTTATACGGCAAAGAGAACTGGTATTTAAAATCGGGGTGATCAAATTGTTTTGAGATAAAGGAATCTTTCTCCTGGATTGGCAATTCCGAAAATGAAAACTGTTGTGAAGTTGAGTTAGTCAGGCCCTTACCTGTATTTTTTTTACTGATCTTTATATGCTGATTAGTTGGAACCGCTGCTTCTTTTGTTGTTGAACCATCAGGCCAGGTTACAACAATGTCTGCTTTCGCTTCAGAACCCATTCCAAAATGTAAGGTATAGTCCTGACTGGATTGATAGCCTCTTACGGGCTCCAATTCCTGAAACTGATTCAACTTACCCGCAGTTACATTTACTTTTGCTCCTAATGCAAAATAATTAAGTCCTTCCTGTTGTAATGAGATAGATAAATAGTTTCCCGCTGTTTTATCAGTCTGCTTATTTCGCAGAAGTATCGGTTCTGAATTCAGGTTACTGATCAAAAGATCCAGTTTACCATCATTATCAAAATCAGCATAAACAGCACCATACGACAATGCTTTTTTTTCTGGTTTCCAGCTATTGGTTACATCAGAAAATCCTTTACCATTATTATTTTTATAAAGATGAGAATTGGAAGTAAATAATGATACGGTTGTCTTATCCTGAATATAATTGTTTCTTCGATCCATTGACATATCATCAGGATAGCCGGAAGAAATGAAAAGGTCTTTCCATCCATCATTATCAAAATCGGCAAATAACGGGCCCCAACTCCAGTCTGTAGCAGCTATCCCTTGCAACTGTCCTATTTCACTAAAATGTGGAATACCGTCCTTATCATTACCGAAATTCTGTTGCAACATATTTCTCGAAAACTGAATATAATACCCAAGATTAGCTGCTCGATTAAATGCATCGTCATTATCAGCCATATAGGTAACCTTTTGTCTGAAATAGTCGTTAGGTTTCATATCAAGGGTAATGATATCCGAATTCCCGTCATTATTATAATCGGAGGCATCTGTTCCCATTGAAGAACTCGATAAATGAGTAAAACTTTTTTGCGCTGTTTCCAGAAATTTTCCATTTTTCTGGTTGATATAACAAAAATCCCTTTCCGTAAAATCACTGGTACAATAGATATCCGGCCAGCCATCATTGTTCAGGTCATTGATTACAATTCCCAAACCAAAATTGATGTCAGAACCAATGATTCCCGACTCTTTTGTTACATCTACAAAATGTCCGTTATCATTCCGCATTAACATATTACTGTTAAGTGGATTAAAAGTTTGATGATAAATTTCTGCAGGTTGAAATACCTGGTAGGGTTCTAATCCATGGTTAAGGATAAAAGCATCCAGATCACCATCATGGTCATAATCAAAAAATGCAACCTGAGTTGTATGTGTACCCGGAAGATCCAAACCATATTCTTTGGCTCTTTCCTGAAAATGCGGAATACCATTTATAATACCGGTATTAATGAACAGTTCATTTTTTAAATCAGCTATATCCTTGAGATTACCGGAATGGCTTACGTAAATATCGAGTAATCCATCACCATTAATATCTACTACGCTTACCCCTGTTCCCCATTTTTTGTTGCCGGCTACTCCTGCAGAATCTGTAACATCAGTAAAAGTAAATTTTCCTTTGTTAAGGTAAAGTTTATTGGCAACCATATTACTACTAAAAAACAAATCGGGAAGCCCGTCATTATTAAAATCACCAACTCCTACGCCGGCAGCATTATGACCATACACGTAATCTGCTCCAGATCCGTATACAATTTTCTTAATCTCAATATTATTACTGAAATGAAGACCCGAATAATCAGATGAGATTTCCTGAAACAGCAGATCTTTTGGGGGAATGCTAAATTGTAAGGTGCTGATAAAAATGATTAGGCATATAAAAAAACTATAACGTGTTTTTGTCATTTTGAGATGGTTGGGGCTAAAACAGAAAAATGGTTATTTTTTCAAACTTAATAAATGGAGCCCATTAGTTTAATATTAATTTCTACTCACCATCTATCATTTTACTAATATTCCCAGTAAGATGTAGACCTGATAAGAATGTTTAAGCTGTAAAAAGTGATGTTTTAATTTTGTTTCATTAATCAAGGAAATCTTTTTATTCTGCAGCCAGCTGGTTTTATTTGCACTCGGAGTAATTCCGAGTTCACTATTATTTTTTTATTTAGAGAAAACATGTGGTCAACAGGAATTAGTTCGAACTTCTTAAGGCAGGATATCAGAAAATTTTTGAAATCCAATATTATTCATTGAAAAAATGATAATGTTTTCCAAAAAGAATGCCTTAAAATAAATTTGCCCGAAGGTATCTCAGATGCGAACTTTTTACAAGAAGATTTTAAAAGAGGTTAACTGAAAGTATTCCTTCTAATCCATATTTAGTAGCTGTTTGAGTTATTTGTAGAAAATTAGTTGCATACCGATTTAATAGCACGCGGATGACACTGATAAAGGGATCTAATCAGCGCTAATCTGCTTAATCCGTGCCATCCGTATGCCATTTTAGAGGAAACAACTTGTTTACAGTTTTTGAATTAATTAATTCAAACAGCTTCTTACTCTTTAAGCCCATTATAATCTCCAAAATACCCGGATTCCCGAAACGGTATTTTTTTGAAGCACTATATTGGATATTTAAGGTTGTTATAGAATCCATCTATTATAATTTGTAGAAAAAATCACAAAAGCCAGATTAAACTGGTAAAATGGGGCTTGATAAATGACGAAGCGAGCACTAAAAAGAGAATAATATTATTTATTTTTTTCGGGCATTGATTTGATATAGATATCTGTTTTAGGATAAGGGATCTCAATTCCATTTTCAGCAAATGTTTTATAGATCACTTCATGTAATTCACTTTTTATCTGCTGCCAACTGTCAAATTCAGAGGTCCAGATCAAAACCCTAATATTAAGGCCGCTGGATGCAAACTCATGAACAAGTACTTTGGGTTTAGGATATTTCATTACTTTATCAATCTTAATTGCTGCCTCATTTATAAGAGAGATCACTTGTTCAGGATCGCTACCATAAGCAACATCTACGAATAATTCTATTCTTCTAAAACTATTCGAATGTGTCCAATTGATCAGTTT
>CANBSW010000130.1 GCA_947372235.1 Chitinophagaceae bacterium | reverse complement strand
TTCGCGAAAACGGAAAAGATTCTTGTATTTGGTGATTATGATGTTGATGGTACTACTTCTGTAGCCAGTGTTTTCCAGTTCATTCATAACATTTATAGTGATACTGATTTTTATATTCCGCATCGTTATCGCGAAGGATATGGTGTATCAAAACTGGGCATTGATTTCGCGAAAGAAAACGGATTTACATTAATTATATCCCTCGACTGTGGAATAAAATCAGTTGAGCTGATCGCTTATGCAAAAACCTTGGGCATTGATTTCATTGTATGCGATCATCATTTGCCTGATAAAGAATTACCGCCGGCCATTGCCATTTTAAATGCCAAACAAAATGATTGTAATTATCCCTATAAAGAATTGTGCGGGTGTGGCGTTGGTTTTAAATTAATGATGGCAATTGCATCAGAACTGGGATTGCCTGATGAATCGTATCTGCAATACCTCGATCTTGTTGCCACAGCCATTGCTGCTGATATTGTTCCTATTACAGGCGAAAACAGGGCCATGGCATATTATGGTTTAAAAAAAGTAAATGAAAACCCTTGTGCCGGAATTAAAGCATTGATGCAACTGGCAGGCGTACAAAAGCACATGCATATCAGCAACCTTGTTTTTGTAATAGCCCCACGAGTGAACGCTGCCGGAAGAATGGATGATGCGCGCAAAGCGGTTCAACTCTTTATCGAAAAAGATTATAACAAAGCCCTCTCCTTTGCAGAAATGCTGCACAGCGACAATGTAGACCGCCGCGAAGCCGACAGCACCATTACCGAAGAAGCGCTCGACATGATACAAAGTAACCCTGATTTTACCAACCGAAAAACAACGGTAGTATTTCAGGAGCATTGGCACAAAGGTGTTGTTGGAATTGTTGCAAGCAGATTGATAGAAACCTATTATCGTCCAACTATCGTATTAACCAGAAGCGGTGATTATGTAGCGGGAAGCGCCAGAAGTGTTGCCGGTTTTAATTTATACGAAGCCATTCACGCTTGTCGTGAACACCTGTTGGGTTATGGCGGTCACTTCGCTGCTGCCGGCATGACATTGGTTCCGGAAAATGTGCAGGCATTTTCTGATGCGTTTGAGAGAGAAGTAAGCAAACTCATAACCGATGATCTTCTTATACCCAAAATTATCATTGATGCCGAAATCACTTTCACGGATATCACTCCTTCCCTGTTCAGCATTCTTTCGCAAATGGAACCTTTTGGACCGGAGAATATGCGTCCTGTTTTTATTGCAAGAAAAGCATACGATACAGGGTTCTCAAAAATTGTGAAGGAACAGCATATCCGTTTTGTACTCAAACAAAACAATATCACACTTACCGGTATTGGTTTTACTATGGCTGATAAATTCTCTCTTCTCCAAAAGAACCAACCACTGGATATTGTTTTTACCATTGATGAAAACGTATGGAATGGGGAAACGAGTTTGCAGTTGAGGATGATAGATTTGAGAATATCAGAATAACTTCCAAATTCACATCCAAAAAATACAGATTCACAAAAGCAATAAACAATCTTCTTATTTTATCACACGTTTGTGAAAAATAAAATATGAAAAAGAATTTTTTGTTTCCAACCTTAATTTTAATATTCTTCTGCCAAATTTCACAAGCGCAGGATGCAGACCTTGTTCCAACCATTACTCCAGTTGACAATCATAATAATATCATATCAAATAAAGAGATAACGTTCACCAAGAATAATATTGTGATAGTAAATCCAGGTGTACAAAAGATTATTTTTCAGTTTGTAGATACAGCCGCTATTGAGTTTTTGGTCAAACTATCCAGAACAGACACCACTGCATCATGGAACTCATTTACGGGTGGCACTTTGTTTTTAACTCTAGAGGAAAATCAAATTTATGAAGTGCTTTTTCGTGAAAAAAATAAATATACAAACACCACCCATTATATCATTGATGCAAAAGCTTTCTGGTGGAAAAGAACCGAGTTCGTCGCTTTGATTATTGCTTTATTTGGCTTATTTATTATTTCGACCGTGTTTTATCTTTTTCGTAGAAAGAAAAAAAACGAGCTTCGAAAAAAAGAGTATGAAAAAAATCAAGCCAAATATGAATTAAAAGCAATGTATGCGCAGTTAAATCCGCATTTTGTTTTTAACGCACTTAGTTCGATTCAGGGATTGATCAATAAAAATGATATCCCCGGCGCCAATTATTATCTTACAGAGTTCAGTAATTTGTTACGCGAAACATTAAAGAATAATGACAAAGAATTAGTTCCCCTTCAAACAGAATTGAAAATATTAGATACTTATTTAAAATTGGAGCAGCTTAGGTTTCACTTTCAATATGAAATCATCATTGATGAAAAGATCGATAAGAATTCAGTTGAAATTCCCGCTTTGCTATTACAGCCTTTAATTGAGAATGCTGTAAAGCATGGCATTTCAACTTTACATGATAATGGCACCATTAAAATTAATTTCTTTTCAGATCACCAAAACTTGCAGATCATAATTTGGGATAATGGGATTGGGTTTACCAAAAACACAACTGGTAATGGACTTGGACTGAAACTCACCAAAGACAGGATAGCCCTCTTAAACCAGTCGTTTAGGAAACAACACATCCAATTCTCAATTGAAAGCACACAAAATACCGGAACAACTGTACATTTAAGATTCGTAAACTGGTTGTAAGATGCTGATCACTGCAGTTATTATTGATGATGAACAAAACAATATTGATAACCTGGCAATATTGCTGCGTCAGTATTGCCCGCAGCTGGAAATTATTGGAGATGCTACCAATGCAACCGATGGCGAGAAACTGATCTTACAACTTACCCCTGATATTGTTTTTCTCGATATCCAAATGCCCGGCAAGAATGGGTTTGATATGTTACAATCTTTACGGACACATCACTTCGAACTCATTTTTGTAACTGCATTTGAGCAATATGGAATACAGGCTGTTAAATTTTCTGCCATTGATTATTTACTGAAACCCATAAACACAGACGAATTAAAAGCCGCCGTTCAAAAAGCGATCTACAGAAGTTCTGAAAAAAAGCAAAATAAAAAATTAGAAAACCTGCTGCAGGTTTTACAAAACGAACAGCAAAAAGATACACATCGCATTGCATTAACTTCTGCTAAAGAAACCAGATTCATCAAAACCAAAGAAATTATTAGGTGCGAATCTTCCAATAACTATACCACTTTTTACATTTTTGGTGGAGAACGGATCATGGTATCCAAACCCATTTTTGAATATGAAGAAATGTTGCAGGGTTATGGATTTATCCGTTGCCATCAAACACATTTGGTGAACAAACGGTTTATCAAAAGTTTGGTTAAACAGGATGGCGGGTATTTATTATTGGAAGATGGGACAGAAATTCCTGTTTCGAGGATGAAGAGGGAGTTGGTGAGGAAGGAACTGGGCGAGTAGGATATATGCACGCAAAGGCGCAAGGGCGCAGTTTTTTGGACGTTGAAAATTGAGTATTAATACGCTATTTTGGGGTTGTAGAAGGTTTTAGCTTTAGCTAAAATTTCTATCATGACAGAAAATGAGCTTTCTAAAATAGTTGTGTCAATTGCATACGATATTCATACAAAGTTAGGTCCGGGATTATTTGAATCTGTTTATGAAACGATTATGGAATATGAATTGATTCATTCTAAAAACTTATTTGTAAAACGTCAGTCCCCTATTCCTGTTATCTGGAAAAATCAAAAACTTGATCTTGGGTTCAGGTCAGACCTAATCATTGAAAACAAATTGATAGTTGAAGTAAAATCTATTGAGGCAGTTGCGCCTGTTCATTTTAAACAGGTTCTTACTTACCTGAAACTAACAAACGTAAAATTAGGCCTCCTCATTAACTTTAATGAAGAACTCCTTAAAACAGGCATCAAACGAATTGTAAACGGTCTATAAACTCAACCTCCAAAACCGCGCCCTTGCGCCTTTGCGTGCCAAATAATTTTCCACAAAAAAGCCCGTCATCCTAAAAGATAACGGGCTTCTAATAAATATGAATCAACACTTACGCTTCCACAACCTTACTCTCCCCCTGCATCAAATCCACACTTCGGTTAATGAAATTGGTAAGCTCCGTCCCTTTCAATAATCCCTGAGATAACAATGCCAGATCAGCCAGGTTACGCACCTGTTTCAACTGAACATCGGTATTGGTTTCTTTTAATAATGTTTGATAGATCGGGTGATTGCCGTTTACTGTTAACGTAACTTCATCCGGCATCTGTGCATAGAAAGCAGTCATACCGCCACCTACAGCACCCATATCTTTCATACGGCGCATAAACTCAGGTCTGGTTGCTACCACCGGTGCTGATTGCGGACTCAGTCCTTTTACTTCCGTTGTAACATGAAGATCTGAAATAGGTAAAGTGAATAAATCTTTCAGTTTTGTTTCTTCGTCTTTGCTTAATACACTTTCGCTGGATTCCTGTTTGTCGATGAGGTTATCAACGATATCCGCATCCACACGAACAAAGCTTACATTCTCCCATTTCATTTCCATGGTATTAATGAAAGCCGCATCCACCAATGTTTCCATTTTTACAACAATGTATCCTTTGTTGGTACAAGCCTGCACATAAGCATCCTGTTGAACAGGATTGGTGGTGTACAGAATTACCTGTTTGCCATCTTTGTTTTTCTGTAAAACTTCGGTAGCTATTTTGTATTCTTCAATTGTGTGGAATTTACCGGCGGTATCTTCCATCACTAAAAACTTATTGGCTTTTTCTAGGAATTTATCATCCGTCATCATACCATATTTCACAAACAAACCAAGACTTTCCCATTTCTCTTCCAGAGAAGTTCTTTCGTTGCGGAAGATCTCGTCTAATTTATCGGCTACTTTTTTGGTGATATGTGCATTGATCTTTTTCACATTCGGATCACCCTGTAAATATGAGCGGCTCACGTTCAAAGGAATATCCGGACTATCAATCACACCCTGTAATAACATTAAAAATTCAGGAACAATATCTTTTACTTCATCAGTAACAAACACCTGATTGCAATACAACTGGATCTTATCCTTTTGTATTTCATAACTCTGCTTGATCTTAGGGAAGTATAAAACACCGGTTAAATTAAATGGATAATCCACATTCAGATGAATCCAGAATAAAGGTGTTTCGTTATAGGGATATAATTCTTTATAGAATTTCTCGTAATCTTCTTTGGTTAATTCAGAAGGTTTCTTGATCCAGATCGGATCGGTATTGTTGATGGATTTCTCTTCAGCATCCGCTTCTTTTTCTACACCCACTTCAGAAAAATAAATAGCAACCGGCAAGAACTTACAGAATCTTTCCAAAATGCCTTTGATTCTTCCTGCTTCTAAAAATTCTTTGCTTTCTTCATTTACATGCAGCACGATCTTGGTACCACGTACACTGTAATCAACATCATATAATTCAAATTCCGGACTTCCGTCGCAACTCCAATAAACGCCGCTTCCCTCTTTATGGCTTTTGGTAAAGATCTCCACCTTATCACTCACCATAAATGAGCTGTAAAAACCCAGTCCAAAATGCCCGATAATATTGGCATCTTTGTATTTTTCCATAAACTCCTCAGCGCCGCTGAAAGCAACCTGGTTAATGTATTTATCAACTTCTTCGCCCGTCATACCCACACCACTATCAATAATACTCAGGGTTTTCTCTTTGGTATCCAAAACCACATCAATCCTCAATTCGCCCAATTCACCTTTGGCTTCGCCGATGGAGGAAAGCGTTTTTAATTTTTGGGAAGCATCCACAGCATTACTTACCAGCTCACGCAGAAAGATCTCGTGATCGCTGTAAAGGAATTTTTTAATGATGGGGAAGATATTCTCCGTTTGTACCCGTATCTGGCCTTTTTGCATAGTGCTTGTTTTGCTCCTGATGGTCAAAGACGATACCAAAAGCCAATTTCTGACAGGATGACAAGATTATATCGGTATAAAAACCAGTCACTCTTATTTTGACAGGAAAAAATTTCAGAAAATTCAGTTCCCTTCTATTCTCACATTATCAATCTGAAAAGTGGTAGTTCTTTTATCAAAAGCCAAAACCGGATCAGCCCCATCGTACCGAAAAGCTATATAAACAGAGCCGGAATAGCCTGCCAGACTAATATTGCCTGAAGCCAGCCAATCTGATGCAATACCTGTTACCGACCCCTTTGAAATAATAGGTTTCAACAAAGTCCATTTTGCTTTCCACGGGGTATTTCCTCCATCATAATTTGTAGAAGCAAATACCTGTAAAACGCCGCCATTATCAAACCCGTCTTTTGTTTGAAAACTCAAAATCTCATTGGCAGAATTACTCAGGTTTACAGGGGGTAAAATTAGCCAAGAAACAACAGTTAGTTGATTGGTAGCAAAAGCATTGATCTCTGCATAATTATTATTACTGGAAGATTTTACCTGGAATGATTTACCCCCTGTTTCCACAATATTTTTCCATCCAGTAATTGTAAGATTTGTGTTCGGAGACTGGTTCGTAAAATCTTCTGCCAACAATAATTTCGAACCCGCACCCGTGCATCGCAAACCATTCATCTGTACATCAGAAGTATCGCGGATCATCAATTGTTTATCGGTTTTAAAAACACTGTAAATAGCTGTTAAACTTCCATTTCCCCTTGGTGTTTTAATACCTGCGAAACGTGCAAAGCCGCTCGTTCTGATATAAGCACTTCCGCCACTACAAGCTTTAACAATGGTATTATCTGATAATTTGTTGATCACATCCGCATAGGGTTTCCCGGTATCAGCTACTGCAAATTCCAGGTTATCAATTTTGATCAGACAGCTTTGTAAAGAATCATTCAACTGATCTATGCGAATAGTTTTAGGAACAATTGCATTCTGTAAACTTTTCTTAATCAAAAACCTGTCAAACAAAGGAACCGGTATCGGAGCAATTTGAGGAAATAAAGAATCTGATCTGTCAACCCCGGCCCCCAATTGGATCATCCTTGCATAATCTCCCATCCATAATCCATTTAATTTTATTGCCAGTTTTCTGCCTACGGGATAATCATTATACAAACCAGTTCCATCCAGCCGGATAGTAATGCCACCGGTACTATCTTGCATGATAATGGATTTGTAAAAATTATCCTTGCTGTCGTCTGCAACCACGATGCCTTCAATGATATAATCGTTTACAATATGATCAAAATTGCCCATAAAATGCATTGCACGCAAGGCACTGATTGAAAGATTGGGTTGAAGATCCGGGCCATTGTATTCCGGCGGTGTATCAAATTTTTTATTGCATTGAATACTCATCAAAACTAATATAGATAAATACAAACTCCCTTTGCCTGATAAAGATTTCATAAAATAGATTTTAAAACCGAAGTGAAAAACTGGCTGAAAAATTCAATCCCATTGCATAAAAGTATTTGGGTGGAAACTTGTCAATATTCTTGGTATCGGTATCAAAACGAAGTTGTTCATATCCACCCGAAATAACATCCTGTTTGTTCAACAGATTATTAATACTGAGATTGAAAACCAGGGTTTGTTTTTGTTTTCCATGATACAATTTTAAACGGAAAGAATTACCTGCAGAAAGATCAACCGTATATTGTTCTGGCAATAATTGTTGATGAATGATTCGATCCCATTGTTCTGTTCCCGCAACTACATTTTCAACAGCATTATAGGTTCTCCTCAAAGGATTTATCGCAAGCCATTGTTGCCGGAAATAATTTCCTGAAACATTCAGGTAAAAAGAACCCGCCGATTGGTAAGAGATGCCCACCCCATAAGCTTCCTGTGGGGTTCCGGGTATCCTGAAATTTTGAGAAAAAATAATTGTTTTCTCTAGAACAGATGCGTCATTATCTGCACTTACAGCAACCATTTGACGGTTATTATAATAATATCGACCAATTGATGCGGCAGTTGTAAAAAGAATGTGATTTGAGACCTTATACTCCATCCCAAACTCTGTTCCATAATGCAATTTGTTGATTCCGGATAAGGCATAGTTTACAAAATTTCCATAGCCATCATGGTAAAAGGTAGTCACATTCATCCCATCTTTAAAAGAAGTGATATAAGCACTGCATCTCAGTTTAATTCTCGGTGCATTGCATACATAGCCGGCTTCTGCGGTTTTTACTTTTTCAGTTTGAATGATATCCTGCCGGGTATCTCTTGTTCGAGGGGAAATAAAAACATCATCAAACAATGGCGGTTTACTAAAAGCAGCTGCCTGCAGGTAAAGGTATTTTCTGCCGTTGATCTTATACGTAATACCTGCTTTCATTGCATAAGTATTGAACTCATTTAAAGTCGATCTGCCAAAAGAATTGAACCGGAATAATCCATTTTTCATTTTCCCATAGCGCTCATACGATGTATAAACCATTTCAAATGCAGCAAAAAAATCGATCTTCTTTCGGGATCCCGTGATCTGTGCCCATGCTGCTCCCTTATTGGTGTTCACCAAATAATCATACCCATAAATATCTCCTGCTTTTACTATCCTGTTGGGATTATTAAGGTCGTTTTGAATCACAGCCACATCATTCGGAAAATCTCTTTCTGCAAACTGATTCCAGTCCACAAAATAGTCTCCTCCCAACAAGTCATTCATTCTTTTGAAATAATGGCTTTGTTGTAATTGCCAATTGGCTCCTCCTGAAAAAGAAAGTTCTTCATTCAGTCGTGTATGAAAATTGGTGTTGATAGAAACTCTTGTCATTCCAACCACCCGTTCTTCCAGAATATAATGAGACCGCAAACCCGTTATTGTATTACCGCTAACCCCATCTGCATCAAACAAGGCTTCTCTACTATTTTTATTTACAGTATACAAATGATCCCAGTTAATCTGTCTCAACGATTCATGATGGTGCATTTCATCAACCACAAACAATCGTAAAACAGAATCCGTTTGATAAGATGGCAGGTAACGATAATAATCCGGTCGCGGATCAGCAGCTTTATACCAATCCAATGCTGTATTGCTTTTCTCGCCCATCGTACAGCCGATGGTTGATATCCAATAGCTGTTATTATTGATCCGATGATCATCCGTTATGATCAATACCGGTTGATGCGATCTGCCGATATTGGCACTGCGTTTCTTACCTGATTGATAGCCCCAATACGGATTATATAAAGCACTGGCCAATGCAACAGATTCTTTTAAAACAGGCCCCTGCTTTGCATTTGCTGTTGCACTTCCCAAAAAGATCATAGATACAAGATGGCCGTCATTCAATCGTTTATCAAGCGCAACAAAATAACTGCCCCCATAATAATTCGTTCCCGGAAAATAGCCTTCTCCTGCACTTCGCCAACTACCCGAAAGCGAATAAGCCCATCCTTTTTTATTAAATCCTTTTGCAGTGGTATACATCCATCTGTGTGAAAAACTCCGGTTCGAAAATGCATAACTAAACTGCGTCTGCTCTCTCTGCTTTGATGCCCGCATATCCATACTTACTGCATTTCCAATATCCCCAAACAAATGTTCACCGGGTTTTATACCCAAAATCATTTCTGTATTTTTTGTTACATCGTTTAAGCCACTCCATAAACTCCATTGCGTATTATCATCATCAAGGTTATCCATGGGCATCCCATTAATCTGCGTTGAAAAAACATTCCCGTCATACCCTCTTATTTTAAATCTAACCACACCAAAATGAAAACTGGCTGTACTCATAAACACATCTCTTCCTGCTGAAAGAATGGAAGGAACAAATGGGATATTCCCTTCCGATCTTTCCCCTTCATTCACAGAAATAATGGGAAGATCATATACCATGTCCTCCTTCAATAAAGCAGCTTGTGAACTATCCACAAATTTGTTTTTTACAATATTTAGTTTACGGGTTGATTGTGCACACAAGCTTCCCATCAGGCATAAAAAAGCCTGTAGCCATAATACTTTCAGCATGGTAATAGAATTTATTCGATAAATAATCAGGGGAGTTAACAACGCAGTTGCACAAACAGGAAATAAAAATAATTATTTGTTTTATGTAAACAACAACTCTTTTCATTTTTGCGGTAAATACTCTATTTCTGCAGAGAACAACACGGTAAGTTTGGCAAAATAGATTCAAATGAAATACCGCATTTTAGTTTTCAGTTTTTTGACCAGTTTTTTTATTGTTGATGCACAAATAAAAAAATACAAAACCTGCATCATTGCATTTTATAATCTTGAAAATTTTTACGACACCATCCATAACCCCATGATTAACGATGAAGATTTTACACCATCCGGAATGAAACATTATACAAAAGATATTTATACCGATAAAGTGAATAACCTCGCCACTGTAATCAGTATGATCGGCACAGACATTTCAGAAGTTGGTCCCGCAATTCTGGGCGTTGCAGAAATTGAAAATGATACGGTATTAACCGATCTCATTCATCACCCGCTCATCAATCACCGCCATTACCAGCTCATTCACTTCAATTCTAAAGATCCCCGCGGTATTGATGTTGGCTTTTTATACAACCCCAAATTTTTCGCCCCCGAAAAAGCAGAACCCTTGTTTGTAAAAATGCCCGGTAACAGCAAACAGGCTTTTTATACCCGCGATATTTTATATGTGAAAGGATGGCTTGCCGGTGAACCTATACATCTTTATGTAAACCACTGGCCAAGCCGCCGTGGTGGTGAAGAAAGAAGTTCCTCTGCAAGAGAAGCTGCGGCATTGGTTTGTAAAAATCATATCAAATCCATTGTACAAAATGAGCCTAATGCCAAAATTATTCTCATGGGAGATCTAAACGATGACCCCGACAGTCCCAGCATAACCCAGACGCTCGAAGCCAAATCTTCGATCGCAGAAACCAAACCCGGTCAGCTTTTCAATCCCTGGTACCAACCTTACAAAAATGGTATCGGCACCCTCGCCAACCGTGACAGCTGGGGGTTGTTCGACCAGATTCTAATCTCTTATGCATGGCTGAAACATCCACAGGAGGGCTTTTTCTACCACGAACAACACATTTTCAGTCAAAATTTCATGAAAGAGAATACCGGCCGCTACAAAAACTACCCCATGCGCACCTGGGACGGCAACACCTACCGTGGCGGCTACAGCGACCACTTTCCCACCTACATCGTATTACTAAAAAACCTCAAATAAAACCTGCAAGGCTCAAAAACAGGCTAATTTTGCCTCAAATGCCCGTCAATCCTGTCAATTTTTAATTATTAATTCCTAATTATTAATTGCATTTCCGTACTTTTGCAGCCCCAAATCTGTTTTGGCAGATTCTCCCGCCGAGTAATCAAAGCGGGATGTCCATTGGGATAAACCAATTTAAAACCTAAAAATTAAGTAATGAACAGTTACGAATTGATGGTGATTTTTACTCCGGTACTGTCTGAAGAAGACTTCAAAGCTTCTCAGAAAAAGTACTCCGACCTGATTGCAGAATTAGGCGGTGCTACTATAGCCAGCAACCCATGGGGATTGAAATCGCTCGCTTACCCGATCCAGAAAAAAACAACCGGTATTTACTGGGTGTTGGAATTTCAGGGACCTTCAGACATTAATGAAAAACTGAAGATCCAGATGTTGCGCGATGAGCAAATCATGCGCCACATGATCACCCGTCTCGATAAATACGCCGTCGAGTACAACCACGTTAAAAGAAATGGCGGATTTGCAATGCAGGATAAAGAAAAACAGGAGGCTTAATCATGGCAAAGAACGAAATCAAATACCTGACCGCGATCAAACAGGAGAAGCCAAAGAAAAAATTCTGCCGCTTCAAAAAATATGGCATTAAATACGTTGACTATAAAGACATCGAGTTCCTGAAAAAATTCATCAACGAACAAGGTAAATTATTACCTCGCCGTTTGAGTGGTAACTCTTTGAAATACCAGCGTAAAGTTCAGGACGCAGTTAAGAAAGCCCGTCAAATGGCTTTGTTACCATATGTAACTGATTTATTGAAATAGACTTTTAATTAGTAACCATCCCTAATTTATCCGCCGAAGCTTCGGCTACGGCGGGCAAAGACAGTCGACAACGCGCAGGCGGACTGGGCTCTTGGGACTAAACCAAACATCATGCAAGTAATTTTAATTCAAGACGTAGACAACCTGGGTGGTCGTAACGAACTGGTAACCGTTAAAAATGGTTATGCACGTAATTACCTCATCCCTCAGAAATTTGCTGTAGAAGCCAGCGCTTCTAACTTAAAGCAATACGAAGAGCGTCTGAAAGTGATCACCAAGAAAGAAGCCGCAATGCTGGCCGAACTCAATAAAGTGATCGAAGTACTGAAAGCATCTCCTG